>NC_009675.1:2985000-3312500 GCF_000017505.1 Anaeromyxobacter sp. Fw109-5
CAGACGCGTGCGGTGGTGCTCCACCGCCTGCGGCGCGAGCTCGGCCACGCGGGCCGCCAGCGCCTCGATGGTGTCGAGGCGGCCGGACAGGTCGCGCGCGAGCGCCGCGCCCTCGCGCGCGCGCATCTCCACGAGCGCGTCCAGCGCGGTCGAGAGCGCGGCCCGCAGCGCCTCGCGCCCGGCCTCCAGATCGACCTCCCGCTCGTCGAGCCGGACGACGCCGTCGGCGGCGAGGATGTCCGCGAGGGTGGCGCCGCTCGCCAGGCCGAGCCGGGCCTGCAGCTCCGCGAACGCGCGCGCGTACGCCTCGGCGAGCTGCACGTCCACGCGCGGGGCGAGCCCGCCCACCCCCGCGGCGCGGCGGATGGAGACGTCCACTCCACCGCGCGCGAGCCGCTCCTTCACGAGCTTCGCGGCCTCGAGCTCGAGGGCCGCGTACTCGCGCGGCAGTCGGACCTTGACCTCGCAGAACTTGTGGTTGACGGAGCGGATCTCGGCGTCCAGCTCCTCGCCCGCGGCGGCGCCGTGGCCGGCGCCGAAGCCAGTCATGCTGCGGATCATCGCTCGACCCCGGGAGCACGCATGGGCGCGGACCGTAGCGTCGCCCTGGGGGACCGTCAAGGCGCGTCGCCGCCCTCGCCGGAGCTGCCGGCCGGGCGGACGCCGAGCGGTCGCGCCTCGTCGAGGAGCATCACCGGGATGTCGTCCTCGATGCGAAAGGCGAGCTGACACCGGTGACAGCGGATCTCGTGGACGTCCTCGCGGAACTCGAGGTCACCCTTGCAGCGCGGGCAGGCGAGGATCTCCTTCAGCTCGGGCGCGAGCGCCATGGACACCTCCGTCGCGGAGATTACGCCGCGCGTCCGGCGGGCGGCAAGGAGAGGATCCGCGTCAGGAACGCTGCGACGGCCTCGCCGCGCGCCGCCTCGGTGAAGGCGGTCTTCATCCGCTCGCGCGCCGCGCGGCCGAGGGCCCGCGCCCTCGCGGGCGCGCCCAGGAGCTCGACCAGGGCGTCCGCCAGCGCGGCGACGTCGCCCTCCGGCGCGAGGAGCCCGGTCGCGCCGTCGACGATCGCCTCGGCGGGAGCGCCGAACCGGTAGGCGACGCCGGGCCGCCCCGCGGCCATGCCCTCGAGGAGCGCGCGACAGGTGCCGTCGTTGCCCTCGGCGAGCAGCACGTTCACGTCGAACGTGCGGTAGGCCGCGGCGAGCGCGTCGCCGGTCCGGTAGCCGGCGAAGCCCACGTTGCGCTGCAGGCCGCGGTGCGCGACCCGCACGCGGATCGCCTCCTCGCCCTCGCCCCTGCCCACGATCACGAGCCGCGCCTCCGGCAGCCGGTCCGCGACCGTCCGGAAGGCGTCCACCAGCTCCTCGTGCCGCCGCCCGGGCTTGATGCGCGAGACGATCCCCGCGACCGGGACGCCCGGCGCGATGCCGAGCTCCTCGCGCAGGTCGGGCCCCGCCGGCGCGAAGGCCGCGGCGTCCACCGCGCCGCGCGTCGCGAGGACGCGCGCCTCGGGCACGCCGGAGCGCTCGACGAGGGCGCGCGCGTGCGCCTCGCACACCGCCACGAGCCCGTCGGTCCGCCTGAACGCCGCGCCCTGCAGGCCGCCCCGCGCGAGGGCCCGGGCGGAGTGGACCGTCCGCACGACGCGCGCCCCTTCGCGATCGCGGAGCGCCAGGAGCGCGAGCACGTGATCGTGCGAGAAGTTCGCGTGCAGCACGTCCACCCCGCCGCGCGCCAGCGCCGCGAGCCGGCGCACGTCGCGCAGGTAGCGCACGGGGCCGGACTTCGTGGAGAGCGCGAGGTCGTCGCGGACCGTGAAGCCGTCGGCGCGGAGGCGCGCGACGAGGTTGCCCTCGCGGAGCGTCTCGACCGCGAGCTCCACCGCGTGCCCGCGCGCGGCGAGCTCCCGCGCGACCGACGCCATCGGCTCGGCCGGGCCGGTCCACCAGGCGGAGGAGAGGAGCTCGAGGACCCGCACGACACCCGGGCGCCTAGCGCCGCGTCGCCTCGAGCTTGCCGATGAGCTCGGTGGTGGAGTGGTCCTTCGGGTCCCCGGCGACCGCGACGCGCCCGCCGTAGGCGCGCACCTCGGCCGCCTCGGGGATGGTGTCGGGGGTGTAGTCCGTCCCCTTCACCTGCACGTCTGGGCGGAGCGCGCGGATCACGGGGACCACGTCCTTCGAGTCGAAGAGCACCACGTGATCGACGCAGCCGAGCGCCTCGACGATCTCGGCGCGCTCCCCCTCGGGCACGATCGGCCGGCCGGGCCCCTTGTTGGCGCGCGTGGAGGCGTCGCTGTTGACGGCGACCACGAGCAGATCGGCCTCGGCCCGGGCGCCCTTCAGGTAGCGCAGGTGGCCGACGTGGAAGAGGTCGAACACGCCGTTCGCCAGCGCGATGGTGCGCCCCGCCGCGCTCGCGGCGGCGCGCACCCGGGGGAGCTCGGCGAGGGTCACGCGCTTCGGGGAGATCACGCGGGCCTCACGGGCGGAGGAGCTCGGCGGCGAGCTCCTCGCGGGAGACGGTGGCGGTGCCCGGCTTCTGCACGACGAGCGAGCCGGCCACGTTCGCGAGCCGCGCGGCGGTGACGGGGTCGCCGCCCGCCGCGAGCCCGGCGCTGAAGGTCGCCGCGACGGTGTCGCCGGCGCCGGTCACGTCCACCGCGTCCTGGCTGCCGTGCGCCGGGACGTGGACGGGCGGGAGCCCCTTGCGAAAGACGGACATGCCGTTGCGGCCGCGCGTGACGAGCAGCACCTCGCAGTCGACGCGCCGCTGGAGCGTTCGCGCCGCGCGCTCGAGCGCGCCCGGCTCGCCGAGGGGCACGCCCGAGGCGGCCTCCAGCTCGACCTCGTTCGGCTTCACCATCGTGAGGCCGGTGTAGGAGCGCAGCTGGTAGCGCGAGTCGACGCAGACCGGCACGCCGCCACGCTTCAGCCGGCGGAGCGCCTCGATCGCGTCCGGGTGCACGGTCCCCGAGCCGTAGTCGCTCGCCAGCACGGCGCTCGCGCCCTTCCCGTGCCGCTCGAGCTCGCGGACGATCCGCCGCTGGATCACCGCCGGGAGCGGCTCGCGGGGCGCGCGGTCGAGGCGGATCATCTGCTGGCGACGGGTGGAGCGGCCACCGGCCAGGATGCGCGTCTTCGCCTCCGTGGCGCGGCCGGGGACGCGGATCAGCCCCGAGACGTCGATGCCGCCCTCCTCCAGCTCCTCCAGGAGCGCCGCGCCGAGCCGGTCGTCGCCGACCACGCCGACCGCGCGGACCTTCACCCCCAGCGCGGCGAGGTTCTGCGCGGCGTTGCCGGCCCCGCCCGCCTTCAGCTCGGACGACTCCCAGCGCACGATGAGGACCGGCGCCTCGCGGCTGATCCGCTCCGTCTCGCCGTACACGTACTCGTCCGCCACGAAGTCGCCGACGACCACCACCTCCGTCCGCTCGAACGAAGGGAGCAGGCCGGCGAGCGACGGCAGCAGGTTCTCACGGGGGCGGCGCACGCGCGTTTCCTACCGCGCGCCGTCCGGGCGCGTCAATGCGGCGGCGGCCGCCGCCCCGCCCACCCCTGCCCCCTCGCCCTCCGGCCGCGTCTTCCACCGGCGGTGGAGCCAGTACCAGCGATCGGGGTGCAGCCGGATCCAGTGCTCCAGGCGGTCGTTCAGCGCCTGCATGAAGGCGAGCGCGTCGGCGTCGCGGTCGCCGGTGTCGGGCGGCGCGAGCGGACCCTCGATCACCACCTTGTGGCGCCCGTCCCCGAGCGGCACGGAGACGGTGAACACGACGGCCGCGCCCGTGCGCATCGCGAGCAGCGCGGGCGTCGCCGCGGTCGCCGCCGGCACGCCGAAGAAGGTGGGGAAGATGGCCCGGCGGCGAGGCTGGTTCTGGTCGATGACGTAGCCGAGCACGCGCCCCGCCTTGAGGGAGCGGATCGCCGCCGAGAGCGTGCTGCCCTTCGTGACCACCAGGTCCTCGACGCCGGCCCGCAGCCGCGCCTTGCGCCAGAGGTCGTTCGCGCCCGACTTGCCCATCTCGCGGCTGATCATGGTGATGGGCACGCCGCGCAGCGTGTGGGCGGCGGCGAGCACCTCGAAGTTCCCGAAGTGCGCGGTCGCGGCGATGACGCCCTTGCCGAGCGCCCGCGCCGCCTCGAAGTTCTCCCACCCGTCGTGCACGAAGATGCCCTCGAGCGCCTCGCGCGGCAGCGAGGGCACGCGGAAGAAGTCGGGGATCATCTGGCCGAAGTTGCGGTAGGTGCGGCGCGCGATGTCGCGGCGCTCGGCCTCGGTCTTCTCCGGGAAGGCGAGCCGCAGGTTGTCGAGCACGACGCGCCGGCGGATCCGGCTCTGCCAGGCGAGCCAGCCGAGGGCCGCGCCGAGCGCGGCGACGACGCGGGGCGGGAGGCGGGAGAGGATCCAGCCGAGGAGGCGCATGCGGTCACCCTGCGCTGCGGGAGAGGACGTCGCCGCGCGCGAGCGCGGCGTCGAGGGACTGGGCGAGGTGGTCCTCGCCGCGGACGAGCTCGGCGTCGATGCGCACGGCGCACAGGCGCGGATCGGCGGCGCGCGCCGGCGCGAGGCGCACCGCGTCCTTCTCGGTCGTCACCGCGCGCGCGCCCGCGGCCTCGGCGGCCCGCAGCGCCTCGTCGAGCTCGCGGTCGGTGAACCGGTGGTGATCCGGGAAGGCGCGCTCCCCGACCACCTCGGCGCCGAGATCCGCGAGGGTCCGCCGGAAGGCGCCCGGACGCGCCAGGCCGGAGAGGGCCAGCACGCGCGCCCCGCGCAGCGCCTCGCGCCCGAGGCTCCGCGCGAGGGTCCCGTCCACGACGTCCACGGGGGCGTGGCGCGACTCCACCGGAGCGCGCCCCGTCGCCTCGAGCGCCAGCGCCCGCAGCGCCTCGAGGGCCACCTCGTCGGCCTGATCCACCCGCGACAGCCAGACGAGCCCGGCACGCCGGAGCGCCGCCCGCGGCTCGCGGTTCGGGCCGCGCGGCAGCAGGTGCCCGTTGCCGAAGGGGTTCGCCGCGTCGAGGACCACGACGTCGAGGTCGCGCGCGAGCGCCCGGTGCTGGAAGCCGTCGTCGAGGACGAGCGCGTCGGCGCCGAGCGTCGTGACGGCGGTGGCCGCGAGCGCGGCGCGCCGGGGCCCGCACAGCACCGCCACGCCCGGGAGGCGGCGCGCGAGGAGCGCGGGCTCGTCGCCGGCCTCGCCCGCGCCGAGCAGCACGTGCGCCCCGTCGGAGACGACGCGGGCGTCGCGCCGGGAGGCGCCGTAGCCGCGCGAGAGCACCGCCACCCGGCGGCCGCGCGCGGCCAGCCGGGCCGACACCGCGATGGCCGCGGGCGTCTTCCCGGCGCCGCCGACCGCCACGTTGCCGATGGAGATCACCGGCACCCCCGCCCGCGCCTGCGCGAGGAGCCCGGAGTCGTAGAGGGCGCCGCGCGCGGCGGCGCCCGCGCGGAAGAGCCCCTCCGCGAGGAGGAGCGGCGCGAGCAGCACCGCCTCGCCCGGCGCGGCGCGGTGACCCCACCAGATCCGCTCCACGACGCTCATCGTCCGAGCATCTCGCGGGAGGCGGCGAGCACCGCCTCCGGCGCGAGGTCGCGCAGGCAGCGGTGGTGGCCCTCGGGGCAGTAGTCGCCGCCGTGGTTCGAGCAGGGCGCGCACGAGAGCGCGAGGGAGAGCGACCGCCCGGGCGCGGGCGGCCCCCAGCGGGCCGCGGAGGTCGGACCGAAGAGCGTCAGCGCCGGCGTCCCCACCGCCGTCGCGAGGTGGACGGGGCCGGAGTCGCAGGCGACGAGCAGCCGGACGCGGGCGAGCGCCGCCGCCAGCGCGTCGAGCGGCAGGAAGGAGAGGTCCGCGGCCACCTGGCATCGCGCCGCGGCGCGGAACGCGGCGAACGCGTCGCGGTCCGGCGGCCCGCCGCAGAGGACGATGTGGTGGCCGTCGGCGGAGAGCGCGTCGGCGATCGCGGCGAACCGCTCCGCGGGCCAGCGCTTGGTCGCCCAGCGCGCGCCGGGAGCGATCGCGACGATCGAGCCGTCCACCCCGCCGAGCGCGTCGGCCGCGAGCGCGCGCGCCTGCGGCGACAGCGCGACCTTCGTGCGCCCCGGCTCCGTGATTCCGAAGGGCGCGAGCGCCTCGGCGTAGAGGTGCGTCTGGTGGGCGCGGACGAGCGGCGGATCCGCCCCGAACACCGAGCGCAGCGCCTGCGCCGCCGAGCGGCGGCGGAAGGCGGCGCGCATCGGAGCGGCCGCATGCGCGAGCAGGACGCTCTTCGCCTTGTGCTGCAGGTCGATGGCGACGTCGAAGCGGCCGCGCAGCCGGGCGGCGAGCGCCCACGCGCCGTTCGCGCCGTCGCGCGCGAGCCGGTGGACCTGCGCGAGCTCCGGCAGGCCCTCGAGGAGCGGCGCGTAGAGCGGATCGGTGACCCACTCGACGCGCGCCCCGGGGAAGCGGCGGCGGAGCGGCTCGAGCACGCTCGTGGCGAGGACGACGTCGCCGAGCGCGCTGTACCGCACGACGAGGATGCTCGCGGGCTCCCTCACGCGACCGCCGCCTTGGCCCGGGGGAGGATCGACAGCATGTGCTCGACGTTGCGGGCGCTCGCGCCGCGGATGGAGGTCACCGACCCGCGCGCCAGCGTGCCGAGCTCGGCGAGCTGGTCCGGCCGGGAGATCAGCTCCTCGGCGACCTTGAGGAGCTGCTCCGGGGAGGCGACCTGGATCCCGCCGCGCCCCTGCAGCACCTGCACCGAGTCCTTGAAGTTCTCCATGTGCGGCCCGAACAGCACGGGCTTCCCCTGCGCCGCCGGCTCCAGCACGTTCTGCCCGCCCCGGGTGACGAAGCTCCCGCCCACGAACACCAGGGTGGCGAGCCGGTACGCGAGGGAGAGCTCTCCGATGGTGTCGAGGATCGTCACCTGCGCGTGCCCGGCGGCGGCGCCGCCGCTCCGCAGCCGCACCGAGAGGCCCGCCTCCGCCGCGAGCGCCATGATCTTCCCGGAGCGCTCGACGTAGCGCGGCGCGATCACGAGCTGCAGGAGCGGGTGGCGCTCGAGCAGCCCCTTGTACACGCCGAGCACGAGCTCCTCCTCGCCCTCGTGCGTGGAGCCCGCCATGAAGGTGGGGGCGGCCGGATCGAGCGCCATCTCCGCGCGCAGCGCCTGCTCCCTTCCCTCCGCGCCGTCGAGCACCAGCGCGTCGAACTTGGTGTTGCCGGTCACCCAGACGCGATCCGGCGCGGCGCCCAGCGCGAGGGCCCGCTCCGCCTCCTCGTCCGAGCGCATGAGGAAGCAGTCGATGCGGCGCAGCGGGTTGCGGATGGCGCGGAACATCGCCCGGTAGCGCGAGAGCTTCGCCGGGTTGAAGCGGCCGTTCGTGAGGGCGATCCGCACCCCGGCCTTGCGCGCGGCGCGGATGAGGTTCGGCCAGATCTCGGTGTACTCGAGGACGAGGAGGTCGGGGCGGAGCGCCGCGACCGCGCGGCGGGTCGCGCCGAACAGGTCGTACGGCGCGTAGAGCACCACGTCCGCCTCGGAGAGCTTCTTGCGCGCCATCTCGAGGCCGCTGTTGGTGATGGTCGTGACGATGATGCACGAGCCGGGCAGTCGCCGCTTCAGCTCGCGCATCATGGGCTGCAGCGAGAGGAGGTCGCCGGCGCTCGCGCCGTGCAGCCAGATGCGGGGGGCTCCCCGCCCCAGGTCGAGGCCGCGCCGGTAGAGCCCGAGGCGCTGGCCGATGCCGTGGCGCAGCTTCCGGTGCGTGAGCAGCACCGGCAGCGTGACGAGGAAGAGCGCGTAGCTCGCGATGACGTAGACGACGTGCAGGAGGACCTCTCGTCGGGCGCTATTTACTCGATGCGCAGGGGGTTGGTGAAGATCCACGGACGGCCGTCGACGCGGGCCTCGACCCGGTAGTCGCCGGGCGGGCACGCGCCGTCGCAGCGGAACGCCGCGCCGTCGGCGCCCGGCGCGAGGTCGCCCGCCGGGCGGCCGTCGCGGAAGAGCGCGAGGCGGGCGCGGGGATCGGGGGGACCGCCCAGCGAGAGCGCGATCGTGCCGGCGTCGGCCCGGACGAGCCTCACGCGCGCGGCGGGCGCCACGCCGTCGAACACGCACGCGGCGCTGCCGTC
The DNA here is from genome assembly GCF_000017505.1 of Anaeromyxobacter sp. Fw109-5. Lineage (NCBI taxonomy): Bacteria > Pseudomonadati > Myxococcota > Myxococcia > Myxococcales > Anaeromyxobacteraceae > Anaeromyxobacter > Anaeromyxobacter sp. Fw109-5. The sequence goes on from NC_009675.1 coordinate 2,993,129, forward strand.
GAGGAGCGCCGCCGTCACCGCGCGCGCGTCCGCCTCCGCGTCGCCGGTCCGCGCCGCGGGCACGCGCATGGAGAACGCCTCGAAGGCCGCGCGGTACCCCGGATAGCCGTGGGCGTCGGCCGAGCACAGCAGCACCCGCTCGTCGCCCGCCGCGCGCGCCGCCGCGTTCTCGGCGTCGAAGCGCGCGAGCTCGTCGGCGGGATCGTCGGACAGCGCCAGCACGGCGCGGGCCCCGTCCCACGGCAGCGACGCCACGGCGCGCACGAGCTTGCCCGCCTCCCGATCCGCGACGACGCGGGACCAGGAGGTGTCGTTGGAGACGATCTCGAACCCGCGCCACGGGCCCCTCCCCCACCCCGTGAACGGACGCCGCGGGTGGAAGGGGTGGGCGAGCACCGCCCGCCCGCCCAGGGCCGCGATCGTGCCGAGCGGGTCCCGCTCCCGCTCCTCGCGGCTGAGGGCGCGGGGGACGCCGAGCGCCACCACGTGCCCGAACGGCGTGGACACCTCGGTCGCGGGCACGACGAGGACGCCCTCGAGGTACTGCGGCCGCTCCGGCGCGCGGACGTTGTGGTCCGTGACGACGACGAAGTCGAGGCCCGCCTCCCGCGCCGCCGCGACGACCTCCGCGAGCGAGCCGCGGCCGTCGCTCGCGGTGGTGTGCACGTGGTAGGCGCCCCGCAGCCCGTCCCGCGCGGCGTCGACGTGGACCGCCGCGGCGCGCCGCAGGGCGCGCTCCCGCCAGGACGTCGCGGCGAGGACCCCGTAGGCGGCGATCAGGAGGACGACGGCGAGCGAGACGATCCGCTTCACGGGCTAGCCGGCGCTGGCGCGCGCCTCGGCGCGGGCCTCGCCCTCGAAGATCCGGTGGAGGCGCGCGTACTCCCCGCCGCGGGCGACGAGCTCGGCGTGCGTGCCGAGCTCCACCACGCGGCCGCCGGAGAGCACCACGATGCGGTCGGCGTTCCGCACGGTCGAGAGCCGGTGCGCGATGACCAGCGTCGTGCGGCGGTGGCCGCCCTCGATCGCCATGAGCGAGTCGAGCGCGCGCTGCACCTCGCGCTCGCTCTCCGCGTCGAGCGCGCTCGTCGCCTCGTCGAGCACCAGGATGGGCGCGTCCTTCAGGAACGCGCGCGCGATGGCGATGCGCTGCCGCTGCCCGCCCGAGAGGAGGACGCCCCTCTCGCCGACGCGCGTCTCGTAGCCCTGCGGCAGGGCCTCGATGAACTGGTGCGCCTGCGCGAGGCGCGCCGCCCGCTCGACCTCGGCGAGCGACACCTCCGGCCGGCCGTAGGCGATGTTGGCGCGGATGGTGTCGTTGAAGAGCACCGTCTCCTGCGTCACGAGCGCGAGCTGGGCGCGCAGGCTCTCCAGCGTCACCTCGCGGAGGTCCTTCCCGTCGACGGTGATCCGCCCGGAGGAGACGTCCCAGAAGCGGGGCAGCAGGTTCGCCACCGTGGTCTTGCCGCCGCCCGAGGACCCGACGAGCGCGACCACCTCGCCCTTGCGGATCTCGAGATCCAGCCCGTGCAGCACCGGCCGGTCGCCGTAGGCGAAGGTCACCCGCTCGTAGCGGATCGCCTGGGAGAACGGCGGGAGCCGATCGCGCCCCTCGTCCGGCACCGCGCTCGGCGTGTCGAGGATCTCGAAGATCCGGTCGCCGGCGGCCGCGCCCTGCATGGCGATCTGCCCGACGCGCCCGAGCTGCTTCACCGGCGTGTAGAGGAGGAGCACGGCCGCGACGAAGGAGAAGAACTTCCCCGGCTCGAGCTCGCCGGCGAGGATCCGCCCGCCCACCCACCAGATCGCCGCCGCCAGCCCGGCTGCGCCCATGATCTCCATGAGCGGCGAGGAGAACGCGCGGACGAGGTAGCTGCGGCGCAGGATGCGGATGAGCTTGCGGTTCGCGTCGGAGAACCGCCCCGACTCCCACCGCTCCATGCCGTACGCCTGGACGACCCGCATCCCGCTCACGGCCTCCTGCACCATCTCCGAGAGCTCGCCGGCCGTGGACTGCGCGTGGCCGGTGACGCGCTTGAGCCGCTTCGCGAGCCGCACCACGGGCAGCAGCGTCACCGGCACCGCGCCGAACGCGACGAGCGACATGCGCCAGTCCAGCAGGAAGCAGGAGGCGAGCATCACGATCACGGTGATGCCGTCGCGCAGGTAGCTCGGGATGGCGTTCGAGACCGCGCTCTCCACCGAGAGCACGTCGGCGGAGAAGCGCTGGAGGATGTCCCCCGAGTGGCGGCGCGCGTAGAAGTCGGGCGACAGCCGCAGGAGGTGGTCGAACAGCGCGCGGCGGACGTCCGCGATCATCCGCTGCCCCACCATGCCCATGAGGTAGAACTGCCCGAAGTACGCGACCCCCTTCACCATCGCCAGGGCGACGATGATGGCGGGCAGCACGCCCAGCACGGCCGTGCGGTCGAGCCGGGCGAGCTGGCCCGCGACGTCCCACGAGGCGGGCAGGAACCGGGCGAGGCCAGCGAGCGCGTGAGGGTCGCCCCGGAACAGGAACTCGAGCACCGGCCCGAGCAGGTACACGTACGCGGCGGTCGAGAGCGACAGCACCGCCATGCACAGGATGGCCAGTGCGAGGGTCAGCTTGTACGGCGCGGCGAAGGCGAGGAGTCTCAGGTACGAGCGCAAGGCGCGGCCATCCTATGCCAGAACGCCCGCCTTAGGCAGGACGACGGCACCCCGACCGGGGGCGACTCGCGCCCACCCCTTCGCTCGCCCGCCCGCTCGCCGCCTCAACCCCGCCATCGATCGGCGCCGCCGGGGCAGAGGGGCAGCTTCATTCCTCGACGCCCTTGACCTTCCCCTCGGCCCTCCGCCGCTCGATGATCTTCTGCGCGATGGGCGGCGGCACCGGATCGTAGTGCGACGGCTCCATGGTGAAGTAGCCGACGCCCTGGGTGAGCGAGCGGAGATCGGCGTCGTAGGTCATGGCCTCCGCGTGCGGGCAGACGGCGCGGATGAGCACGCCGCGCGCGAGGGGCTCCATGCCCTGCACCTTGGCGCGCCGGCTGTTCAGATCGCCCATCACCGCGCCGACGTACTCCTCGGGGACGCGCACCTCGAGCTTCATGACCGGCTCGAGCAGGATGGGCCGAGCCTCGAGCACCGCCTTCTTGAAGGCCATCGACCCGGCCACCTGGAACGCCATGTCGGAGCTGTCCACGTCGTGGTAGCTGCCGAACACGAGCTTCGCCCTGAAGTCGACCACCGGGTAGCCGGCGAGCGGGCCCGAGTGGAGCGCCCCGCGGATCCCCTTCTCGACGGAGGGGATGAACTGGCGCGGGACGACGCCACCCACGATCGCGTCCTCGAACTCGAAGCCCTCGCCGCGCGGCTTCGGCGACAGCTCCACGTGCGCGTCGCCGTACTGCCCGTGCCCGCCGGTCTGCCGCTTGAACTTGCCCTGGGCCTTGGCGGGCGCGGTGATGGTCTCGAGGTACGCCGGCGTCGGAGGCGCGAGGGTGATCTCGACGCCGTGCTTGCGCTTCACGCGCTCGACGGTGACATCGATGTGCGCCTGGCCCATGCCCTGGAGGAGCATCTCGCCGGTGTCCGGGGAGCGGGCGAGCTCCAGCGAGGGATCCTCCTCGATGAGCTTCTGGAGCGCCGCGGCCGCCTTGTCGTCGCCGGCCTTCGCGTGGACCGCGTACGACACCGGGCGCGTGTGCTGCGCGAAGGGAGGCAGGACGAGGGGCGCGCCGGGGTCGCACAGCGTGTCGCCGGTGTGCGCGTCCTTGAGCTTCATGAGCACGACGAACTCGCCGGGCCCGGCCTCGGGGACCTCCGCCGTCTGCGCGCCGTCGGTGCGGTGCAGGTGGGCGACGCGCTCCTCGCTGCGCGTCCGCGGGTTCATCACGGTGGCGTCGTGCTTCAGCGTGCCGGAGAAGACGCGGACGTAGTCGACGCGCCCGGCGAAGTGGTCGATCGTCGTCTTGAACACCTGGCCGCAGAACGGAGCCTCCGCCGAGGCCTGGCGGGAGACCTCCTTGCCCGCGAGGTCCTTCCCCTTCAGCTCGCGGGTCTCCGGGGCCGGGAAGACGCGGACGGCGAGGTCGAGCAGCTCCCGGATCCCGACGCCGCTCTTGGCGCACGCGCAGGCGACGGGGAGCAGGCGCTGCGCCGCCGCGCCCGCCGCGACGCCGCGGGCGATCTCGTCCTCCGTCAGCGCGCCGCCCTCGAGGTACTTCCCGAGCAGCTCGTCGTCCGACTCCGCCGCGGCCTCCACCAGGCCCGTGCGGAGGCGCTCCGCCTCGCCGCGCAGGTCGGAGGGGATCTCGCCCTCCGCGTACTTCCCCTTGCCGTCGTGGAGGTGGGCCTTCATCGACAGCAGGTTCACGAGGCCGGCGCACTTCCCGCCGGCGACGATGGGGAGCTGCAGCGGGACGGCCTTCACCTTGAGAGAGGCCTCCGCGTCGGCGAGCGTCTTCGCGAAGTCGGCCTGCTCGTGGTCGAGCCGGGTGATGACGGCGATCGCGGGCCGGCCCGACTCGGCGAGCACGTCGAAGGTGCGCTCCGCACGGTTGTGCGCACCGTCGGCGGCCGAGATGGCGAGCACCGCGCCCTCGGTCACCTGGAGCGCCCACTCCACCTCCGTCAGGAAGGCGGCGAAGCCCGGGCAGTCGAGCACGTGGAACGCGCGGCCGCCCTCCTCGAAGCTCTCGGGGTGCAGCGACAGCGTGAAGTTGCGCTTCTTCTCCTCCGGCTCCGCGTCGAGGCGCGAGGTCGAGCCCTCGGCGGGGGGGCGCTTCGGATCGGCGATGCGCCAGAGCGCCTCGACGAGGGCGGTCTTCCCCGCCCCGTCGGCGCCGATGATGGAGAAGGTGCGGATCACGCGGGAGTTGGCCATGTCGTTCTCCGGCATCCCGCGCCCCCGGGCGCGGGGTGGTCGCTGAAGGATGCAACGAGACACGGCCGCGGCGCCACGGGTTCTTCACCGCGCGGCCGGCGCGGCCCGAGAGGGCCGCGCCGGTTCGCCGCGGACCGTCGTGATCAGTCGCCTCGGGCGAGCTCGGGGAAGTCGTCCTGCCAGAACTCGCGGGGACCGCGCGGCGCGCCGGGCTCGCGCGCCTGCTCGCGGCGGCGGAGCTCGACGCGGCGGATCTTGCCGGACACGGTCTTCGGCAGCTCCGAGAACTCGAGGCGCCGGACGCGCTTGAACGGCGCGAGCCGCCGGCGCAGGAACCGGAAGACCTCCAGCGCCAGCTCTCGATCGGGCGCGCGCCCGGGCTTGAGGATGATGAACGCCTTGGGGACGAGGCCGCGCACCGGGTCCGGGCTCGGCACGATCGCCGCCTCCGCCACCGCGTCGTGCTCGATGAGCGCGCTCTCCAGCTCGAACGGGCTGATCCGGTAGTCCGAGCTCTTGAAGACGTCGTCCGCGCGCCCGACGTAGGTGATGTACCCGTCCGCGTCCCGGGTGGCCACGTCGCCGGTGTGGTAGTGGCCGTGCCGCGCGGTGAACTCGTTGAGATTGGGGTCGTCCTCGTAGCCCGCCATGAGGCCGGCCGGGCGCGGCTCGAGCGAGATGCTGACCTCGCCCTCCTCCGGCGCCGGGCGCCCGTCCTCGTCGAGCAGCGCGATGCGGTAGCCCGGCAGCGGGCGGCCCATGGAGCCCGTCTTGAGCGGCTGCCCGGGCGAGTTGCCGATCTGGGCGGTCGTCTCCGTCTGGCCGTAGCCGTCGCGGATGGTGACGCCCCACGCCCGCTTGACGCGCTCGATGACCTCGGGGTTGAGGGGCTCGCCCGCGGAGAGGGCCTCGCGCAGCTTCACCTGGTGCTGGGCGAGCTCCTCGAGGATGAGCATGCGCCAGACGGTGGGCGGGGCGCACATCGTCGTGACCTCGTGGCGCGCGAGCACCTCCAGCGTCGCGCGCGGCACGAAGCGCGCGTAGTTGTGCACGAACACCGTCGCGCCCGCGTTGAACGGGGCGAAGAAGCTCGACCAGGCGTGCTTCGCCCAGCCCGGCGACGAGATGTTCATGTGCACGTCGCCCTCGCGGAGGCCGATCCAGTACATCGTGGAGAGGTGCCCGACCGGATAGCTCCGCTGCGTGTGCACGACGAGCTTCGGCTTCGCGGTCGTGCCGCTCGTGAAGTAGAGCAGCACCGGGTCGGACGACATCGTCTCCCCGTGCGGGATGAAGAGCGACGACTCCTCGTAGGCGAGCTCGAACGGGATCCAGCCCGGGACCTGCTCCCCGACGACGAGGCGCGTCAGGCCGCCGTCGATGGTGCGCATCTTCTCCGCGCCCGCCGGGTCGGTCACGACGTGGCGCACGCGGCCGCGCTCGATGCGGTCCACGAGGTCCTCCGGCGTGAGGAGCGTGCTGGCGGGGATCACGCACGCGCCGAGCTTCATCGCCGCGAGCATCACCTCCCAGATCTGGACGCAGTTCGGCAGCATCATCAGGATGCGGTCGCCGCGCTCGACGCCGTGACGGCGCAGGTAGATGGCGACGCGGTTCGACCGCTCCGCCAGCTCCGCGTAGGACAGGCGCACCTCGGCGCCGTACTCCTCGACGATGTGCAGGGCGGTGCGGGGGTTCCCGTCCGCGACGATGTCGAACCAGTCGAGCGCCCAGTTGAAGCGATCCAGGACGGGCCAGCGGAACTCCCGGTAGGCGGTCTCGTAGTCCTCGCGGTGCTTCACGAGGAAGTCGCGGGCGCGGCGGAAGCTCTCCGTGGACGACATTCGGCCTCCCGTGGTTGGGGACGGCGAGTGTGACAGAGGGCCGCAGGCGCCGCGAGCCGTCCGGGGCGTCCCGGCAGGGTACCCTCGGGACGGCCGCGCTCTCACCCGCCGAGCAGCCGTCCGACGAACGACTCCGACAGGCCGTCGAGCATGAACTGGATCCCGATCGCCACGAGGAGCAGGCCGGCGGCGCGCTCCAGGATGGCGAGGCCGGTCCGCCCCAGGACCTTCTCCGTGCGCGTGGCGCCGGCGAGGATGGCGTAGCTCGCCGCGGCGGTGAGCGCGATCGCGACGAGCACCGGGAGGGCGTGCCACCACGGGCCGCCCCGGGCGCGGGCCATGAGGACGACGGCGGTCGCGATCCCCCCGGGCCCGGCCAGCAGCGGCATCGCGAGCGGGACGATGGCGATGTCCTCCTTGTCGGCGCCGGCCTCCACCTCACCCTCGGTGATGCGCGTCCGCGACGGCTGCGTGCGGATCATGTCGAGCGCCAGGAGGAGGAGCACGACGCCGCCCGCGATCTTGAAGGCCCCGAGGCTGATGCCGAGGAGCTTGAACACCCACGCGCCGGCGAGCGCGAAGCCGGCGAGCACGACGCCGGCGGCGATGGAGGCGCGGAGCGCGATCACGCGCCGCTCCTCGGCGGAGTGCCGTCGCGTCATCGCGAGGAAGAACGGCACCGCCGAGAACGGGTCGACGACGAAGAAGATCGCCGAGAACGACACGAAGCCGAGGCTGAGGAGCTCTCCCATGACGCGGGGCGCAACATACCCCAAACGACCGGTCGTCATTCCGGAAACAGCGCGCGAGGCGGGCCGCCGGGGCGCACCCCCCTCGCCTGCGGCGCGGGGCTACTGCTCGGACGCGCGGCGGGCGAACGGCGAGCGGCGGATCGACCAGACCTTGCGCACGGCCTCGAGCACGATGCGGCGCGACATCTTGGACTGCCCCACGCGCCGGTCCGCGAAGACGATGGGCACCTCGACGACCCGGAACCCCCGCCGCAGCGCGCGGTAGGTGAGCTCGATCTGGAAGGCGTAGCCGGTGCACTCCACCGTGGAGAGGTCGATCGCCTCGAGCACCTCCCGCCGGAAGCACTTGAAGCCGCCGGTGAGGTCCCTCACGCGGACGCCCAGGATCGTGCGCGCGTAGAGGCTCCCGCCGCGCGAGATGAGCTTGCGGCCGAGGCCCCAGTTCACCGTGCCGCCGCCGCGCACGTAGCGCGAGCCGAGCACGAGGTCCGCGTCGGTGCGGGCCCGCCCCAGCAGCGCGGGCAGGTAGCGCGGATCGTGCGAGAAGTCCGCGTCCATCTCCAGCACGTACGCGTAGCCGCGCGAGAGCGCCCAGTCGAAGCCGGCGAGGTACGCCTTCCCGAGCCCCTGCTTGCCGGCGCGGTGCAGCACCTGCACGCGCGGCTCGCGCGCGGCGATCTCGTCGGCGAGCCGGCCGGTGCCGTCCGGCGAGTTGTCGTCGATGACCAGCACGTCCACGTCCGGGGTGGCCGCCAGGACCGCCGCCAGGAGGGGCTCCAGGTTCTCGCGCTCGTCGTAGGTGGGGAGGCACACCAGGGCCGGACGGCGATCGTTCATGTCATGACCCCAGCCACCTCCTCGGCCACCCGCCTCGGCGCGCCGGGCTCCCCGAGCGAGTCGCGCACCTCGCGCAGGGCCGCGAGCTGCGTGTCGCGCGCGACGCGGTCGCCGAGGAGCTTCTCGATCTCCGCCGCCATGCGGGCCGGGGAGGCCTCGCCCTGCAGCAGCTCGGGCACCACTCCACGACCGGCGAGGATGTTGACGAGCGCGAAGTGCGCGATGCGCACGAGGAGGCGGCCGAGCGCGTACGTGAGCCAGGAGAGCCGGTACACCACCACCATCGGGCGGAGCATGATCGCCGTCTCGAGCGTGGAGGTGCCGCTCTTCACGATGGCCGCGTCGCTCGCGCCCACCACCTCCTCGGTGCGCCCGTCGACGAGCTTCACCTCGATGGTGCGGTGCTGCGCGAGGTACGGCTCGAGCGCGCTCCGCGGCAGCGTGGGCGCCACGGGGACCACGAACTGCGCGTCCGGGTGAGCGGCCTTGATCCGCTCGGCGGCCTCGAGCATCGGCGCGAACAGCCGCTTCAGCTCGGAGGGGCGACTGCCCGGCACGAGGGCCACGGTCGTGCGCGCCCCGTCGAGCCCGAGCGCGGCGCGGTAGCTCCCCGGCGCCTCCGGAGGCGGCCGCTCCGCGAACGGATGCCCGACGAAGCGCGCCCGGACGCCGGTGCCTTCGTAGTAGCGCGGCTCGAACGGGAGGATGCAGAGCATCCGGTCCACCACCTTGGCGATCTTCTTCGCGCGGCCCTTCCGCCAGGCCCAGATGGTGGGAGACACGTAGTAGACGACGGGGATCCCGAGCTTCTTCAGCTTCGCGGCCAGCCGAAGGTTGAAGTCGGGCAGGTCCACGAGCAAGGCCGCCTTCGGGCGCCGCTCGGCGGCGGTCCGCGCGAGCAGCCGCAGGATCCCGAGGATCCGCGGCAACCTGGGCAGCACCTCGGCGACCCCCATGACGCAGATGTCCTCCGCGGGGGCGATCGCCTCCAGCCCGGCGGCGCGCAGCCGGGGCCCCCCGACGCCGAAGGCGTGGACCCCCGGGCGCAGGCCGCGGAGCTCCTCCAGCGCGCGCGCCGCGTGCAGGTCGGCGCTCGCCTCGCCCGCGACGATGAGGATCTCCTCGGCCAAGCGGGCGGGTCATAACACCGCGCCGACGGCCGGTCCAACGGCGGGGGCCGATGTGGGCGGACGGCGCCACGATGACGGGTGGAGCTTCGCGCCCGAGCGCGGCTAACATCGCCGCGTGGCCCTCTTCCGCCGAAAGCCCCGCTCCCGCGTCGAGATCATCGCCGCGGCGGACCGCGCCCGCGCGCGCGGACGGATCCGCAAGGCCGTCGCGGGATACCGGGAGGCGCTCCGCGCCGACCCCGAGGATCCATCACTTAACGTGAAGATCGCCCCGCTGCTCGCGCGCATCGGCCAGGGGGCCGAGGGCGCGCGCTGCTTCCGCCGCGCCGCAGAGCGCCACCTCGCGGCCGGCTTCACCGATCGCGCCGCCGCGGTCTGCGCGAACGCCATCCAGGTGTTCCCGCAGGAGCCGGCGTTCCGGAGGGAGCTCGCCCGCCTTCACGCGCTGCGGGGGCGGCGCGCCGACGCGGTCGGCGCGCTCGTGGACGGCGGCCAGGTGCTGGCCCGGCGCCAGCGCCCGGCGGCCGTCTCGCTCCTGCGCTTCGCCCTCGAGCTCGAGCCCATGCACGTGGAGGCGCGACTGACGCTCGCGCCGCTCCTCGCCGCCCTGGGGGAGCGCGTCGAGGCGCGGGCGATCCTCCGCGCGCTCGAGGGACACGCCCGCGGGCGGGACCTGCGCCGCGTGCGGTGGGCCGCGCTCCGGCTGGCGCCCTCTCCGAGAGCGCTGTGGCGCTGGGTCGCGGCCGCCTTCTCCCGCGGCGGCGCGGCAAGGCGCCTCCCCTCTGCGCGGTAGGGCCCCCTCGGGCGACTCCCGACGGGATGGCAGGATCTGGTCCACGTTCGGATTTGCCTCCCAGCCTGCCCCATGCTGGAGTGCGACCGAATGTCACGGGGAGGGAGCAAGATCCGGGCCGAGCTGCCCTGGCTCGCAGTGTCGCTCTGCGGCATCCTGGCCGCGCACGCCTTTTCGCACTTCGTCATCCACCGGGGCGCGATCCTCGCGTCGATCGCGGCGACGGGGACGGTGCCGGCGTGGATGTGGGGCGCCCTCTTCGCGCCGGAGCTCCTCGCTTGCTTCATCGTGGGCTGGCGGCTGTCCACGTGGCCGCAGGTCGTGGTGTACGCCGCAGCGGCCGCCGTGGTGCGCCAGGCCTGCGAGCTCGGGCTCCACGCCTCCGGCGATCCCGGGCACGCGCTGGAGGGTCCGCGCGACGTGCTCGTCGCCACCCCGGTCGTGGCGCTCGTCTACCTCCTGCTGATCGGCCTCGCCTCCTCCTCCGGGCGACAGGAGCGGCAGCTCGACCGCGCCTAGAAGCCCGCTCCCACGACCCCGCCGGCGAGGATCGCTCGGTGGAGCGAGCTTCTCACGGCCTCACCGCTCGCAGCGCTCCATGCAGCACACGAGGTCCACGAGCGCCGGCTCGGCGAGGCGGTAGCGCGCGAAGCCGTCCTCACGCGTCGCCGCCACGAGCCCGAGGCTGCGCAGGATCCGGAGCTGCTGCGAGACGATCGCCTGGCTCGCGCCGAGGCGCTCGGCGAGCGCCGACACGTTCAGCTCCTCGCGGCAGAGCGACGCGACGATGCGCAGCCGCAGCGGGTGCGCGACCGCCTTCAGCACCTCCGCGATCCGGCCGGCACGGTCGGGGTCGTCGGCGAGGGGCGGCTCTGGGCGAGGGCTCGGCACGTCGGTGACAGGATAGCGCGGGCGGGCGCGACGCGCCCGCCCGCCGTTCACGCTCACCACTCTTCCTTCTTGCGTTCCTTCTCGTGGAGCCGGTCGAACCAGAGCGCGGCGCTCTTCAGCTTCCGCCGCGCGATCTCCCCCTTCGAGTAGCCCAGCGCCTCGAAGTCGAGCTGCCCGTTGGCGGTGTGGCACCGGTCGCAGGACAGCGCCTTCGTCTTGGTGACGAGGTGGCTGTTCGAGAAGTAGATGGTCTGCCAGCCGGGGACCGGGTCCACCTTCTTCAGCCCCAGCGTCTTCGCGGCGGAGGCGACGCCGGCGAGCGTGTCGCCGGTGGCGGTCGGCTGGGCGAAGTCCATGGAGAGGAGCTTGCCGGTGCGGCGGTCGTAGTAGGCCCGCCCCTCGTAGATCTTGAAGGGGAAGATCTTGCTCTTCGGGTCGGAGCGGCTCCCCTTCGGCCCGATGAGGTGCGGCTCGTTGCGGACGTTGCCGTTGAACCAGGCGTAGACGGGCTTCGTGCCGGCCGGGTCGCGGCGGATGGTGGACGGCTCGTAGAACCCGGTGGACTCGTCCTTCGCCCACTTCGTGAAATCCTTGGCGACGGCGCCGCCGGAGGTGGGGATGTGGCAGGTCTGGCAGGCGAGCTTGGCGGTGTGGGCGTCGTAGTCCGCGTCCTTGTGCGGCTTGGCGCCATGGCAGTCGGCGCAGCCGATGCGCACGCCGTCGTTCGCCCAGTTGTTCGGGTCGAAGCCGGTCGGGATCTTGTGGTCCTTCGCCTTGTGGCAATCGGCGCACGTCATGCCCTTCGCGGCGTGGACGTCGTGCTCGGCGTCGAACGCGAAGCCGCGCTTGATGAGCTGGCCGCCGCCCGCGGTCTCGTGGCAGGTCATGCACGCCTTCACGGTGGGCTTGCCGACGGCGAGGGCCGCCTCCTTGCTGCGGTCCTGCCCGATGGCGACCTTGCCGTCCGCCGTCTTGAAGGGCTTGCGCTTCGAGTAGTCGTACTTGCTCGAGTGACAGACGAGGCAGTCGATGGCGGCCTCCGCGTCGGGCCCGGTGGAGCCGACGTCGGAGAGGTGGTTCCCGGGATGGCAGCTGTTGCAGCCCGTGAGCTTCGTCTTGCCGAGCTCGTTCTGCGGGATCTCCTTGAGATCGTTGACGATGTCGTTGCCGTTGCAGAACGTGTAGATGCGGTTCTTCATCCCGTATTCCTGACGGGGATCCAGGTTGTCCACGTTCGTCACCTTCGACGCGTGCTTCCAGTGGACGGTGGCGAGGAACGCCTTGGCGCTGCCGGGGTGGCACTCCTCGCAGGTGCTCGGGCCCTGGTAGCCCTTCTCGCGGATGACGTCGTTGCCGGGGTGCTCCCCGGCGAGCGCGGGCCCGGCGAGGATCGCCGCGGCGAGCGCGAGGCTGCGGATCATGTTGGACATTTCACTATCCGTTTCGATCGAGGAGCGAAAAACGGGCTGCGGCGCCGCAGGGGGCGCGCCGCAGCCCAGCTCCGGCTCCGGGGGAAGGAGCGCGGAGCTCTCTAGCAGCCGCCCGCCTTCTTGAAGAAGGTGGAGTGGTTCTTCCCGTCCTTCTGCTCGTACTTGGCCTTGATCTCGTCGCCGACGCCGATCCGCTTGTCCTTGAACTTCTCCAGCGTGACGGTGTCGTCGACGAGCAGGTCCACCGCGGCGCCGCTCCTGGCGTCCTTGAGGGTCGCCACGGCGGACGCGCCGGACAGCTCGATCTTGGTGACGGTGCCGAGCATCTTCTCCTCGGCCTGGGCCGGGGTCGCGGTGGCGAGCGCGAACGCGACGGCGAGCGCGACGGCGGACAGCAGCTTCTTCATCGGTCTTCTCCTCGTCTCTACTGCGGGGTGAGCGGCGGGGTTACGGCGCCGCCGAGGTGCCGGTCGGGAGCGCGAGCATCGCGACGCCGGCGAGGGCGACCGCGACCAGCCCGACGAAGATCCACTTGCGCGCCGCGCCCGGGGCGGCGCCCTCCGGCGTGCCGCCGGCGACGATGCGCTCGATGCGCTCGCCCCCCAGGAACGCCGCGATGGCGATGGCGACGACGAACGCAGCGACGACCGGGGCCGGCAGGCCCAGCCACTCGGAGAGCGAGAGCGCCCCGAGCTTGCCGGAGTTGGGGAACGTGCCGAGCGCGGGCTCGACGTGCGCGTAGACGAGCCCGCCGGCGACCACGCCGAGCACGGTCGCCGCTCCGTCGAGCTTGCCGGAGGCCGTCGCGACGAGCGAGGTGCCCGGGCAATAGCCGGACGTCACGAACCCGGCGCCGAGCAGCAGGCCGCCCACGATCATGGGCCAGAGGTAGGTGGGGTAGTTGAACTGCATGGCCTCGAGGTCCGCGATCCCCGCGGAGGAGAGCACCACGAGCCCGAGCATCGCGGTCACGACGGCGGTGAACATCACCTTGAGGACGGTGAGGTCGTTTCCGTAGAACTGGCCGACCAGCTTCTGGGCCCGCCCGAAGCCGGAGCGCTCCAGGACGAACCCGAAGGCGATCCCGACGAGCACGGCGACGCCGAGGCCGAGCGCGCGGCGCTCGTCCGAGAGCGCGTCGATGGGGAAGATCGTCGTCATCGCCACTGCCTCCTCATGGACCACGCGACGGCGTAGCCGCCCGCGAACACCGACAGCATGAAGGCCCAGGACCCCACGGACATCACCGCGCCGCCCGAGAGCGCCTGTCCCGACGTGCAGCCGCGGGTCAACTTCGCGGCGAAGCCCATCAGCACGCCGCCCACTATCGCGAACCCGATCCGTCCCGCGCTCGAGAAGCTCGGCCCCTTCAGGACCTCGCGGGAGAAGCGCCCCGAGGTGATCGCCGCGAGGGCGCCGCCGACGAGCATCCCGACGACCTCGAACACGAGCCAGTCGTCGAGCGGGTGGCCCTCCTCCACGACGCCCGCGATCGCGGGCACGCTCTGCGCGTGCGCCGGCGCGACGCCGTCCAGCGCCCAGACGCCGAGCCGGTAGGTGGCCCCCGACGCCCCGAGGCCCTTGCCCATGAGCAGGAAGGTCGCGAGCAACACCAGCCCGAGCGCCACGCCTCCGGCGTAGGGATTCCAGAATCTGCTGGGGTTCTTCTCCATCCGTTTTCCTCCACTGCCGTCACGCCACGAGCTGCCCGCACCACCGCGGACCGACCGGTAGAGCCCACGCTCCCCCATGAGGTTCCGGAGCGGGCGCTCGGCCGTGGATCTCACCGGTCCGCGGGCGCGCCTCACGAGCGCGCGGGGCGCTCGCGGCCGGACCGCCTGGCGCTGCGCCCGTGTCGCCGAGCCCTCGGCCGAGGCGCTCCCTCGAAGCGCAGCATCGCATACATAGCGACATCGCTATATCGTTATGCAACCACCAGGCCGCGGGTGCTCCTCCCCGCGTTCGACTGCAATTGCGCGTGACGGAGGGCCGGACGCGCTGCCGCACCGCGCAAGGGATGCGTGCGCCGCCGTCGGAGCGCAAAATCTCCCAAGCTGGCGGCGAGCTTGGGGCGCTCGGCGGTCCGCCCCGCCACGACGCGCCGTATGCACCATGGGTGAACACCGGGCCGAGGTCGCGCGGCCGGGGTGACAACTCCGGGTGGTGTCGCTAGACAATCCTGGTGACCTCCGGCCCCTCCCAGCGCGCGGGCGCGCCCGGAGCCACCCTCCCCGAGCTCTCCCGCACTCCTCGCTGGCGACGCCGCCTCCCGTGGTCCCCCGGCCGCATCGTCGGCGCCTACGCCCTGGTCGCCTCGCTGTGGATCGGCCTCTCGGACCGGGTGGTGGAGGCGGTCGTGGGTGACCACGCCCGCACCGCCCTGCAGACCGCGAAGGGGATCGGGTTCGTCCTCGTCACCTCGGCGCTGCTGTACGCGCTCATCCATCGCCGCGAGCACGGCCTGCGTCTTCGGGGCGCGGAGATCCGGGCCACCATCGAGAGCATGGCCGACGCGGTCCTCGTCGTGGACACGCGCGCCCAGATCGTGGAGGTGAACAAGGCCGCCGCCGAGCTCCTGCGCGTCGGAGCGCGCACGGAGCTGCTGCTGCCGTTGCAGGAGTGGGGGCGGCGCTTCCAGCTCCGGTACCTCGACGGCTCGCCCGTGCCGTACGAGCGCTTCGCCACCGTCCGCGCCCTCTCCGGCGAGCGCGTGCCGGCCTACGACGGGATCGTCCGCGCCGCCGACGGGCGCGACGTCTTCCTCTCCGTCACCGCCGCGCCGGTGCTGGTCTCCGGCGGCCGCACGGAGCTCGCGGTGGCGGTCCTCCGCGACGTCTCGGCCGCGCGGCGCCTCGACGAGCTTCGCGACGAGTTCCTCTCCACCGCCGCGCACGAGTTCAAGACGCCGCTCGCCGTCATCAAGGCGTACGCCCAGCTCCTGCAGAAGCGCGAGCCGGCCGAGGCGCAGGCGCTCGTCGTGATCCAGCGGCAGGTCGATCGCCTGAACCGGCTCGTGCAGCACCTCCTCGACACGACGCGCCTGCGGCTCGACGTCCGCGACGAGCGGCTGCACCGCTTCGATCTCGGCGCGCTCGCCGACGAGGTCGTCGGCCGGATGCGCGGCTCCGCCCCGGCGCACGACATCACCGTCTCGAGCGTCCCGGCTCCGGTGCGCGCCGATCGCGAGCGGCTCGCCCGCGTCATCACGAGCCTCGTGGACAACGCCATCCGGTTCTCGCCGCGCGGCGGACCCGTCGCGGCGCGGGTCGAGGCGCGCGACGGCGCCGCCGTCTTCTCGGTGGAGGATCGCGGCCTCGGCATCGCCCCGGAGCGGCAGGCGCGCATCTTCGAGCGGTACTACCGCGCCCACGCCGGCACCCCCCAGGACTACGGCGGCCTCGGGCTGGGGCTCGACATGAGCCGCGAGATCGTGGCCCGCCACGGCGGGCGCATGTGGTTCGAGAGCACGCCCGGCCACGGCTCGACCTTCCACTTCAGCGTGCCGCTCGCCGACGAGGGCGCGCCGTGACTCCACGCAGCGTGCTCGTCGTCGAGGACGATCCCGACCTGCTGTCGCTCCTCGAGATGATCCTCGAGGACGCGGGCCACCGGGTGCGCACCGCGCCGGAGGGCTTCGCGGCGCTCGCCCGCGTCGACGAGGAGATGCCGGGGGTCATCCTCCTGGACATGCGCATGCCCGGGATGAATGGCTGGGAGTTCGCGAGGGAGTTCCGCGCGCGGCACGGACACGCCTGCCCGATCGTCGTCGTGACCGCCGCCGAGAACGCCCGCGCGCGCGCCGAGGAGATCGGCGCCGAGGGGTGGCTGGCGAAGCCCTTCGAGCTCGAGGACGTGCTCTCTACCGTCGAGCGGCACCTCGCCGCCGCGGGCGCGGCGGGCACTTGAGCCCCCAGGGGGAACCGTCCCGCGCCCCGGTGGCTCCCACCGCGCTCAGGCCTCCCCCGGATCGTTGCACCATCAGGAGAACCCGAGATGCAGAACAGCTCCGGCACGAACCCGGTCGCCGCCGCCCCGCCGCCCACGCGCGACCCCGTGTGCGGGATGGACGTCGACCGCGAGAACCCGCAGGGCGGGATCGTGCAGCGCGGCCGCTACGCCTACCACTTCTGCAGCGAGGACTGCCGCGCGCGCTTCGAGGCGGCGCCGGAGCGCTACTTCGCGCTCGATCCCGTCTGCGGGATGGAGGTGAACCCGAAGGCGCCGAAGGGCGGCGCGCACGAGCACGGCGGGGTGCGCTACTACTTCTGCAACCCGAAGTGCCTCGCCAAGTTCTCGGCCGACCCGGCGCCCTACCTCGCGCACGGGCCCGGCGGCATGCCGAAGGAGGCCCCTCCCCCGCCGCCCGGCGGGGAGGTGGTGTGGGTGTGCCCGATGTGCCCGGAGGTCCGGGAGAAGGAGCCGGTGCCGTGCCCGAGCTGCGGCATGGCGCTCGAGCCGCTCGTGGTGGGCGGCATGCCCTCCGCGGAGGAGCCGCCGAACCCCGAGCTCGAGAACATGAGCCGGCGCTTCTGGTGGGGCCTGCTCCCCACCCTCGCCGTCCTCGCGCTCGCCATGGGCGACATGCTCGCGGGGATGGCGGTGCGCGAGCGGCTGGGCTTCCGCGCCTTCGCGCTCCTCCAGCTCGCCTTCTCCGCGCCGGTGGTGCTCTGGGGCGGTCTCCCGTTCTTCGAGCGCGCGTGGCTGTCGCTCCGGACGTGGAAGCTCAACATGTTCACGCTCATCGGGCTCGGGACGGCCGCGGCCTTCCTCTTCAGCGCGGCCGCGACGCTGCTGCCCGCCGGAGCGTTCCCCCCCGCCTTCCTCGAGCACGGCGCGCCGCCCGTCTACTACGAGGCGGCCGCGGTGATCGTGGAGCTCGTGCTCCTCGGCCAGATCCTCGAGCTGCGGGCGCGCAGCCGGGTCTCGGGCGCGATCCGCGCGCTGCTCAAGCTCGCGCCTCGGACCGCCCGGCGCGTCGAGGCGGATCTGACGGAGCGCGACGTCGACGTCGACGAGGTCCGCGTGGGCGATCGCCTGCGGGTCCGCCCCGGCGAGAAGGTGCCGGTGGACGGCGTCGTGCTGTCGGGGAGCTCGTCCGTCGACGAGTCGATGGTCACCGGAGAGCCCGTCCCGGCGGAGAAGCGCGAGGGCGATCCGGTGACGGGCGCGACCCTGAACGGGAACGGCAGCTTCGTCATGCGGGCGGAGCGCGTGGGCAAGGACACGCTGCTCTCCCAGATCGTCCGGATGGTGATGGACGCGCAGCGCAGCCGCGCGCCCATCCAGCGCCTCGCCGACGTGGTGTCCGGGTGGTTCGTGCCGGCGGTCGTCGCCGCCGCCGGGATCGCCTTCGTGGCCTGGGCGACCGTCGGGCCGGAGCCGCGCCTCGCCCACGCGCTCGTGGCCGCCGTCGCCGTGCTCATCATCGCCTGCCCGTGCGCCCTCGGGCTCGCGACCCCCATGGCGATCATGGTCGGGACGGGGCGCGGCGCGGCGGCGGGCGTGCTCGTGAAGAGCGCGGAGGCGCTCGAGCGGTTCGAGCAGGTGGACGTGCTCCTCGTGGACAAGACCGGGACCCTCACCCGCGGCAAGCCGGCCCTCGGCCGCGTCGAGGCGGCGGGAGACCTCGCCGGCGACGAGCTGCTCCGCCTGGCGGCCAGCCTCGAGCGCGGCTCGGAGCACCCTCTCGCCTCCGCCATCGTCGCGGGGGCGCTCGCCCGCGGGCTCCGGCTCGTCGAGGCGCGGGAGTTCCGCGCGTTGGCCGGCAAGGGCGTCGTCGGCACGGTGGAGGGGCGAGCCGTCGCGCTCGGCAACGCGGCGCTGCTCGAGGAGCTGGGCGTCGAGGCGGCCCCGCTGATCGCGCCGGCGGAGGCCCTCCGCGCCGACGGCGGCACGGTCATGCTCGTCGCGGTCGACGGCCGCGCCGCCGGGATCGTGGAGGCGATCGATCCGGTGAAGCCCGACGCCGCCGGGGCGATCCGGGCGCTGCACGCCGAGGGGCTCGAGATCGTGATGGTCACCGGCGACAGCCGCACCACGGCCGCGGCCGTGGCGCGTCAGCTCGGGATCGACGCGGTGGAGGCGGAGGTGCTGCCCGCGCAGAAGGCCGACGCGGTCGCGCGCTGGCGCGCCCGCGGACGCGCCGTCGCCTTCGCCGGTGACGGCATCAACGACGCGCCCGCGCTCGCGGCGGCCGACGTGGGCATCGCCATGGGGACCGGCACCGACGTCGCGATCGAGTCCGCCGGGCTCACGCTCGTGAGGGGCGACCTCGGCGGCATCGTCCGAGCCCGCCGGCTCTCACGCGCCACCATGCGCAACATCCGGCAGAACCTGTTCTGGGCGTTCGCCTACAACGCCGTGGGCGTCCCGCTCGCCGGCGGCGCGCTCTACCCGCTCTTCGGCTGGCTGCTGTCCCCCATGATCGCCAGCGCGGCGATGAGCTTCAGCTCGGTGACGGTGATCTCGAACGCGCTCCGGCTCCGGCGCGCCCGCCTGGATTGATGGCGCGCGCGCGGGAGCTCACGGGAACAGCGTGAACCGCACGCCGCCCTCGAAGAGCGGCTGGAGGTCGCGGTCGTCGATGGATCGCTCGGGCAGCCCCTCCACGTCCACGTCCCAGTACGAGGTCCAGGAAACGCCGCCGTAAAGCCCCACGCCGAACACCGGGTTCGAGCGCAGATCGATGCCGCCCATGAGGCGCAGGATCTCGTGGCCGGTGTAGGTGACGAGCTCGCGCCCGTCGTAGTCCGAGGTCGAGACGTTGGCCCACGCGAACCCGGTGCCCACCGCGAGCCACTTGCCCAGCGGCTCCGTGGCGCCCCACGTGTGCCGGAGCAGGAGGCCGAACTTCGCGGTGGACGACATGCAGTCGTGGAGCCCCGAGGTCCTGCAGGCCTGGCGGTACACGTCGCCCGCGTCGCCGAAGCCGATGTCGCCGTAGAGGCCGAGGCCGAGGGCGGGGGTGAGGCGCAGGCCGCCCTCGAGCCACACGTCGAACTGCCCCTCCAGCACGTCTCCCGTCTCGACCCCGTCCCCCATCTCGCCGCCGAACCCGATCCCGCCCAGGCCGACCGCCGCATAGAACGGGGCGATGGGCGCGTAGCCGCGCGGCCGCGGCGGAGCCGCCGGTATCGGCTGCGGCGGGGGCATCGCCGCCGGAGGCGGAGGCGGAGGGCGCGGCTGGGCCCCGCGGCGCACTCGGACCGACCCGTCGGCGTACTCGATCCGCGTGATCTGATCGGACGGGAAGCGCCGGGTCGAGCCGTCGGGGAGCTGGATGGTCACCCCCTCGCGCGGCAGCTCCGCGATCACCCTGCCGCGGACGCGCCCCCCGGAGACGAGATAGACCGTATCGAGCGGCCCCTGCGGCACCGCGGTGCCCGCGGGCGGGGGTGCCACCGCGGCCGGGCCCGGAGCGGCGTTCCCGCGCTCGATCCGCACGATCGCGTCCGGATCGAAGCGGCGGAGCGTCCCGTCCTCCAGCCGGATCGTCACGCCCGCGGTAGGGCTCTCCTCCACGATCGTGCCGGTGAGGCGGGTGCCATCCTTGATGACGAGGGTGTCCTGGGTGGGCGCCGCGGCCAGGGCGGCGGCGAGCAGGATAGCGAGCATGATTCCTCCGGCGGACGTGGCGTCCGTCCCGCCGTCGCAGAAGCCACAAACGTGCCGGGCTGGGGGGCGGGCCGGCGACGGCCAGGCCCGGGCCCCGTCGCCCCGGCGCCGCACCGCGACATCACACGTCTTTTCCTGCCCCTGGCGGCGGCGCGGCGCCCCTCCCCTGCCCGGTGCCGTGCCGTGCGACGCGTGGACGGACGGCCCGCGTGTCGCAACGGATTCACGCCCGCCGCTCAGGTGGTCCCGGCGTCGATCCAGCGCTGGACGAGCGGCGGCTCGTACCTCGCGAAGGCGTCGAGCAGCGCCTCGGGATCGTCGCCCGAGAGCACCAGCCGCCGGTGCTCCGGGCGGAGGAAGCCCTCCTGGACGGCGTGATCGAAGTAGGCGACGAGCGGCCGGTAATATCCCCCCACGTCGAGGACCCCGCACGGCTTCACGTGCAGGCCGAGCTGGGCCCAGGTCAGGATCTCGGAGAGCTCCTCGAGCGTGCCCATGCCGCCCGGCAGCGCGAGGAACGCGTCGGCGAGCTCGGCCATCTTGGCCTTGCGCTCGTGCATCGAGGCGACCACGTGAAGACGGGTCAGGCCGCCGTGCGCGAGCTCGCGCGCCTGCAGCGCGCGAGGAATGACTCCGTCCACCTCGCCGCCCAGCTCGAGGGCGCCGTTCGCGACCGCCCCCATGAGCCCGACGCTCCCGCCGCCGTAAACGAGGCCGAGGCCACGCCGCGCGAGCGCCCTGCCGACCGCGCGCGCCGTCTCGGCGTAAAGAGTGTTTGTTCCGGTTGCGGATCCACAGAACACGCAGATGCGATTCATTGCCGGAAATTAGCGGACCGGTCTGGCCCGCAAAGAGCCCCTCCCGGGACTGGCGTACCCGCGCGTGGTCTGGCACCGTGTCGCCTCATGTCGACCTCGGTGAGTCCTGTGTCCGTGCCCCGCGCTTCGCGCCTGGGCGCGCTTTGGAGCAGCGCCGTCGGCAAGAAGGCGCTCATGGCCGTGACGGGGATCGTGCTGTTCTTGTTCGTCCTCGTTCACATGATCGGCAACCTGCAGGTGTTCCAGGGTGCCGAGAAGATCAACCACTATGCGGAGTTGCTCCGCATCTCGATGCCGTTCCTCTGGTTCACGAGGATCGTGCTGCTCGTCGCGGTGTTCGTGCACGCGCTCGCGGGCATCGAGCTCTGGATGGACCGCCAGCGCGCGCGGCCCGTGGGCTACCAGGACTACCGTCCGGTGGTGTCGTCCACGGCGTCGCGCACGATGATCTGGAGCGGCCTGCTCATCCTCGGCTTCGTGGTCTACCACCTGCTCGATCTCACGATCGGGGTGGTGAACCCGAGGTTCGAGCACGGGCAGGTGTACGCCAACATCGTCGCGAGCCTCTCGCGCGGCCTCGGCTTCGCCATCTACGTCGTCGCGATGATCGGGCTCGGCTTCCACCTGTGGCACGGGCTCTACTCCATGTTCCAGTCCCTCGGCCTCTCGAACCGCGGTATCTCGCCGACGATCCAGAAGTTCGCGATCGGCCTGGCCGTGCTCCTGACGCTCGGGTTCTCCGCCGTTCCGCTGGCCGTCATCGTCGGCCTCGTGGGGTAACCAACACATGCCGCTCGACGCCAAGATCCCTTCCGGCCCCATCGAGAAGAAGTGGGAGAAGGCCAAGTTCGACCTGAAGCTCGTCAACCCCGCCAACAAGCGGAAGTACCGCGTCATCGTCGTCGGCACCGGCCTCGCCGGCGGTGCGGCCGCGGCGACGCTGGGTGAGCTCGGGTACGAGGTCCTGAACTTCTGCTTCCAGGACACGCCCCGCCGCGCGCACTCCATCGCGGCCCAGGGCGGTATCAACGCCGCCAAGAACTACCAGGGCGACGGCGACTCGGTGTTCCGCCTGTTCTACGACACCATCAAGGGCGGCGACTTCCGCGCCCGCGAGGCGAACGTCTACCGCCTCGCCGAGCTGTCGGTGAACATCATCGACCAGTGCGTCGCGCAGGGCGTCCCCTTCGCCCGCGAGTACGGCGGCGCGCTCGCGAACCGCTCGTTCGGCGGCGCGCTCGTCTCCCGCACCTTCTACGCGCGCGGCCAGACGGGTCAGCAGCTCCTGCTCGGCGCCTACCAGGCCCTGCAGCGGCAGGTGGCGGCCGGCACCGTGAAGCAGTTCGTCCGCACCGAGATGCTGGAGCTCATCGTCGTGGAGGGGCGCGCCCGCGGCATCGTGGTCCGCGACCTCGTCACGGGGAAGATCTCCTCCTACGTCGCCGACGCGGTGGTGCTCGCGACCGGCGGCTACGGCAACGTCTTCTACCTGTCGACGAACGCCAAGGGCTCCAACGCGACGGCGATCTGGCGTGCCCACCGCAAGGGCGCGTTCTTCGCGAACCCCTGCTACACCCAGATCCACCCGACCTGCATCCCGAAGTCGGGCGACTACCAGTCGAAGCTCACGCTGATGAGCGAGTCGCTCCGCAACGACGGGCGCGTGTGGGTGCCCAAGGCGCGCGGCGACAAGCGGTCGCCGGACCAGATCCCCGAGTCGGAGCGCGACTACTACCTCGAGCGGATCTACCCGACCTACGGCAACCTCGCGCCTCGCGACATCTCCTCCCGCCAGGCGAAGAACGCCTGCGACGACGGGCGCGGCGTGGGCCCGGGGGGTCTCGGCGTCTACCTGGACTTCCGCGACGCCTTCAAGCGGCTCGGCCGGAAGGTCATGGACGAGCGCTACGGGAACCTGTTCGAGATGTACGAGCGGATCACCGGTGAGGATCCGCACGACGTCCCGATGCGCATCTACCCCGCCGTCCACTACACGATGGGCGGCCTCTGGGTGGACTACAACCTCATGTCCAACCTCCCCGGCCTGTTCGTCGGCGGCGAGGCGAACTTCTCCGACCACGGCGCGAACCGCCTGGGCGCCAGCGCGCTCATGCAGGGGCTCGCGGACGGCTACTTCGTCCTGCCCACCACCGTCGGCGACTACCTCGCCCGCGGCGGCTTCGCCAAGATCGACACGTCGCACCCGGCCGTGAAGGACGCCGAGCGCGAGGTGAACGAGCGCACGAAGAAGCTCATGTCGATCGGCGGGACGAAGAGCGCCGACCAGCTCCACCGCGAGCTCGGCAACCTCCTGTGGAACGACTGCGGCATGGCGCGCTCGAAGGAGAGCCTCACGCACGCGCTCTCCCTCATCCCCGAGCTCCGCGAGAAGTTCTACCGGGAGCTTCGCGTCACGGGCTCGGGCACGGAGCTGAACCAGCAGCTCGAGCAGGCCGGCCGCGTGGCCGACTTCTTCGAGCTCGCCGAGCTCATGTGCTTCGACGCGCTCCAGCGCAACGAGTCCTGCGGCGGTCACTTCCGCGTCGAGTACCAGACGCCGGACGGTGAGGCGCAGCGCAACGACGCGGAGTACACGTACGCGGCGGCCTGGGAGTTCAAGGGCGTCGGCGAGACGCCGGTCCTGAACAAGGAGCCGCTCGTGTTCGAGAACATCCACCTCGCCCAGCGGAGCTACAAGTGAGGATCTCCCTCGACATCTGGCGTCAGAAGAACCCCCGCGACCCCGGCCGCTTCGAGCGGCACGAGCTGCCGGAGGTCAACGAGCACATGTCCTTCCTCGAGATGCTGGACGTGCTGAACCAGCGCCTCGTCTCGGAGGGCAAGGAGCCTGTGGCGTTCGACTCCGACTGCCGCGAAGGCATCTGCGGCATGTGCGGCTTCCTCATCAACGGCGAGGCGCACGGGCCGCTCCGCAACGCGACCGTGTGCCAGACGCACATGCGCCACTTCAAGGACGGCGACGTCCTCCGGCTGGAGCCGTGGCGCGCGGCGGCCTTCCCGGTGCTGCGCGACCTCATCGTCGACCGCACCGCCCTCGACCGCATCATCGCGGCGGGCGGCTACACCTCCACCCGCACCGGCAGCGCCGCCGAGGCGAACCAGATCCTCGTCCCGAAGCAGGACGCGGATCGCGCGATGGAGGCGGCCGCCTGCATCGGCTGCGGCGCCTGCGTGGCCTCCTGCCCGAACGCGGCGGCGGCCCTCTTCACCGGGGCGAAGATCGCGCATCTCGGCCACCTCCCCCAGGGGCAGCCGGAGCGCCTCGCGCGCGCGATCTCGATGACGAACCAGGCGCGCGCCGAGGGCTTCGGTCACTGCACGACCATCGGCGAGTGCGAGGCCGTCTGCCCGGCCGGGATCAAGCTCGAGGTGATCTCGCGCATGAACAAGGACGTCCTCAAGGCGACGCTCGGCGGACGCGCCGCCGAGGTGCAGCCGCTCGCGGCGCTGCCGCAGTCCGCCGCGATGCGCTTCTTCGAGTCGGAGCCGCAGAAGAAGGAGCCGTAGCCCGAAGCTGCACCGCCGGCGCTCGCCGGCGTCCCCGCCCCGCCCGCGCCGCGTTCCAGCGGCACGCGCGGGGCGGTGGCGTTTCGGGACGCCGCCGGCCAGGCGCGAAGCGGCTAGGCCGGCTCGAGCTCGGACAGGATGGGCTCGGCCTCCCGGAGCGCGGGGGAGAACCAGCGCTCCCACGGGAACCGCCCCTCCGCGTCCGGCCACACCGCCTGCAGCGCCGGGAAGCGGGGACCGCCGTGGTACCACCCGGCGTATCCGAGGTAGGCGAGGTAATGACGGCGGGCGACCACGCGGAACGTGACCGGTCGATCCGCCAGGATCCCGTCCGCGACGCCACCGTCCTCGAAGCGCTCTCCCGCGCGCACGCGCGCGCCCAGCCGGTCGAGCGCCGCCTCGCGGATCTCCGGTCCGAAGCCGAAGAGGACGACCTCGGGGTGATCGAACGAGCGAAAGAGGCCGATCGTGAACGCATGGCTGCGACCGGTCTCGACCGCCTGGACCACGTGCCAGCCGACCTCGGCGACGTCGGCGAGCACACGCAGGTCGCGCGCGTCGAGCGGCTCGCCGCGGCGCGGCGCGAAGCGCGGATCGAGGGAAGGCCAGCGGCGCGACGGCCGCCCCGGAAGGGGCAAGGTGCCCTCCTTCACGTGCCAGCGCCCACCGACCGAGGCGCGGGCGAGCACCGTTCCACGCGGGTGAAGGGCGATCTCGACGGTGGACGGGTCCCTCCCGACGACCTCCTCGAGCGACGAAAGCCGCTCGTCCTCGACGTCGTGCGGAGCGCGTTCGCAGCGGAATAGCCACTCCGGCGCTCCCTCGCGGGCGCGCGCGGCGTACAGGATCGGCGCCTCGCCCTCGGCGACGTGGCTGCACACGGCGGCGGGATCGCTCGACATCGGGGTGAGCAGACCACGTCAGCACCCGGTTGTCACGGGACGTCACGGACGGTGTCCGGGATCCGCCCGCCTGCCCAGCAGGGTGAGCGGAGGGGAACCGGTTGCCAGCGCTCCCCCGGATCCCGACCGTCTCTGAGGATATGGCGGGCGGCGACGGAACCTCGGGCGCGAGCGAGACGTCCCTCATGAGCCAGGCGAGCCCGCTGATCGCGGCGCGCCTGTTCACCGCCGTCCTGACGCTCTCGATCCCGCTCGTCCTCGCCCGGGTCCTCCCGCTCTCCGAGTACGGCACCTACAAGCAGCTGTTCCTCATCGCGCTGACGCTCTCGTCGATCCTGCCCTTCGGCGTCGGCCAGAGCCTCTACTACTTCATCCCCCGCGCGGCGCATCCCCGGGTCTACTTCGGTCAGACGCTGCTCTTCCTGCTCGTGGCCGGCGCGGTGGCGGCGGTCGGCCTGCACGCGGCGATGCCGCGGGTCGCCGCAGCGTTCGACAACCCCGAGCTCCTGGACCACCGGCTCCTCCTCGCCCTCTACGCGGGGCTCACGGTGGCGGCCTCTCCGCTCGAGCTCTCGATGACGAGCCGCGGTCAGACCCGCCGCTCCGCGATCACCTACCTGGTCTGGGACAGCGCGCGGGCCGCCGCCTTCGTCGTCCCCGCCGCGACGGGACGCGGCCTGGGCGCCATGATGGCGACCCTCACCGCCTTCGCGGCGCTTCGCCTGGTGGCCACCTGGGTCACGATGCTGGGCGGGACCCGCGGTCCCGTGTTCGACCGCCGCCTCTTCGCGGGGCAGCTGGCGTACGCGCTGCCGTTCGGGCTCGCGATGCTGGTCGCCATCCCCCAGCAGTACGCGCACCAGTACGTGGTGGCGAGCTCGGTCGCCCCCGCGCTCTTCGCCATCTACGCGGCCGGCTGCTTCGACCCGCCGTTCGTCGACCTCCTCTACACCCCCACCGGCGAGGTGCTCATGGTCCGCCTCGGCGCCCTCGAGAAGCAGGGGCGAGCCGGGCAGAGCGTGGCGGCGTTCCGCGAGGCCGCGGGGCACCTCGCTCGCTACCTCCTGCCGTGGATCGTGCTGCTGTGGGCGCTCGCGCCCGAGTTCATCCTCGCCATCTTCGGCGAGCGGTTCGCCGCCTCGGCGACCATCTTCCGCGTCTGGCTGCTCGCCATTCCCCTGGGCATCTTCCCCATCGACGCCGCCCTGCGCGCCCGCAACGAGACCCGCCACCTGCTCCGGGCTTACGTCGTGAAGGCGGTCGCGACCGTGCCCCTCGTCTGGGTCGGAGTGACCCGCTACGGCATCGTGGGGGGCGCCGCCTCGTACGTCGCCGCCGAGCTCGTCGGCAAGATCGTGCTCGCGGCGCGGCTGCCCCGCGCGCTGGCGGACGAGGGGGTCTGCCCCTCGCTCCAGGCGCTCGTCCCGTGGGCCGAGATCTCGCGCGCGGCGATCGGGGGGGTCCTCGCGTCGATCGCCGCGGTCGCGATCCTGCGCGCCGCCCCGGCGCTGGAGGGGCCCGGCTCGGCGGCGACCGCGCTCTACCGATTCCTTCCTCTCGGCGTCGCAGGCGCCGCCGCCGCGGCGGTCTACCTCGCCGTGCTCTGGATGACCGGGGTGCGTCCGGCGGCCGTGCTCGCCGTGTTTCGCTCGCGCCGTCCCGCCGGCGCGCCGTGAGGGAGCGCGGCGAGGCCGCTCGACCGCGGCCGGGGGCTCAGCGGGCGCCGGCCTCGCGAGAGGGCGCCCCGTACACGAGCCGCGGGACGTCGAGCCCGGTGAGGTCCTCGTAGAGCGCGTCGTAGCTCGCGCGCATCTGCTCGAGCGAGAACTCGCGCTCGACGATCGCCCTGCCCCGCGCGCCCAGTCGGGCGCGCAGGGGGGCGTCGTCGAGCAGCTCCAGGATGCGCCGCGCGAGGGCCGCGGGCGCGCCGGGAGGGACGAGGAAGCCGTCCTCGCCCTCGCGCACGATCTCCGGCGAGCCGCCCACGGCGGTGGCGACGACCGGCAGGCGCGCGGCCATCGCCTCCAGGATGGCGTTCGAGATCCCCTCCGCGTGGCTCGCCGACACCGCGAGCCTCGCGCGCGCCAGGATGGCCGGGACGTCGCGGCGGTGGCCCAGGAAGTGGCAGTGCTCGGCGATCCCGAGCTGGCGGGCGCATCGCTCGAGGAGCGGGCGCCGCGCGCCGTCCCCGACGAGCACCAGGCGCGCCTCGGGACGGTCGCGGACCACCTCCCGCATGGCGTGCAGGAGGTCGGTCTGGCCCTTCACGGGATGGTGCATGTTCGCCACGCACACCACCGCGCCGGGCTCGGGGACCGGACCGTCGGGGCTCCGCCGCGCGGCGCGGTCGAGCTCGTGCAGGTCGACGCCGTTGCGCACCACCGTGATCCGGTCCGGCTCCACGCCGTCGCGGATGGCGTGCTCGCGGATGCAGAGGGCGTTCACCAGCACGCGCTGGGCCTGCCGCGAAGCGAGCGCGAGGAGCAGCCTGCGACGCCTGGTGAGCTGGTGCCCCAGATCGACGCGGGTGACGATCACCGGCACGCGGGCGACCCGGCCCACCATCGCGCCGAGCAGGTTCGTGTAGAGGTCCTGCGCGTGGACGATCCGGATGTCCTCCTGCTGCGCGAACCGCACGAGGCGCGCGACCTGGAGGACGGTGTTCGGCCGGAGCATGGCCCTGCCGATGTCGAACACGAAGGGTCGCACGCCGGCGGCGGCGAGGTCGTCGAGGTGCTCGCCGTCGTCGTGGAGCGTCGCCACGACCGGCTCGAAGCGCGTCCGGTCCATCGTCCGGACGTTCAGGACCGTCTGGCGCTCCTGCCCGCCGAGCTGGAAGCGATCCTGGAAGACCAGGACCTTCAGCGGGCGGCCCACGGCGGCAGCTCCCTGCCCAGCGCCGCACGCGCGCGCGAGAGCCGGATCGTCACGAGCGCGCACGCAAACAGGAAGTAGAGGAACCAGGACAGCGAGTAGCCGTTCGCCATCTCGATGAGGAGGTAGCCGGCGAGCGCGCCGAAGATGGCGCGTGCCTCGGTCCCGACCAGGGGATCGGAGCCCGCGCGCCAGAGCTTCGGCAGCAGCCACGCCGCGAACCCGCAGAAGAGCGCGAAGGCGACGACGCCGAGCTCACCCACGATCTCGAGCAGGAGGTTGTGGGCGATGTAGCGGCGCCCGCCGGCCTCGAGGGGTGCGTAACGTCCCCACGCCTGGATGAAGGCGGCGGCGCCGACCCCGGTGAAGGGTCGCTCCTCCATGATGACGCCCAGCACCTTCCAGGCGTTCTCTCGCCCCGCGACCGACACGTCCGTCTCGTACGACGCGATGGTGGCCTGGCGTTGCCAGAACGTGGCCGGCGCGAAGGCGACGATCCCCAGCGCGATGACCGCCGCCGCGGCGACCTTCCTGGGCGGCGTGAGGGTCCGGCCCCGGAAGAGGAACAGGGCGAGCGCCAGCCCCGCGGCCACGAAGCCCGAGCGCGAGTGCGTGAGCACGATGGCGCCGAGCTGCGCGGCCAGGGTCAGCGCGAACACCAGCCGCGCCCAGCGCCGCCGCGCGGTGACCGCGCCGTAGAGCGCGAACGGCATCACCGCGATGAGCGCCATGGCCAGCCGGTTGGGGTCGGCGTACGCGCCGCGCCAGTGCGTGCGGAACCCGTCGATGAGCGCGTCGTCGTTCCGCCAGACGTCGATCGCGCCGAGCGCGGGCCCGAGCGCCGCGAGCGTGCCGACGAGCATGAAGCGCCGCAGCCGCCGGGGGCCGTCGACCGCGTTCTGCACGACCACGAACACGATCGCCATCTTGGCGGCCTCGATCGTGGCGACGCGCGTGTCCGGCACGGAGATCGTCCACGCGAACGACAGCGGGATGAACGAGAGGTAGAGGAGGATCGGGATCGCGGCCCGGCCGCCCACGCGGATGCGCTCGCCCGAGGTGAGCCGGTGCATGACCAGGGCGAGCGCGCCCACGCCCATCGCCACGAAGGCGAGGCGGAACTTCTCGAACGAGGGCCACCAGAACTGGGGGTTCGAGTACAGCATCACGACGAACGCGAGCGTGGCGCCGTGCAGGAGCAGGTGCCACCGCCGGCTCGCGCGCTCGATCCACTCCTGCCTGTCGTGGAGCGCCGAGTCGAGCGTCGCTGCGTCTGCATGAACCATGTCCACCTCTGTGGCCTAGAAGGTGCGCGCACCCCGGGCCGCCCGGCCACCGTCCGTTCGGGGTCCGCTCGGCGGCCGGCCGGGCAGGCGTGCGCACGCGCAGCGCGCCCCGCCTCGGGCGGAGCGCCTCAGGAAGCCGCCCGCTCCCGGGCCGAGCCCTTCTGGCCCGGCGCGGCCGAGCCCCTCGGCCCGGGAGCGGACGAAGGCTTGGGTTCGTCCTCGACGGCGCTCGGGAGCGCGTCGGGCCGCTCGCCAGAGACGGGGTGCGCCAGCCCGAGGGCGTGGAACACGCTGTCCAGGTTGCAGATGGCGAGCGCGGCGCTGTACGAGACCGGGCCGAGCGTCGAGTTCTCCCACAGCACCTTGCGCGACATCGCGAAGGGATCCCCGCCGCGGGCGTTCTCGCGGTCCTCGGTGGTGAGCCCCGTCTCGAAGCCCGCCTCGGCCACCGCGCGCCGCACCGCCGGAGTGTAGTAGCCGTTCGGGTAGGCGAAGTGGCGCGGCGGCCCGAGGCGCTCGGCGATCATCTCGTGACAGCCGGCGATCTCGCGGCGCGCCTCGGGCAGCGGGAGGTTCGAGAGGACGGCGTGGTTCACCGTGTGACCCCCGACGTCCATCCCCGCCGCGCGCAGCTCCGCGAGCTCGTCCCACGTCATGGCGCGCGTGTCGTCCGGGAGATCCTGCTCCGCGAGCCCGGTCCGCGCCTCGAGCGCGTCCGCGATGGCGGTGAGCCGGTCGTGCGGGAGGCGCGCGATGAGGCGGTCGAGCGTCGCCGCGGGCCCCGCCTCCGTGCACGCCGTGAGGAGCGCCTGCAGCGCCCCGGGCAACCCGGCGCGCTCGATCGGGATGCCGCGCCGGCTCAGCTCCGTGAGCGAGGCGAACAGCCGATCGTGCGGGAAGCGCCGCCTCGTGCCGATGTAACCCGTCGCGACGAAGAAGGTGGCCGGCACCTTGAGGGCCGCGAGGACCGGCATGGCCACGTGGTGGTTGTCCCCGTAGCCGTCGTCGAACGTGACGACGAACGCGTCGCGGCGGCGCGTGCCGGGCGGCTCGGCGAGGATCCGCCGCGCGTCCGCCAGCGACACGATCTCGCGGCTCCGCGCCAGCTCCTCGATCTGCCGCTGCATCGTCTGCGCGGAGACGAACATCGACGCGATCGACTCCCGCGTGCTCGCCTCGAAGTCGAGCGTGGCGCGGTGATAGGAGAGGACGACCACGCGGGTCCCACCCGCCCGCCGTCGCTGGAACGACCGCACCGCCCGGTGCACGCCGGCGACGAGGAACGTCCCCGCCGCCGCGGCCTTGACCGCGCGCCTCAGGATCCACTTGGGGCTGTTGTCCGCACGCTCCGGCATCTTCCGCCTCGCTCCCGCTCCCTCAACCGCTCGGGCCCCGCCGTCTCGCGCCCGGGCCCCGCCAGCGCAGCATCGCCAGTCAGCCGCCCCGGGCCCCCGCGAGCCCGCTCGCCTCCAGCGAGCGGCGCGCCCGGCGGAGGGCTCCCCACACCAGCTCCGGCGCCACGGATCTCGCGAACCCCCGCGCGGCGCGGAAGGCGTCCTGCGCCGCCACCGCCGTGCCCGCCCGCACCGACGGCGCCTGGAGCCGGGCGCTGCACGTCTCGCGGCGATCCCACGCCCAGTCCATCTTGTACGCCTCGGTGCCGCGCAAGAAGTCGTAGTCGGTGAGCCCGCGCGCGTAGGCGTCCTCGACGGTCCGCCCGACCAGCACGACCCCCGGGCTGCGCGCCGACCACGCCGGGTCGTAGCCGGACTGGTAGTAGAAGAAGCGGCGGCCCACCTCGAGGCCGTAGACCGCCGCGATGGCGTCCCGCCCCACGAACAGCCGATACAGGCGCAGCCAGCCGCGCTCCGCGAGCAGCGGCGCGAGCTCGCGGTGGAAGTCCTCGACGGGGCCGGGCGGGATCCCGGAGGAGCCTCCCTCGACCTGCCAGCGCAGGCGGTGGAGCCGCAGGAAGTCGTCCATCGCCGCGGCCGCCTCCTCCTGGCTCGTGGTCACCTCGACGCGGAAGCCCGGCTGTCGCTCCAGCCATCGGACGCGACGGCCGTAGGTCTCGCGCCGGCGGATCCGCGCGAGGTGCTCCTCGAACGTGCCCCGCACGACGAACCCCGGGCAGACGAAGCCGCGCTCCACCTGCGTACGCACGCCCGTCGGCGCCATCGCCTCGCGCAGCGCCGAGAGGGTCGGCGAGCCGCAGGGGAGGTCCTCGAGGTCGAGCACGTCCCACCGCGTCACGCCCGCGGCCAGCGCGCGCGCGACGGCGCTGCGAGCCGCCGCCGCCAGGTCGGGGCGGGCGAGCACGTCGAGGCCGTCCGCGCCGGTGAGGCCGTTCCCGAGGAGGCTCCAGCGCCGCTCGCCGAGGAGTCCGTGGCGCCCCGACAGCACGAGCAGGCCGGCCAGGCGCGCGGCGGGATCGCGCGCCTCGAGGATCCAGATCGGCCGGCGCGCCGCGAAGCAGCGGTGGAAGGTGTGGAGCCACTCCCACGAGAGGAACGGCGACGGCGCCTGCGCCGCGTCGAACAGCGCGCGCCACTCCTCCTTCAGCGCGCCGAGCCGGGCCGCGTCCCGGTGCTCGAGCACCGTGAGGCCGCCCGCGGGGCGGGCCTGGTCCGCGGGGTTCACTCGAGGGCCTCCTTCACGCACCGGGCGAGGTACGCCATGTCGTCGGGCTGCAGGTCCTGGTGGACGGGCAGCTCCAGCACGCGGCGCCGGAGCGCTTGCACGTCCGGGAAGGAATCGTCCGGACAGAGCGGGTGCCCGGTGCGCCAGAAGTCGACCGTCTCGATGCCGCGGGCCGCGAGGCGCGCGGCCACCGCCGCCTTGTCGTCGCAGAGGAGCGGGTAGAAGAGCGGGCTCGCGCCGGCGGGCAGCTCCGGGAAGACCGGCGAGACGCGCTCGCGCAGGCGGCCGAGGAGCAGGAAGTAGTTGCGGCGTCGCGCGGCGACGATCGCCTCCCCGTCGAGGCGCCGCGCGATGAGCTCGGACACCGCGCTCATCCCGAGGTCGACCGTCGCCGGATCGAAGGTCATGGTGCCGGTGGACACCGGCCGGACGCCGGTCGCGCCGCGCACCAGCGCGTAGGCGCGCCGCGCCGCGCCCCGCAGCGCCTCGCCCGCCTCGCCGAGCCGGAAGGCGGCGTTCTGGAGGAGCGAGCCGGTCGCGTGGGACAGCGTGGACACGAGCGGCGCGGCCTCGGGGGCCGGCACGTCGCCGTGCAGCGCGGGGTCGTTCACCACCAGCGCGCCGCCGTTCGGCACGGGCAGCGTCTTGTAGAAGCAGAAGATCCCGAGCGTGCCCACCGAGCCGAGCGGCCGCGTCCCTTCGGCGGCGAGGAGCGACAGCGCGCAGTCCTCCATCACCGGCAGCCCGTGGCGCCGCGCGACCGCCATGACGTCGTCCATGGGCTGCGCGAACCCCGCGTAGTGGATGACGTACAGCGCCCGCGTGCGGGGACCGATCTTGGCCTCGAGATCCTCGAGGTCGAGGCGCATGCGCGCGTCCACCCGCACGAAGCGCGGGAGCGCTCCGGCCGCGACGAGCGCCCCCACCTCCACGCCGTGGTGGTAGGCCGGGACCAGCACCTCGTTGGCCGGCAGCCCCAGCAGCTTCGCGCCGTGGTAGACGGCGTTCCGCGCGAGGTAGTAGCGCGTCAGGCGCTTCGCGCCGAACGGGAAGGCGGGCGGCCGGGAGGCGGCCAGGGGAGAGAGCATCCCGGGCCAGAGCGTGGGCAGCGCCGGGATGTAGCGCCGCCGGGACTCGCGCGCGGTGGGCCAGGTCCGGACCGCCATCGCTCGACTCATCTCCACCACGAGAGCGCCTCCTTCACGGCCGGCCGGACCCGGTGCTTCAACGTGTGCATGGCCCTCCCGGCGAAGGAGGGCCGGTACACGTAGAGCCAGTCATGGGGCGCGTGTGCCGGGGCCCAGTCGCGCTTCCACTCCATGTCCGGCCCGAGGAAGTCGAAGCGTGCGAGGCCGCGCGCCTCGCACTCGGCGAGCACCTCTCGCTGGAGGAGCTGCCCGGGCGAGACCTGTCCCAGCCGCTCGTCGTACGCGGTCTTCGGGAGGTAGTAGACGCCGCGGTGGACCATCCCGAGGTGCACCGCGACGGCGCGGCCGTCGAGGGTGAGCGCGCGGAGGGCGAGGCCGCCGCGCGCCGCGGCGTCACGGGCGATGCGTGCGTAGAACCGGACCAGGGCCGGATCGCCGGCGATCGCCGTGCCGCCCTCCCCCTTCCAGCCGCTGGCCTCGAGCGACAGGAACTCCGCCACCGCGACGTCGAGCCCCTCCGCGTCGTCCACGCGCTTCAGGGCCACCGCCCCCATCTCCCCGAGCCGCTTCGCGCGCCGGCGCAGGTTCGCGCGGAACTTGGAGCTGACGCGCTGCTCGGCGCCGCCTCCCGCGAGCTCGACGTACGGGGTGCGCAGCGACTCCCAGCGACCGGTGAGGTGGCGATCGGCGCGGGCGGCGGTCTCGAGCAGCACCGAGGTCGGCCCCTCGCGCGGGAGGTCGCGCAGCACGAGCACGTCCCACCGCAGCTCGTCGCGCAGGTACTCCCAGAGCGCTGCGACCGCGCCGGGAGGGTCGTCCCCGAGCGCCCACTCCACCCGGCAGGAGTGATCGTTGGCGGGCGCGACGAGCCGCGTCACGCCTCGCTCCCGCTCCACCAGGAACGCGGCCATCCCGGCTGCGCGGCCGCCGCGACCGCGCGCCACGAGGACCCGGAGCGGCGCGTCGGGGGCGAACGCGTCGAGCCAGGCCGCGAGCCACTCGTGCCTCGAGAAGGGTACGTCCACCGGCCCGCGCGCGAGCAGCGCGTTCCACTCCTCCCGGAGCGCGTCGAACGCCGCACGCCCCCGCAGCTCCTCGACCTCGTAGCGGGCGCCCGCCCGCTCGGGAGCGGCGACGAGGACGGTCTCGGCGGTCTCGATCAAGGTGTCTCCTCGAAGCGTCAGCGGACACGCGCGATCGCGAGGAGCGCGCGCGCCAGCTTGCGGGGGTCGTGGCGGCCCGGCGCTCCCCCCGCGATGAGATCGGCCACCATCGGCACCGCCCCGGCGGCGTCGATTGCCTCCCGGTCCACTCGCACCGGCTCGGCGCCTTCCGCCGCGTAGGCCGCCACCGCCTCCGCCGGGAGCGGCGGCCGCTGCGCGAGCGCGACGTCCACCACGTCCCCGAGGTGGCGCTGGACCGCGCGCACGTGGTCGGCGGCGTCGAGCCCGTCTGACTCCCCCGCCTGCGTGAAGAGGTTCACGACCAGCACGCGGGTCGCGGAGGTGGAGCGCAGCGCCTCGGGGATCCCCGGCACGAGGAGCCCCGCGAGGACGCTCGAGTACAGGCTCCCCGGCCCGAGCACGACCAGGTCCGCCTCGCCGATCGCCTCGATGGCCGACTCCGGCGCCACGCCCGCGCCGGCGAGCCGCAGCGTCGCGACCCGCCCGTGCGCCGCGGCGATGGCCGTCTCGCCCCGCACCACGCGGCCGTCGTCGAGCTCCGCCACGAGCTCCACCGGGGCGGCGGTCGCGGGGACCACCCGCCCGCGCACGCCGAGCATCCCGGCCGCGGCGTCGACGGCGCGGCCGAAGTCCCCGAGCCGCTGCGCGAGCGCCGTGAGCACGAGGTTGCCGATGGTGTGCCCGCCGAGCGCGCCGTCACCCGGGAAGCGGTGCTGGAACACGGCGGCGAGCGGGCTCGTCCCTCCGGCGAGCGCCACGAGGCAGTTGCGGACGTCGCCGGGCGCAGGGACGCCGTAGCGGCGACGGAGCTCGCCCGAGCTCCCGCCGTCGTCCGCGGTCGTGACGACGGCGGTGACGATCAGCTGCTCGCCCTCCTCGTCCGCGTCGGCGCCTTCGGTGGCGAGCCCCTCGAGCACGCAGGGCAGGCCGGTCCCGCCGCCCACGGCGGCGATCCGGAGCGGCCGCTCGGGCTCCGCGCGGAGCGGCGGCGCGACGGGCTGCTCGAGGACCCTCATGATCACTTCGCCCCCTTCCCGAGGAGCACCACCTTCGCGGTCGCGAGGAGGCAGACGAGGTCGAGGAACAGGGAGGCGTTCTTGATGTAGTAGAGGTCGTACTCGAGCTTGCGAGCCTGCTCCTCCATCGTGGAGCCGTAGCCGTACTTGAGCTGGGCCCACCCGGTCAGCCCCGGCTTGACGAGCTCACGTAGCGTGAAGAGGGGGTAGCGCGCCTTCAGCTCCGAGAGGAACACGGGCCGCTCCGGCCGCGGGCCGACGAGGCTCATGTCGCCGCGCAGGACGTTCCAGAGCTGCGGGAGCTCGTCGAGCCGGGCGCGCCGAAGGAAGCGGCCCACGGACAGCACCCGCGGATCCTCCTCGGTCGCCCACACCGCCCCCATCTTCTCGGCGTCGCGCCGCATGGTCCGGAACTTCCACATCCGGTAGGTCCGGCCGCTGCGCCCCGTGCGTTCCTGCGAGTAGAAGATCGGCCGGCCGTCGGACAGCCAGATGGCGAGCGCGGTCCCGAGCATGAGGGGCGCCGCCGCGACGAGCATGAGCAGGGACAGGGCGAGGTCCAGCACGCGCTTCGAGGTGCGCGTCCCGCGCGACACGCGGAACCCGTCGTCGAAGATGAGGGAGCTGGGCCGGACCAGGGAGAGCGGGATGCGCTGCAGCGTCGCCTCCGCGAAGCCCACGTCGTCCACCACGCGCCTGCCGCGGGTGCGGAGGGTGAGCAGGTCGTCGATGGGCAACCCCTCGCGCCGGTCCTCCATCGCGACGACGACGATCTGGGCGCGCTCTCGCCGCGCCACCTCGTACAGCGCGCCCGGGAGGATCGCCTGCGGCGAGACCGCCGGGGGCGCCACCGACCGGTCGGGCTTCACGAAGCCCACCGCGCGGTAGAGCCCGTCGGCCTCGCGCTCCATCGCGCGGGCGAGGTCGCGCGCCCTCGCGCCGGTCCCGAGGAACACGACGCGGGTCGGCGATCCCACCACGGCCGGCATCAGCACCCGCGCGGCGATGACGCCGAAGGCGCCGCCCGCGGCCGCGAGGACGAGCGAGCGGTGCAGCATCCAACCGGGGAGGAACAGGTCGAGGGCGACGTCGGCGAGGGCGATCGCGATCGCCGCGACGCCGATGGCGCGCAGCAGCCGTCTCCCGTCGGCGCGGTCCCGCACGGCCGCGTGCAGGTCGTACAGGTCGCCGAGGTAGAGCGCGCCGGCGAAGAAGACCGAGGCGAGCGCGGCGCGGAGCACCGCCGGGTACACCGGCGGTCCGCCCACCGCGCTCGTCGCCTGGGCGGCCACCGGGCCGAGCGAGGCGCCCGCGAGCAGCGCGAGCACGAGCACCGTCTCCTCGGCGAAGAAGTACGCCGCCTTCCGCGGCGAGAACCAGTGGTTGAAGACCCGGACCAAGCCCCCTCCCCTCCCACCCGACCACCAGCGCCGCCGGACACACGGCGCGCCGTCCCGCCCACCGCCGCTCGGGGCCGCGCCACGCCGCGGCGCCCCCTCCCCGTCCTCCCCCGCCGCCCCTGGCGGCGGAGGAGCGTCTCTCCCCGCTACCCGGCGCGCCGGTTCGCGATGGCCGGCGCGGCCTCCCGGGCGCCGCCGTACAGCCAGCGGCCGTGCGCCACCGTCTCCGGATCCACGTCGTTCAGCACCACCCCGGCGGCGAGATCGCCGAGCGACTCGAGCGCGAGCCGCACGACCTGCCGCGGCGTCGCGCCGGCGCGGACCACGAGCACCGCCGCGTCGGCCGCGCCCGCGAGCCGCTCGCCGTCGGCGAAGGCCAGCGCCGGCGGCGCGTCGAGGACGACGAGGTCGTACGCCGCGCGGAGCTGCTCCACGAGGGCCGCGGTGCGCGGGTGGCGGATCGCCGCCGATGCGTCGCGCACCTCGCCGGCGCACAGCACCGACAGCTGCCCGACCCGCACGACGGCCTGGGACAGCTCCGCGGAGCCGTCGAGCACCTCGGCGACGCCGGCGCGCGGCGCGAGCCCGAACAGGCTCGCGAGCGACGGCCGGCGGAGATCGGCGTCCACCAGCACCACCGTGCGGCCCTCCTGCGCCGCGGTGAGCGCCAGGTTCGCGGCGCTGGTGGTGCGCCCCTCGCCGCGGCTCGCGCTCGTGACGGCGATGACGCGCATGGGGCGCCGGGCCGCGAGCCGCGCGAGGCGCTGGTACAGCACGCGGTACTGCTCCGCCGCGGGGGAGTCCGGCGCGGCCAGCGCGACGAGGCCCTTCTCGGGCGCGGCCGCGGGGTGAGTTGCCTGAAGGGTCTCGGCAGGGATCATGTTTCCGTTCCTCCGATCGAGTACGCGCACGTTCTAGGAAGCCCGCCGACGGTCGATGCGCGGGATGGCGGCGAGCACCGGCACGCCCAGCGTCGCGGCGTCCTCCGGCCCTCGCATCGAGGCGTCCAGCCACTCCGCGAGCGCCGCCGCCCCGAGCCCCAGGGCGATGGCGGCGAGCACCGCGATCCACAGGAGCTTCGGCCGATCCGGCGAGGAGGGCAGCCGCGGCGCGATCGGCGTCTCCACCATGCGGAACATCGTGGGCTGGTCCGCCGCGAGGAGCTGCTCGGCGGCCGCGGAGTCGGCGCGGCGCGAGATCGTCGCGGCGTACTTGGCGCGCAGCACCTCGTAGTCCCGCGACAGGTTCGCGAGCTCCTGCCCGAAGCGCGGCGCCGCGTCGATGCGCTTCTGGTAGCCGGCCATCTCCTTGCGCAGCGACGCGATCTGCGCCTCGTGGCCGCGCACCTCCTCGTCGAGGCGGGCGAGGTGACCCTGCACCCGCTCGCTCCGGAACTTGTCGAAGGCGCCCTCGCGCTGCGAACGCGACTCCTCCAGCTCGCGCCGGGCGCGCTTCACGTCGGGGTGATCCGCCCCGTAGGCCGCCTCGGCGGCGTTGAGCCGGCGCTGCGCGTCGGCGAGGGTGGACTCGGCGAGCCCTGGACCGCTCAGGCTCTCGGGGATGGAGGAGAGCACCTCCAGCCGGCGGCGCTGCGCGTCGGCGATCGCGCCGAGCCGCATCTCGATCTGGCTCTGCGCGCGCCCGATGGCGCGGGCGTTGTCCTCGAGCAGCTCGGGCAGCTCGGCGGTGTGCTCCACCTTGAAGGCGAGGAGCCGCTGCTCGTGCGCCGCGAGCTCCTTGCCCATCTGCTCCACCTGGCCGTCGAGCGTCTCGCGCAGGGCCCGCGCCTGCCCCTCCAGCACCTGGCGGGTGAGCTCGCCGTAGTACTTCGGCAGGAGCTCCGCCGCGCGCGCGACCTTCTCGGCATCACGGCCGTGCACCTCCACCACGAAGAGCAGCGCAGGAGCGCCGGAGGGGACCTCCCCCTCGAGCCGCACCTCGACGTTGCGCCTCATCTTCTCGAGCGCCTTGTCCATGTCGTCGCGCAGGTCGGGGTAGAAGTCGGTCTCGCGGATCACCCGCTCGAGCACCGGGCGCGCGAGGATGCCGTGCTTGATGGTGCGCATCCGGTCCTCGAACGGAGTCCCGTTCTGGGCGGGGAAGAAGTCGAGTCCCAGCCGCCGCGGCTCGATCTGGACGACCGAGGTCGCGGAGTACTCGGACGGCACGCCGAGCGCGAGGGCCACGCCGACGACGAGCACCGCGCCCGCGACGACGAGCGCGAGAAGCCGGCGACGCCGCAGCGCCGCGAGGAGATCCTGCAACGTGTAGGTCCGTTCCATTCGTCCTTCCTCACCGTTCCGGCAGAGCCCAGCCCAGCCGGAGGCCGAACGTCGTCCGCGGCTGCGCGAACGGGTCGTCCTCCCCCGTGTCGACCGAGAGAGACTCGATCCGCGCGAAATGTGCCGCTCCGAACGCGATGCGCACCCCTCCCCCGACGAGGAGTGCCGCCTCGCCGGCGACCAGATAGCCCGTCACCGCGTCTTCACCCTTCCAGTACAGACCGCTCCCCGCGCCCTCCCCGCCCGGAGTCCGCCCGGAGCGCCAGATGCCGCTGTCTCCCCGGAGCTCGAACCGCCGCGCGAACCTGCGCGCCAGCCCCAGCTCCGTCCAGTCGTTGAGGCCGGGGCGTGCGGTGTTCCCGAGGCCGAGGCCGTGGGCGAGCACCGCGCGCATCTCCCAGCCCCGGCTCGCGCCGAACAGCTCGATCCCGCCCTCGGGCACCACGGCGCCATCGCCGGACTTGAACCAGAGCGCGGGTCCCGCCCAGGCGTTCGCGTAGTAGTGCCGCGTGAGCTGGTACCGCGCCCGCGCGCGAAGCCCGTGCGCGTTGGCCCACTCGGTCCTGTCCCCCGTCACGTCGTCGACGAGGAACTCCTGGAACAACGACGCGACGTAGGCGCCACCGATCGAGAGTCGGCGGTCCGAGCGGTACAGCGTCTCGACCCCGGCCTGGTGCATCGCGCCGCCCGTGCGATCCTGGGGGAAGCGCACCATCTCCTCGGCGACCGTCCCCGCGACCTCGAGGTGCTCGGTGAGGCGGTACTCCGCCCGGCCTCTGCCACGCAGCGTGAACACCTCCTCGAGGCCGTCCACGTCCTCGGGGAAGATCCCCATCTGCGCGAGTCCGGCCGGGTCATAGGCGTACGCGCCCCGGAGCGTTCCGCGCAGCGTGAGGCGCCTGGTCGCTCGGGCGTCCAGCGAGACGGAGCCCCGGTGGTTCCAGCTCCCGTTCGGCTGGAGCCGGTCGTACCTGACGAAGTCCGCGCCGTAGACGGTGCGGAGATCCCACGTGTGGTCGCGCAACCGCAGCCCGACCTCCGGAGACACCCGCCCCGTGCGATCGCTGCTCCCATAGTACAGCGCGTTCGAGTCGTAGCCGCCCTCGAGGGTGAGGCGGGCGATGGGCTCCACCACCGTGCTCGCCGCCGCCGACGCGGACGCGCAGAGGACCGCGACGCAGAGCGCCGCCTTCCCGGTGCGCCCCCGCGTGCCCACCGCCCACCTCCTCCTGTGCGCTCGCATGGCCGGCTCCGTCCCGCTACGGCACGTAGAGGACGTCGCCTGCCTTGAGCCAGAGCGCACCCTCCGCCTCCCCCTTCACGAGCTCGTCGAACGAGAGCTTCACCCGCTCGGTCTTCCCGTCCTGCTTCTGGCGCAGCCAGTTCACGTCGCCCTTGGCGAACTCGGTCCGCCCTCCGGCCAGCGCGATCGCCTGCACCACGCTCATCGGGCCTCGCAGCGGGAACCCGCCGGGGCGAGTCACCTCGCCGAGCACGTAGACGCGCGTCCCGTTGATCTCGCGGACCAGCACCGCGACCGAGGCGTCCTGGATGTACGGCCCGAGCGCCTTGGTGAGGCCCTGCTGAAGCTCCGCGGGCGTCTTCCCCGCCGCCTCCATCTCTCCCGCGAGCGGGAGGGAGATCTTCCCGTCCGGGCGGACCGGCACGACCCGGGTGAGCTCGGGCTCGCGCCACACGACGACCTCGAGCACGTCCTCGCGCCCGATGCGGTACTCGCCGACGTCGGGTCGGGGATCAGGCCGCTCGGAAGGACCCGACGAGGCGCACGCCGCTGCGGCGAGGAGCACGCCAGCCATCACTGCCCTCTTCGTGAAGACCATCCAGTTCCTCCAGGGACACGCGTCCCGAAGCGACTACCTCGCATCGAGCACACCGCGTGCCACGCCGCGTCGTGCACCCCGAGCGAAGGTCGGCGCGCACCGCGCCGCTCCGTCGGCGCACGTGCTCCGCGCGATCCGGCGTGCGCCCACCACCGCGCCACGCGAGCGAGCGGCTGCCGCCGAGAGCGGGCCGCGGTTCGCCGCTGAGGAACAATTTTCCCTCGCGTGGGAACGTTCGTGCCCGCGTTGCCGCGGAGGCGAATCGGGATGAGGTTCTCCCTGGACGCGGCAGAAAGTACCGGCCGAAGCCGGCGCGGAGGATGGGAGAGCATGCTGAGGGCGGCGGCGTGGACGCTGGGCCTGTTCGGGGTTGGGACTTCCGTCGTAGGACTGTTCCCGGAGTCGGCGTGGATCGAGCCGGTGGTGCTGCTCGCGCTGGGCGTCGCGTTCCTGTACGTGAGCGCGCGGACGAACGTCCGGGAGCGGCGGACGGGGGCGCTCGCGCCGAAGCAAGCGGCGGCCTGACCTGATCGCGAGGTGGGAGGCATCGGCAGCTCCGGGGGGAAGGGACGCGGCGCGGCTCGAGAGGGCCGCGCCGCGTCGTCATTCGATGGTCGCTGCGTCGCGCGGGTCGACGATCCCGCAGTCCTTGATCTTGTAGAGGAGCGCCTTGTAGCTGACCTGCAGGCGCTTCGCCGCCTTCCGCTTGTTCCAGCCGGTGCGCATGAGCGCGCGCAGGATCGCCTCGCGCTCGGCGATGCGCGCGGCGCGCCGCGCGACGTCCTTGAGCGGCGCGTCCTCCGGCAGGGACGGCGCGTCCGGGGAACGAACGGCCGTGTTCACCGGCGGCGCGTGGGGCGTGGGCTGCCCCGGGAGCGACAGCGCGGTCGGGGCCCCGCCGAGCTCGCCGAGGACCATCGCCGGGTCGCGGAGCACGACGAGCCTGCGCACCAGGTTCTCGAGCTCACGGACGTTGCCCGGCCAGTCGTAGGCGTGGAACCGCTCCATCACCTCCGCGGGGATCTCCTCGAGCCCGCCCCGATACCGCTGGCGGTACTTCTCGACGAAGTGGCGGACGAGCGGCCCGATCTCCTCGCGGCGCTCCCGAAGCGGCGGCACCCGGATCGTGACGACGTTCAGCCGGTAGAAGAGGTCCTCCCGGAAGGTCCCCTGCCGGATGGCGGCCTCGAGGTTCCGGTTCGTCGCGACCACCACGCGCGCGTCGACCCGCACCGGGCGCTTGCCGCCGACCCGGTAGAACTCCTCGTCCTGAAGGACCTGCAGGAGCTTGGCCTGCAGGCGGGGATCCATCTCGCCGATCTCGTCGAGGAAGATGGTCCCGCGGTGGGCCAGCTCGAACTTGCCGGGCTTCTCGGCGTGGGCCCCGGTGAAGGCCCCCTTCTCGTGACCGAACAGCTCGCTCTCGAGCAGCTCCCCCGGGAGGGCCGCGCAGTTGATCTTCACGAACGGCCGCCCCGACCGGTGGCTCGTCGCGTGGATCCGGCGCGCGATGACGTCCTTGCCGACGCCGCTCTCCCCGATGAGGAGCACCGGCACGTCGGTGTCGGCGATCCGGCTCACCAGCTCCCAGACGCGCTCCATCGGTCCGGAGAGCGGGGCGCTCGGCAGGAGGTCGCCGTCGCCGGGATCGGTCGTCGCGGCGGCGCGCGACTCCGCCACGTCCGGCGGACGCCGTCCGGGGCCCTCGAGCGCGCGCCGCAGCACCAGGTTCAGCTCCGAGACGTCGAACGGCTTCGGGAGGTAGTCGTTCGCGCCGAGCTTCATCGCGCGCACCACGTCCTCTGCCTGGGAGAGCGCGGACATGACGATCACGGGCACCCGCGGGTCCCGCTCGCGGATGCGCCGCAGCACCTCGAACCCATCGGGCTCGGGGATGACCAGGTCGAGCAGCACCGCGTCGGGTCGTGAGTTCGCGGCGGCGGCGAGCGCCTCCACCCCGTTGCGGAGAGGGCGCACGCGGTAACCCGCGGTCGCCAGGAACTCGCAGAGCGCCTCGCGGGCGTCGTCGTCGTCCTCGATGACGAGCACGGTGCAATCGTTGTCCATCGTGGTTCCATTGGCAGCGAGGTCCTTGCCGCCGGTGTGAAAATGGAACGACCACCTGTTTCCGGCACCGGCCCGAACGCGGCGGGGGACAGGCGAGCGAGCGCTTCGCTTCGCTCGCGCAGCGTGGCGTTCCATGACATACCGGGGCGGTGCGGATGACCCGTCCTCGCCTCCTCCTGCGGGCGACCCTCCTCGTGATCGGCGGCGCGTTCATGCTCTGGAAGGCCTTCGACGCGAGCCGCGAAGCGCGCTCCCTCGGCGACGGCGACGCGCTGCTGTTGCAGCGGATCGCGATCATCGAGGCGCTCGTCGGCGTACTGGCGATCGGCGCGGCGGCGTTCGCGGTCGCGGCGCTGCGTCCTCGCCGGCGCAGGCGCACGCTGGACCTGCACGATCCCGGTCGCCGGCCCTGACTCGCCGCGCGCCCGCGCGGGACGGCGGCCTCCCCCCTGCGCTCGCCTTCGTTCGCGCTCCTCGTGCGGTGCGCGCCCGGGCGTGACGCGCGGGGGTGACGGCCCGCGCGAGCCGCGCCCGCGTCGGACTCTCGAGCGCGGCGCCCCCGTCCCTCGACGCCCCCCTCTGGATCGGCGCGCCGCCCGCAGCCCGTGCGCACGCTCGTGTCGTGGCGCGCGCCGAGTACCACGTCCACACCTCCGCCTCCTACGACTCGCGGGCCAGCCCCGCGGAGCTCGTCGAGCGCGCGCTCGCCGCCGGCCTCGACGTCGTCTTCGTGACCGATCACGACACCATCGACGGCGCGGTGGCGGTGCAGGCCGCCGCCGGGCGGAGGCTCCGCGTCGTGGTCGGGTGCGAGTTCACCTGCGACGACGGCTCGCACGTGATCGGCCTCGGGCTGCGCGACTTCATCGCCGAGCGGCGCGTCCCCGCCGTGCTCGAGCGCCTCAAGGCGCAGGGCGCGACGATCGTGCTCCCGCACCTGTTCCGGCGCGGCAGCGGCATCTTCCGCGACGAGCTCCGGCGCGATCAGGACTTCGTCCGGATGGCGCTG
This sequence comes from Anaeromyxobacter sp. Fw109-5, assembly GCF_000017505.1. NCBI lineage: Bacteria > Pseudomonadati > Myxococcota > Myxococcia > Myxococcales > Anaeromyxobacteraceae > Anaeromyxobacter > Anaeromyxobacter sp. Fw109-5. The sequence goes on from NC_009675.1 coordinate 3,037,285, forward strand.
TCGTACGCGGACGCGGTCGAGTGCTTCAACGCCCGCGACGGCTGGGAGAAGAACCAGCGCAGCCAGCGGTTCGCGCTCGAGCGCGGGCTCCCGGTGGTGGCGGGCAGCGACGCGCACGCCGCGCGCGAGCTCGGCCGCGTGTTCGTCGAGTACGACGAGGAGCCGTTCGCCGAGAGCTTGTCCGCGCGGCGCATCTACTTCCCTTCGCAGCGCGCGGTCGCGGAGGCGCCCTCGAGGCGGAGGGCGATGGAGCTCGTCCACGGATCGCTCCGGCGGTTCCCCGCCCTCGACCGGAGCTACCGCGCGCTGCGGAGCCGGCTCGGACGCGACCGGCCGCGCTGGGCGAACGCCGCGCCCTGCATGCAGCACGATCTCCCGCGCGCGACGCCGCGCGCCGCTCCGCGCGAGGGCTGACGTGGCCCGGGCGCTCCAGCTCGCGGTGAAGCGCGCCGCCGACGTGGTCGGGGCGGCGCTCCTCCTCGCCCTCCTCTCCCCTCTCCTCGCGGTCATCGCCGTCGCCGTGCGGCTGACGTCTCCCGGAGAGGCGCTGTTCCGGCAAGCCCGCGCCGGGCGGGGCGGCCGCACCTTCACGATCCTGAAGTTCCGCACGATGGTACGGGACGCCCCGTCGTCGCCCCTCGGCTCGTACTGCTACGCGGACGACCCGCGCATCACGCGGCTCGGGCGGATCCTGCGCGCGACGAGCCTCGACGAGCTCCCGCAGCTCGTGAACGTGCTGCGCGGCGACATGAGCTTCGTCGGGCCGAGGCCCGACCTCCCGCATCACGTCGCGCGCTACACGCTCGCGCAGCGGCGCCGCCTCGAGCTGCGGCCCGGGATCACCGGGTGGGCGCAGGTGAACGGTCGGAACGACATCCCGTGGGAGCGGCGGATCGAGCTGGACCTGCAGTACATCGCCCGCTGGTCGCTCTGGCTCGACGCCGTCGTGGTCGTGCGGACGGTCCGGGTGCTCTTGACGGGCAAGGGAGTCCGGCTCCCGAAGAAGGTGGGGGACACCTCGTGGCAAACCGAAGGGAAGGCGAGCGGCTCACCGCGGTCGTGACCGGGGTCGGGGCGCCGCCCGCGATCAGCATCTTCAAGGCGCTGCGCCAGTCGGCCCTCCACCCGCGCGTCGTCGCGACGGACGCGGAGCCGACGTCCGTCGGGCTCTTCCGCGCGGACGCAGGTTACGTCGTCCCGCGGATCCGGGACGGCGAGGAGGCGTACCTCGATCGCCTCGAGGCGATCTGCCGGCGCGAGCGCGCCGCGATCGTGTGCTTCGGGTCCGAGGAGGAGCTGCGCCGCGTGGCGCCGCATGCGCGACGGATCGAGGAGCGGACGGGCGCGAGGCCGATCGTGAACGCGCCGCACAACCTGGACGCGTTCCTCGACAAGTGGGGGATGTTCGTCGCGCTGCGCGAGAAGGGGCTGCCCGTCCCGGACTCCGTCCTCGCGAGCGACGGCGACGCCGTCCGCGGGTTCCTCGCGCGGCACCGCTTCCCCCTCGTGCTGAAGCCGCGGCACGGTTCCGGCTCGAAGAACCTGTTCCGCGTGAAGGACGCCGACGAGCTCGGCTTCCTCGTCCGCTACGTCCCCGAGCCGGTCCTGCAGGAGCTGCTGCTCCCGGACGACGAGGAGTACACGGTCGGCGTCTACAAGAGCCCGCGGGCCGGCTACGTGGGTCAGATCGTGTTCCGCCGGAGCCTCGCCGCGGGGCTCACCTACAAGGCGGAGGTCGTGGACGATCCGGAGATCGAGGCGGTCTGCCGCCAGGTCGTGGAGGCGTTCGACTTCTGGGGGCCGGTGAACCTGCAGCTCCGCAAGACGTCGGCCGGGGTGCGCGTGTTCGAGATCAACCTGCGCTTCTCGAGCTCGGCGGTGATGCGCGCGTACTTCGGGTTCAACGAGCCCGAGCTGTGCCTGCGCGACCTCGTCCTCGGCGAGCGGCTCGCCGCGCCCGAGGTCCGGCCGGGATGGGCGCTCCGGTACTGGGACGAGGTGTACGTCTCGGAGGGAGAGGTCGCGCGGGTGCGGGAGCGCGGGTATGTCGAGGGCGCGCCGGGCGTGAAGGCGAACGATCTCTGAGGGCACCTTGCCTGACGAGGCGCGGCGATCGCGGTCGCGGCCTCGGCCGCTGCGTTGCCTCGACCGCGGAGACCGCAGTTCACGGTCCGTCGTAAGCTCCGACCCCACCCGGCGCGATGATCGCGCCGGTCGAGTCCTTCACCGCGCCGAAGGCGAAGTACACGACGCGACCGCCCTCGGACCAGCGGTCGACCTGGATGTTCTGGACCGAGTGGCCCGCGAACGCGGGCGCGCCCTCCACGGCGACGCGCTCGAACGCCCCGTTCTTCCACCGCAGGACGCCGCCCGCGGCGACTCCTATCCAGACTGAGCCGTCACTCCAGTCGCAGGCGACCGAACGCGCGCCCTCGTAATCCGGCAGCGGGAAGTGCGCGATCGCGCCGGATCGATCGATGCGGGCCAGCCCGTGTCTGAGCGATCCCGCCCAGAGCGTTCCGTCGGCGCAGTGTGACAGGGATCGTACGGCGTCGTCCGCCTCGTCGTCGACCGGGTACGGATCGTCACCGTCGGGCCAGAGGTCCCTGGCCCACATGCCGAACCGCCGGTTCGTCAGGTCGACGCCGTATCCCAGGATCGTCGCAGTACGAAGGCCGTTCGACGCCCAAGGCATCCCGTTCCTCGGGTCGATGGACATCGCGTACCCCTCGCCGAAGTGGGACTGGACGGTGCCGTCCGGCAGCTTGCCTTCGACGATGGGGTGGTGGTGCTCCCAGAAATCCTTCATGTCGGCCCACATCGGGTCCACGCCGGCGGTGGTGTCCTTCCAGTTCCGCAGCTCCGTGGCGTTCAGCAGCACCGCCAGCGTGGCGTGCCCCCCGCCCATCCACGCGTCGCCGTACATCAAAGTGGAAGCGTCGTGGTTCACGGCGATGCGGTTGACGCGCCGGAACAGGCGGCGGCCCCAATCCCACCATGGCGTGGACTCGAGCGGCTCCGCACCCTCCGGCGGTTCGCACGTGTCGACCCACTGCTCGTGCCCGTAATCGCAGATGACGTGAGGCGGCGCGCCGGTCCGGACGTGGCGCACCCGGTTCATGGTCTTGGCGACGGGATCGAACGCGACCACGTCGACTCCCCCGGTGTCGAGGGCCCAGTCGACCCCATCGTCCGCCTCGTGGCCGAATCCGTCGAAGCCGATCAGGGCCTTTCCGGGCGCGGCACCTGCGACCGAGATCGCAGGGCACAGAACGAACGGGTTTGGCGGAAACTGCACGAAGATGTCCGCCGGATCGTTGCATTTCGCGGAGAGTCCGGCGTTGCCGGCGTCGAAGCGAAGGAACTGCTCGTCGGTACGGGCCTTGGCGAACACGGCGTCGCCGCCGGCCACGTACACGTTGCCGCCCTCGTCGGCCGAGACGTCATGGACCTCCGGGGAGATACCCTGCGACACGCCGTGGTACGTCCAGTACCCGACGCGGACGGGCGGCTGGTCGACGGGGGCCGGATCCGACGTGGCGGGATCGGGAGCGCCCGCGTCGGGGGTCGCCGGGTCCGGTGCGCCCGCGACCGGCGGCCCGTAGGTGGGCGCAGGCGTGTCACCCGCCCGATCCCGGTCCGTACAGCGCGCTGCGACGAGCGCCAGCAAAGCGCCGGCAGTGAGCGCAATCCGCGAGGCTTCGAGCATGGCAGGGCTCCGAGTTCCCGGCGCCTGGAAGCTATCGTCGCCCCCTCGCCAGTGGTGAGGACCGCACTGGGTGGGCACGTCGGGCAACCCCTGCGTCGATCGGGCACCCTTCCGCTCACCGCGTCTCTCCCCGGGGCGATCTACCGGCGCGCTCCAGGACGTCGGGAATCCGCCGGGTCGACCTGGCACAGAGACCTCTCCTTCGGCCCCTGAAAACGCGGGCACAGCGCCCGACATGTGGCTGCCTGTAGGCCGCGCGTCCGGAATTGCGCCTGGCTCCTCGCGCGTTTGAGAGGGGCCGCGCGAAAGGGGCGCTCCTCACCGGTCTTCGCCCGCTCGCTCGGCTTTCTCCTGGGAAGGGGCAACGAGAGGCCGATGAAGAACAGCATCCGTGGAGTCGTCGCGTCCGCAATCGCGGCATTGATCGTGACCGCTGGCTGCAGCGATTCGTCGCTGGTGGATCCCTCGACCGTCCAGTTCGGTGCGGACACGCTCCCTGACCCGTCGCGTGGAGCTCTCGCCGTCACCCCCGCAGACGTCGAGGTCGTGCCCGGCGGAACCCTGGCGTTCTCTGCCTCGTCGGCCGCGACCTGGTCCGTCGCCGAGCCCGAAGGTGGCACGATCGACGAGCGCGGCAGCTACACCGCCCCCCAAGCCGAGGGCACGTACCAGGTGGTCGCCACGAGCCGCGATGGCGTCGGCCAGGCGATCGCGTCGGTGCGCGTCACGCAGGGCGCGCGCCCCACCAGCCCGCCGGCGGACGGCACCACCCCGTGGGCGCCCGCTCCGGATGACACGGAGTGGGTGGACGTGCGGAGCTTCGGGGCGGTCGGCGACGCCGTCGCCGACGACACCTCGGCGTTCCGGAGCGCCGCCGCGACGGGCAAGAAGCTCTTCGTCCCCGCCCCTCCGGTCGCGTACAAGCTGACCGGCAATGTCGAGGTGAAGAACTCCGTCTATGGAGACGGATCGATGCCGCTCATCCGCATGTACGGCGCGGACGGCGATCCCGATCAACGCCCCACTCACAGCATCTTCTACATCGCGAGGTACCAAGGCCCTGGGCTCGTCATCAATGGCCTGCACCTCGATGGCCAGTGGGACGGCGGCACGAACGGCGAGTATTCGATGGGCATCTACATCCTCAGCAGCAGCAACGTGACGGTGCAGCACTGCAACATCGAGCGGGCGTATGGAGATGACATCTTCGTCGCGGCGTTCGCGGAGCCGATGTCGAACAACATCGTCATCGAGAACAACACGCTGGGCACCCCTCGCCGATGCAACATCGCGGTGAACGGCGCCACGAACGTGACGATCCGGAACAACCAGATCACGAAGACCAGCAGCTACGTCAGCGCGATCGATCTCGAGCCCGACCAGCTGGGCGTCCAGTATGTCCGCGGCGTCGTCATCGACGGCAACCGCTTCGACGTGGTGGCGCAGGCCTACTACGCGGGCGCCATCAACCTGAACAATCCCGCCCAGAACCCGGCGTCGGGCGACGTGAGCGTGACCCACAACAGTGGCACCTGGACCCCGACGGCCCCGTACATGGACACGGTCCCCGGGAGCGCCGGCCTCGTCAGCGTGGTGCCGAGCGGCGGCATCGCCAGGCAGCCCTGGTACAACGTCACCGCCACCAACAACACTCCAACCCCTTAGGCCCGGACCCTCGGGCATACCCGGAGACCCTCCCCGTGTCTGGCGGAGGAGTCTCCGGGTGGATTCTCGCCCGTGGTGGCTCCCTCGCCAGGCCACGCCGGCGGGCTTGGCTGGGGACCCTCCGCGCGGCGCACGGGTGATGGCCCGCTGCGGCCTTAACATGACCGCATGCCTCGGCCGGGCCGGCTCTGCGCGCTTCGAACCGTGCTGCTCGCGGCGCTGGCGTCGGCGACCCTCGGCGCGAAGTCGGCCATCCCGGATCGGCTCATCCCAGCGACGAGGCCCGCTGCGAAGCCTGGGGCTGGCCCACGCGCCCCGCCGGCTCCCCCCGCGCGTAGTTCGCCGCCAGAAGATGGTACGACTGCCTGGGCTCCCTCCCCTGGAGACGTGGAATGGGTCGACGTCCGCCAGTACGGCGCGGTCGGCGACGACGTCGCGGACGACACGTCTGCGTTCCGAAAGGCTGCAGCGACCGGCAAGAAGCTGTTCGTCGCGAAGCCCGCGGTGGCTTACAAGCTCACCGGCTTCGTCCGAATCGCGAACTCCGTGTACGGAGACGGCTCGATGCCGGTCATCCGGATGCACGGGGCGGACGGAGATCCGGATCAGGGGCTCGCACACACCATCTTCGTCATCGACGGTTACACCGGACCGGGGCTCGTCCTGAATGGTTTACGCCTCGACGGTCAGTGGAACGGGGTGGAGGAGAGGGGGGAGTGGTCCCATTGCCTGAGGATCACGAGCAGCCGCAACGTGACCGTCCAGAACTGCGTGCTGGAGCGGCCGTACGGGGACTGCATCTTCATCGGTCATTACGAGGGCAGCTCCCCGTCATTCACACCTGGAGACATCGTGATCCAGGACAACCTGCTGCGCGGCCCCCGCCGGTGCTGCGTCGCGGTGATCTCCGGTACCCGGGTGACGATCCGGAAGAACCGGATCCAGAAGACGTCCGATTACGTCGCGGCGATCGATCTCGAGCCCGACCCGCTCGGCTATCAGCACGTCTTCGACGTGACGATCGACGGCAACGTGTTCGAGGTCGTGCCGCTGAGGCTGGGGAGCGGGGCCGTGAACCTGCACAACCCGCTGGGGAACCGTGGCGCGCAGCAGAGCGGCAACGTCTCGATCACGCGCAATCGCGGGACCTGGACGCCTCCCGCCTCGTATCTCGAGGTTCCCGGGAGCGACGACGGGCTCGTCGCGATCGTTCCTCATCTTCCGTGGACGCGAGTGACGGTGTCCGACAACCGGCGGGGCCCCTGACGCCTGGACGAGCACGGATGGTCCCAGGCGCAGCCCGCGACGCGCGGACCGAGGGCGACCCCCTCAGGCTCGGGACGCCGCGCCGGCCACTGCTGGGTCGTCGTCAGCTCTCGAGGCCGGGGGGTGCCGGCCGGTCGGGACGCGACACGAGAGCAACGAGGCGCTCGCGACGATGGCGAAGAAGAGAGGAGCGGACGAGACCGCGATGGGGACCACGGCTGCGGTTCCGAAGACGAGGTACGCGAGGATACCGGCCTGCAGGATGCGGGAGCGGGGGTCGCCGCGCGCCTCGCCGGCGACGTGCTTCCACGCCGTCCAGAACAGCCACAGAAGCCCGAGCAAGCCGAGGACTCCGGCGCCGAGGAGCGTATCGAAGTACACGCTGTCCGAACCCTTGAGATCGTACTTTCTGCTCACGGACGAGCCGGCGTCCTCGAGCCCCGTGTAGCCGACGCCGAGGGGATGGTCGACGAAGGCCCGGAGCGCGATCCACTGCATGCCGAGGCGGGAGCTGACGTTCTCCTCCGAGCGACCCTCGCGGTACGCACGCGACACCCGCTGCTCGAACACGCTCGTCGACGCGAAGCCCACCGCAACCGTCAGGACGGCCGCAGCGACGAGGGCACCCTTGGTCCAGAAGCGCATGCGGGATACGAGAACGAGGAAGAGGAGCAGCGCGCCCGAGCCGAGCAGCCCCGAGCGACTCGCGGCGGAGACGAGGCAGATCCCCGCTCCCGCGAGGACGAGCAGCAGGAGCGCACGGTCGCGGGCGCGGGCCGGCCATGGTGTCGCGGCCCCGTGCAGGATCGCGAGGGATACGACGCTGTAGGCGAGGTCGTTCGGGTTGGTGAGGAGCCCCGTCGCGCGGCCGAGGAACACGTCCTCGTAGTTCTCCGGGCGCACCAGGTGAGCCTGCAGCGACGGATGGAGCGTGAAGAGCGTCTGCGCGGCGATGGCGGCGGCCGTCACGATCCGTACGCCCGAGGCCATCCACTGCGCGCGGAAGAGGTGCGCCGCCAGCGGCAGTATGCCCGCCAGCCCGAACCGCTTCATGAACAACGCAAACTCGAACGTGCCGTGCGTCCGGGACGCGGTCACGGCGGCGCCGATGCCGGCGAGCGCCCCGATGGCCACGACGAGCAGGACGAGCGCGATCGGTCTCGAGCCCACACCCGATCCCGCTCGGAGCAAGACCTCCCACGCGCTGAGCACCCACAGCGTGAACAGCACCGCGTCGCTCATGGTGACGCGGCCCGCCGCCGGGATCGTCCCAATCGGCCACCACAGGCACGCGAGCGGGATCGCCGCGAGGATCGCGAGGCGCGCCGCGAGCGCGACCGGGCCACGCCGATCGGCGCGTGCGCCGCCCTCCAGGTGGTCGCTCCACGTGAATTCGAGCGCGTTCATGGGCACCTCGCCGTGTCGCAGGCGTCATCGTGCATGTGAGTGTCGGCTGTGCGCTGCGCGGGACCCCGGGCGAGGGCTCCGTCGAGCGCCACCGCGAGGACACGCGCCAACCGGTCGGCTTGCGCCTCCAGCGTGAAGAGGCGCGCGACGCGGTGCGCTCCTGCGTCGCCCATCGCATGGCGTAGCGCGGCAGAGCTCACGAGCGGGTCGAGGGCCGCGGCGAATGCCGCTGCGTCCGCCGGGACGACCCTCCCCGTCACTCCATCCTCGATCACCTCGGGAATTCCGCCGACCTTCGCGCCGACGCATGGCTTCCCGAGCGCCATCGCCTCCGCCAGGACCATCCCGAAGCTCTCCTGAACGGAAGGGAGGATCGCGACGTCGGCTCGCGAGATGACGTGTGCCGCGTCATTTCGCCACCCCAGAAAATGGACGCGGGATTCGACCCCCAAGGCCGCTGCGCGGCTGCGGAGCGCCACCCCGTAGCCGGCGTCGCCGCCCTCAGGGACGTCGCCGCACAGCCACAGAACCGCGCGAAGCGGCAGCCGTGCCAGCGCGTCGATCGATACGTGCTGCTGCTTGTGCGGCGCGAGCACGCCGACGTGCGCCAGCACCACCTCGCCCGGCGCGCGGGGGGGCAAGGCCTCCCCGGACGCGGCGGACTTGCGCAGCGCGTCGACATCGACGCCGTTGTGGATGACCTCGATACGGCCGCGGTCGATGCCAGCGTCGCCCATCGCGTCGGCGACCGCGCGCGAGACCGCGACCACACGGGAGCACCGCCGCGCAACGTTCCCCAGCCTGCGCACCTCGCCGGCCGAGAAGATGCCGTGCGCGTGGTACACGACGCGCGTATCCCGAGGAACCACGCGGGAGAAGAGGAGCAACGCAGGAAGCTGGTTGAAGCAGAGCACCTTCGGACGCCGCCCGCGGATCCATCGCCGAAGCCGCAGCGCGGCCGCGCCGAGCCAGGGTGCTCGCGAGGCGAGCGCGAGGAGCCTGGCCGGGCCGTGGCCACCGATGTAGCGCCGGCTCGGCGGGGGCAGCAGGTCGATGCGGTCGACGCCCGCCCCCCGGAACAGCCGCGCATACTCCGGGTTGCCGTACGGGTCGATGATGGCGACCCGGAACCGGTCGGTCAGGCGCGGCCAGACGCTCGCCGTGACCTGCTGGACTCCTCCGATCGACGTCACGAGATCGACGACCGCGATGAGCGGCAGATCGGGCATCTCCGGATCCCTCGGTTTGCGCCACCGCGCGACCGCTGGCCAACGTAGTCACGCGAGGCATCGACGTGTAGGCGCCCGGTCGAAAGGGAGTCCCCGGTGCGACCCGTCACCCGTCCAGGGCGACCGTCGCCATGGCCGGAGCACGCGTGCCGTTCAGCACGCCGCGTGCGCACGCAAGCGCCGCACCGAGGTGGACCGCGTACGCCGCCGCATACGCGACGGAGAGGCCGAAGGCACCGCGCGAACGCAAGCCGTAGGCCGCCGCGACCAGGACGATCGCCCAGGCGGCGTTCAGGGCGAAGCTGAGCCACATCCGGCCCGCCCCGGCGATCGCGTGCCCGACGATGCTGAGCGGTGCGGCGAGGGCTCCCGCCACGAGGAGCAGCACCATCACGTCGACCGCGTCGCGAAACTCGGCGCCGTACGCGCGCATGATCCAGGGGGCGCTGACCGCGAGCCCACCCGCCGCCGCGACGGAGGCGAGCGCCGTCAGGACGACGCTCGCCCAGAACGCCCGCGCGAAGGATCGAGTGCGCCCACTGTCGTGCAGGTGCGCGAACAGCGGAAACATCACCGCTCCGACCGAGGTGGCGACGAGGACGATCGCGTTGCGCCACTGGTTCGCGGCCGCGAAGAGGCCGAGCTCGCGAACGCCGCCCGGCTGGTTGGCGACGACGGCCGAGGTGGCCCACGTGGCGGGCGCGAGGAGGACGTTCCCGAGGGTCGTCGGAATGCTGTAGCTGAAGAGGATGCGCCATTCGCGGAGCGCCTGCCGGTAGACCGGGCGCAACCCGCAGGCGCGCGTCGCGCGGCGAACCGCGACCGCGTACAGGCCGGTCGTCACGGCTGAGCTCGCGACCAGCCCGATCACGCAGCCGAGCGTCCCGCCGAGGAGCGCTCCCCCGATGAGGAGCGGGATGCTCAGGGCCGAGGTCACCGTCGTGACCAGCCCGATGGTCCGGAACCGCTGGAGCCCCATGAGCGTTCCGAGCTGCGTTCCGTTGACGGGCCCGAACAGCAGAAGCACCGATCCTACGCGCAGCGCCGTCGATAGCTGAGGCGCGCCCAGCACGCTCTCGGCGACCCATCCGGCCGAGGCCGCCAGCAGCACGCCCGTCCCTCCGCCGACGAACGCGGCCACCATTCCCGAGAGCGCAACGACCCTGCCGGCCGCCTCCGGATCGGCGCGGTAGTTTCCGGCCAGATACTTCGTGGCGGTGGTGTTGAGGCCGAATCCGCCGAGCGCCATCAGCATTCCGGCGGTCGTCTGGACGAGGTTGAACTCCCCGAACGCCGTCGCGCCGAGTCGACGTGCGACGGCGATGGACGCCACCAACGCCAGCAGCCGCGCCAGCACGGACCCGAGCAGGCTCCAGAAGGCGTCGGTCGCGAGACGGCGCACCAGCGTCGATGCGGCGACCGCTCGGGCGTGCCGGAGAAGCCAGCCCCACCGTTGCTGGAAGCCACCCGGACGCGCAGCGCCGGGGCCCACGGCTCCTGACGGAGGGGCGGCGTTGGTGTTCGCGTCCATTCGGCCGGCGCCTCTCTCGAGGAGCGCATGTCGGGAGCGCCGCTCGCGACGTACGTTAGGTCACCCGTGTTGCCTCGCCGCGGGCCTCGACGGGTTCACCTCGGCGCGCGCCGTGCAGGATCATCGAGCCCGGACCGCTCGCCGTGGCGCGCCCGATCGAGCTCGGGTCGTTCGTCGCACCGCCTCGCGGGAGGGAGCGTGAGCGCCCCGCCGCGGCCTTCTCCTGCCAGACGTGCTCGATCCGCTGCAGGAGGGGCTTCGTCTGGCGCTCCCAGGTGTTCCTCCGCGCCACCTCGAGCGCCGCCGCCGCCATGCGCCGCCGGAGCGCGGGCCGCTCCCTCAGCGTCCGGAAGGCCTCCGCGAGCTGATCCGGTCGATGGACGTCGACGAGCACCCCGGAAATGCCGTCCTGGACCAGCTCGGGGATCCCGCCGACGCGGGTTCCGACCACCGGGAGCCCCTGGGACATCGCCTCGACGATGACCAGCCCGAGCCCCTCCGTGGCGCTCGGCAGCGTCAGGACCGACGACTTCCGCAGGATCGCGAACAGGCTCGGCCCCCAGGGGACGTAGCCGCACCACGTCACGCGGCGCTCCAGCCCGAGCTTGCGGCTCATCGCCTCGAGCTCGGCTCGTCTCGCGCCGTCGCCGACGATGGTGAGCGAGGTCTCCGGGACGAGGGCCACCGCGCGGAGCACATCGTCCACGCACTTCTCGGGTGCGAGCCGCCCGACGAAGACGATCTTCAGCGGGCCCTCCGGCTCCTCGGGAAGGGAGGGCAGAATCATGTCTTCGCCGACCTGGCTCTCGTTGGCAACGAGGAGGTCCATGCGGCCGGCGCCGTACCGTACCGCGAGGTCCCGGCTGACGAACGCGGCCACGTCCGCCCGCGCGTTGATCCTCCTGCAGCCGCGGGCGACGGCGTGCCGCAGGAGCGCGTAACGCGGATAGTTCAGGACGAGGCCCAGCTCCGCGTCTCCCATCTGCTGACTCACGACGACCTGCGCCGGGCGGCAGTAGCGGTGCGCGATCAGCGCGTAGACCATGGGTTGCTTCAGCCACACGACATCCGATCTGCGGACGAGCCGCTTCAGCCCGGCGGCGGACTTCAGCAGCGACCCCGCGTAGCCGAGCGGTCCACCGCGCTGGCCGCGCGGGCCCTCGAAGAAGAGCCGACCCGCCCAGCCGGGAGGCGCGTCCATGGGGAAGAGGCGGCTCGGATCGCCCGTGTCGTCGAGGCGGCCCCAGAACGTCCAGGTGCCGACGTCGAGCTCCCGGCAGATGTACTCGAGCCTGAAGCTCGCGCTCGCGTACCACCTGCCGTCGATGCACGAGAACCGCTGGTCCGAGATGTAGGCGACATCCAACGGCATCCGAGCCTCCCCGCCACGCGAGACGTCGCCTTCGGGTCACGTCAACGATGGGTTACGACGGCCAAGCGTTCTCTCCGCCTTCTTGGGCTCCGCGGAGTTCGCCGTCACCTGGTTCTGCCACGCGACTCCCCTCGTTTGCCGACGCTGGCGTCGCGCAGGTACTCGGCCTCCAGCGCCCTCCAGAGGCGCTCCTGCTGGAACTCGCGCAGGACCCGCGCCCGCCCGGCTTCGCCGTGTCGGGCGCGCAGCTCCGGGTCCGCCAGATAGGCGAGCAGCGCGGAGCAGAGCGCCCGATCGTCGCCGGGGCGAACCAGGGTGCCCGTGACGCCGTCGAGCACCGCGTCGAGGCACCCCGGGATGCGTGAGGCCACCACCGGGAGTCCCATGGCGGCGGCCTCGATCGAGACCACTCCGAACCCCTCGCGGTAGCTCGGAAGCGCGAGGACGTCCATCGCGCGGAAGTACCGGGGAGTGTCCCACTCGAAGCCCACCATGAGCACGCGCGGATCGTTCCGGAGCGACGCCGCGACCGCGGGCGGTACCGGATCCTGTCGCTCGAGTGGACCGACCAGCACGAGTCGCACGTCGGGCAGGTCGCGCCGCAAGGTTCGCCACGCCGCCTCCAGCTCGACGATCCCCTTCTCGCGGGTGACCCGCCCGACGAATCCGATGACGCGCGCGTCGGCCGGGAGTCCGAGCGCCCGCCGGGCAGCCTGCCGCTCCGCCTGCGTCGGAGGGGCGAAACGCGCCGTGTCGACGCCGTTGATGCTGCCGGACAGGACCACGCCGAGCTTCGCGGGCGGCGCGATGCCGTCGCGCATCGCGACCTCGGCGAGCGAGCGGCTGACGCACAGTACGCGGGTCGACAGCGCGGCGGTGAGCTTCTCGACGGACAGCAGGAGCCGCCGCCGGAGGCCACGCGAGGTGACATAGACGAGGCCGTGCAGGTGGTAGATCCGGATCGGGACGCCGGTCATCCAGGCCGCGAGGATGCCGAGCAGCCCGCCCTTCGGTGTGTGAGCGTCGACGACGTCGGGACGTAGCCGCCGCAGCGTCGTACCCAGCCGCAGCAGCGACACGATGTCGCGCAGCGGCGCGATCCGCCGCTCGATCGCCACGGCCCGCGAGGCGATGCCTTCGGCCGCCGCGAAGCGCCCGAGGCCCTCGCCGGGCGACGAGACCGCGAACACCTCCCAGCCACGTCGCGAGAGGAACCGAGGTTGCCCCGCCAAGAACGACAACGTCTCGGGGACCGTCGTGACGTGCACCAGCCGGCGCGAGGGCACCGTCCCGGGTGCGTACTCGCCGCAGGGTGTGCTCACGGCGCGCATGGAGTCTCCGCGCGCCAGGGCGTTCGTCCGGCTCCCGCGGGCGCGCGCGAGAGCCCGGCGGGAAGATAGTGCGTGCTGCGCCCGGGACGAGCAGTCGCTCCGTCCGGTACGGACGCCGGCCGCGGCTCACCTGCCCTCCTTCACCCCGCGCGAGCCGCGCGTGTGCACAAACAGTCACTCCAACTGTGGGGCTGCGTTTGCGATCGCGGCTGCGAACTCTCTCCGAGTCTGCGGCCGAGGGCGTCCACGCCAGGCAACCCGGTCATGCGCGGGGCTGCGTCAAACACGCTCGTCGCGTGTCGACGCACCAGCGGATGCCCTGAGGCGCGCCTTGCAGCACGTTGCAGCGTACCAGCACTCGAGGGAGTGAACATGGCAAGCGAGATCGAGAACGTCTCCGCGCCGAGCGTCCTCGCCACGCCGCTTCCCGGCATTTCGCCGTCGCCCCTCCGAAAGCCGCGCCGCGCCGCAGAGCCGTCGCTGAACGAGATCGCCAGGATCTTGGCCGGAGGCCGCTGGACACTCGCGGCGGTGACCTCTCTCGCGCTGGCCGCGGTCGCGGTCTACCTCCTGCTGGCGCGCCCGGTGTACCGTTCGACCGCGCTGATGCAGGTCGAGGAGCCCCCCACCATCGGCGCCGCGCTCGAGCGACTCTCGCCGCTGCTCGAACAGAAGACCTCCGTCGAGGGGTACGTCGAGATCATGCGTTCGCGCATGGTGCTCGGCCCGGTCGTCGACGAGGTCGGGCTCGACGTGCTGGCGGAGCCACGCCACCTCCCGGTGATCGGGACCGCGATCGCGCGCCGCCACCGAGGCGCGCCAGCGACGCCCCGTCTCGGGCTGGAGCGCTTCGCCTGGGGGGGCGAGCGCATCTCGGTGACGCGGCTCCGAGTCCCGGCGGAGCTGGTGGACCGACCGCTCACGCTGACCGCGCTGGAAGGCGACACCTACCGGCTCCAGGACGAATCGGGCCGAGTCCTGCTCGACGGCCGCGTGGGCGCGCCCGCCTCGGCAGGAGACGGCGAGCCGCTGGAGCTGCTCGTGTCGGAGCTCACCGCACGCCCCGGGACGGAGTTCCGCATCGAGAAGCGCTCCCGCGATGACGTCATCGACGCCCTCCAGGCGGATCTCCGCATCGACGAGAAGGCGAAGGACACGGGCGTCATCGTCATCGAGCTGGACGGGCACGAGCCGAGCCGCCTCGCCTCGATCGTTTCTTCGCTGACCTCGGTGTTCCTGCGAGAGAACATGGAGCGACGCTCCGCCGAGGCGGCGAAGACGCTCGAGTTCCTGGAGTCGCAGCTCCCCAAGCTGAAGGGTCAGATGGAGAAGGCGGAGACGGCGCTGATCGACTACCGGACGAGGCGGGGGACGGTGGATCTGTCCTTCGAGGCGCGCACGACGGTCGAGCGGGTGGCCGAGCTCGACAAGGCGGTCTCGGACCTCGAGAGCGAGCGTGTCCAGCTCGCGAAGCGGTACACCGGCAGGCATCCCGACCTCGTGGCGCTCGAGCGGAGGCTCCAGGCGGTACGCGACGAGCGCGCGGCGCTGAACCCCCGCGTCCGCTCGATGCCCGGCACGGAGATCGGGGCGGCGCGCCTCGTCCGGAACGCGGAGGTGGCGACGGGCCTCTACGTCCTGCTCTCGAACCAGGCCGAGACCCTGCGGGTCGCCAAGGCCGGGATGATCGGCACCGTGCGCCTCGTCGACCCGCCCGTCGTGACGCGGCGGCCGATCCGCCCCAGGCCAGTCCCGCTCGTGGCGCTCGCGCTCATCGTGGGGCTGGGCGCGGGCGCCGCGCTCGTGATCGGGCGACGGACGTTCGACGACGGTGCCGGCGATCCCCAGGACATCGAGGCCGCCACCGGTCTCCCCGTGTTCGCGACACTTCCCCATAGCGATCGCGAGTTGCACCTCGACGAACGCCATGCGGCTCGGCGCGAGGTGCTCGCGCTCGCGGCGCCAGACGATCCCGCGACCGAGCACTTCCGCACCCTCCGCACGGCCCTCGGGTTCGTGCTGAAGGCCCGGGGCAACGTGGTGGCCGTGAGCTCGCCCTCGCCGGGCGCCGGCAAGACGTTCGTGTGCGCGAACCTCGCGCATCTCCTGGCGGTCACGGGCAAGCGCGTCTTGCTCGTGGACGCGGACCTCCGTCGCGGAGCGCTGCACCGTCACTTCTCGGCCGAACAGGGCCCTGGCCTCGCCGAGGTCCTCACCGGAAACGTGCAGCTGGAGGGAGCGGCGAAGGCGACGCTCACTCCGGGACTCGACCTTCTCCCACGGGGAGACCTCTCCTCGACGCCTGGAGAGCTCCTCGCGAGCTCCCGCCTCTCGGACGTCCTCGCCGAGGCGGGGAAGCGGTACGACGTGGTGGTCGTGGACACCCCCCCGATCCTGGCGGTCGCGGACCCGCTGCTCATCGAGCGCTGCGCGAGCGTGAACCTGCTCGTCGTGAGGGCGCGTCGGGATCGCGTGCGGGACATCGCGCTCGCGGTCGAACGGCTCGCCCAGAGCGGAATCGTGGTCCACGGCGGCATCCTGAACGATGCCCGGCTGGCGAGCGACTACGGCCGCATGTACTCGCGCGTCGCGAGCGGCGGCAAGGCCTGATCCCGGCCCCTGGCGCCGGCCGCGAACCGGCGCCCGAGGGCCCGTCGCGGCGGTGACCGCCGGGCGCGCACCCTGATCGTGTGCGCGCCGAGCGCCGAGCGCGCAGCGCGGAGCTCTCAGGCCACGACCGCGGCAGGCATGGCGTCGCCGCGCGCGGCGACGGCGCGGCGCCGCCCGACGCGCCGGACGATCTCGACGATGCGCCGCTGGTCGGCGATCGGCAGGCTGCTCGAGCTCGGCAGGCAGAGGCCGCGCTCGAACAGGTCTGCGGCGACCTCGCCGCCGTAGCGCTCGCACGACGCGTAGAGCGGCTGGAGGTGCATCGGCTTCCAGAGCGGCCGCGCCTCGATGTCGTCGGCGGCGAGCGCGGCGAGGACGTCGTCGCGAGAGGCCCCGAGCTCGTCCTCGTCGACGAGGAAGCAGGAGAGCCAGTGGGTGTGAAGCCCGTACGCCGCCTCTGGCATGGGCGTGAGCCCGGAGAGCTCCTCGAAGGCCTCCCGGTACCGCGCCGCGACGGCCCGCCGCTGCTGTACGCGCTCGTCGAGCACCTCGAGCTGCCCGCGGCCGATGGCGGCGAGCACGTTCGAGAGCCGGTAGTTGTGACCCATCTCGACGTGCTGGTACGCGGCGCCGGGCTCGCGCGCCTGCGTGGCCCAGTAGCGCGCCTTCTCCACCCATCCCGGCCGTGAGGCGACGAGCATCCCGCCGCCCGTCGTCGTCACGATCTTGTTGCCGTTGAAGGAGAACGCGGCGACGTCGCCGAACGATCCGGCCGGCCGGCCGCGGTACGTCGCGCCGAGGGCCTCCGCGGCGTCCTCGAGCACCGGGACCCCGTGTCGCCGGCAGGTCTGGAGGATCGGCTCCAGGTCCGCGCACTGTCCATACAGATGGACGACGACGACGGCGCGGACCAGCCGGCCCCGCGCGGCGCGATCCTCGAGCGCCTCGGCGAGGAGCTCGGGGCTCATCATCCACGTCCCGGGATCGCTGTCCACGAAGACGGGGGTCGCGCCCAGGTAGCGGATGGGGTTCACGCTGGCCACGAACGTCAGGTCGGAGACCAGCACCTCGTCGCCCGGGCCCACGCCGAGGAGGCGGAGTCCCAGGTGGATCGCCGCGGTGCCGCTCGCGAGCGCCACGGCGGGGCGCCCGACGCGCTTCGCGAACGCCTGCTCGAACGCGTCCAGGTGCGGACCGACGGACGAGAGCCAGTTCGAGGCGAACGCGTCCCGCACGTATCGCTCCTCGCTCGCTCCCATGTGCGGCACGGACAGGTAGATGCGTCCCATCTGGCGTCCTCGCGGGAGACGCGTGCACGGCGCGCGCGGCAGACGCGAGAAGCTATGTCATGCCTACTCGGCTGGACAGCCGTGCGGCACCATGGTCCCCACCCGTGCGCGCGGTCCAGCCCTCACGGCGTCCCTCGTCCGACGTTGCCCGAGCGTGAAGGGGCCCAAGGAGACGCCACCGTCCGCGGCGCGCGCGTCGTACCCTCCGTCGCATGCGGTATCGCACGCTCGACGCCGCGCGCCCCGACGATCTCGCCGCCTGGCTCGCGCTCTGGCAGCGCTGGCCGGGCCGCGAGGTCCAGGCCCACCCCGAGTACGCGCGGCTCTTCGCGCGGACCTGCGACCGGGTCGTGTGCGCCGTCGGCGAGGGCCCTGGAGGTGCGGTCCTCTTCCCGCTCATCCTGCGGCCCATCGCGGCGGAGCCGTGGGCCCGCCCCGGCGAGCTCCGCTGGGACGCCGTCACCCCGTACGGCTACGGCGGACCCTACACCTGGGGTGAGGAGCCTCGCGATCACGCCGCGTTCTGGCGCGCGCACGAGGCGTGGTGCGCCGACGAGCGCCTCGTCTCCACGTTCGCGCGGCTGTCGCTCTTCCCGGAGCAGCTCGCGGCGATGCCAGGGAGGGTCGAGCCGCGCGCGCCCAACATCGCCGTACCGCTCGACGGAGGCTCCGAGGCGCTCTGGCGGGGCTACGACTCGCGCGTCCGCAAGTGGGTGCGCGTCGCGCAGGCGGCCGGGCTCCACGTGGAGCTGGACCGCGACGCGGCGCGGCTCGACGCCTTCATCGACGTCTACAGGCACACGATGGAACGAACCGGCGCCGAGCCCTGGTACTTCTTCCCGCGCTCGTTCTTCGAGGCCCTCGTCGCGCGCCTCCGCGGATACTACGCGTTCTTCCACACGCTCCGCGAAGGCGAGGTCGTCTCCTCCGACCTCGTCCTGTGCTCCGTCGAGAACGTCTACTACTTCCTCGGCGGCACACGCGCGGAGGCGTTCCCGCTCGGGCCGAACTACCTGCTGAAGCACCACATCGCGTGCTGGGCATCGTCCGAGGGGATGCGCCGGTACGTGCTCGGCGGCGGGTACGTTCCCGGGGACGGTCTCTTCCGGTACAAGCGGGGCTTCGCGCGCGCGGGCGAGGTCCCCTTCCGCGCCGCGTGCGTGACGCACGACGCGCTCGCGTACGCGGACCTGGTCCGCAGGCGCGCCGAGTTCGCGTCGCTGACGGGCGCGAGCTGGGAGCCGCGCCCGGGGTTCTTCCCGTCCTATCGCGCGACCCAGGCCGCGAGCGTCGCGCCGACGGAGCCCGCGTCCTCGCCGCGCGCATCCACGCCGGCGCCGCGATGAGGGGGTGCGCGCCCGGGACGCACGCGTGAAGGTGTGCACCCTTGGTGGAACCTGACACGGGCACGTGACGCCGGCGAGCGGGGTGACGACCTCGGTGCTGCGAGCCAGGAGGTGGGGGATGGGGGAGCACGCAGCGCTCCGTCGGGCACGGCGCACCCTCGCGCTGATCGCGCTCGACGGCGTCGCCGCCGTCCTCGCGCTCGGGGCCGCGCTGTGGCTGCGCTTCGACGGGGGCATCCCGGCGGTGTACCTCCGCGCGTTGCCTCGCGCGATGACGATCCTCGTGGCCGCTCGCCTCGTGTGCAACGCCGCCGCGGCGCTCCATCGCTGGTCGTTCCGCCTCGCGGGCCTGTCCGACGCCCTCCGCGTCGTCGTCGCCTCGCTCGGGGGCTCGGTGTGCTTCACCTCGCTCTCGGGCTGGCTGCTCCCGGCCGGGCTCCCGCGCACGGTCTACGTGCTCGAGTTCTTCGTCACGACGGCCCTGTCGGGCGGCGTGCGGTTCGGCCCTCGCGCGCTGCTGCGCTGGAACGGTCGGCTCTTCGGGGACCGGGGCGGCGCCCGGACGATCATCATCGGCGACGGCGCCGCCGCCGAGCTCCTCGGTCGCGATCTCGAGCGGCGCCGTGATGGGCGCTACCGGCTCGTCGGCTTCGTCACGGCCGACGCGAGCGCCATCGGGTGGCGGATCGGCGGCAAGCGGGTCCTGGGCGACGTGTCGGAGCTGCCGCGGATCATCCGACGCCACGGGATCGCGACGGTCCTCCTCGCGGAGCGCTGCAACGATCCGGCGCGGGTGCGCCGCATCATCGACACCTGCGCCGACTGTGCGGTGCGCTTCAAGATCGTGCCCGCCGTCCTGGAGCTGTCGGATCGCCTCTCCGTCTCGATGCTCGACGACGTGTCACCCGCGGATCTGCTCGCGCGCCCGAGCGTCGCGTTCGACGAGGCCGCGATGCGATCGCTCGCGCACGGGCGCTCCGCGCTCGTCACCGGCGCGGCGGGATCGATAGGGTCCGAGCTGTGCCGGCAGCTGGCCCGCTTCGGCGTCCAGCAGCTCGTGATGGTCGACATGAACGAGAACGAGCTCTACTTCGGCGCGCGCCGCCTGACCGAGCGCCACCCGAAGCTCGAGGTCCGGACGGAGATCGCGGACGTCCGCGATGCGGAGCGGATCCGCCAGCTCGGCGACCTGTACCACCCGCAGGACGTCTTCCACGCCGCCGCGCACAAGCACGTCCCGCTCATGGAGAGCTCCCCCGAGGAGGCGGTCAAGAACAACGTCTTCGGGACGTTGCACGTCGCGCGCATGGCCCACGAGTGCGGCGCCGAGCGCTTCGTCCTCATCTCGACGGACAAGGCGGTGAAGCCGACCTCGGTGATGGGCGCGACCAAGCGCGTCGCGGAGCTCGTCGCCCGGGAGCTCGGGCGCTCCTCGCGCACCCAGATGACGGCCGTGCGGTTCGGGAACGTCTTCGGCTCGGCCGGCAGCGTCGTCCCGCTCTTCAAGGAGCAGATCTCGCGCGGCGGGCCCGTGACGATCACGCATCCCGACTGCACTCGCTACTTCATGACCATCCCCGAGGCGGTCGGGCTGACGCTGCTCGCCGGGCTCGGCGGGTACGGAGATCTGTGCGTGCTCGACATGGGGGCACCGGTCCGGATCGCCGATCTCGCCGCGTACATGATCATGCTGTCCGGTCGGAGCGGGGAGGTCCCGATCGTCTACACGGGCCTCCGCCCCGGCGAGAAGCTGTTCGAGGAGCTCCTGACCGAGGAGGAGGAGCGGAGCGAGGTCGTACGCGATCGTATCCGCGTCACCCGCAGCCCGCCTCCTCCTCCCGACCTCGTGCAGCATCTCGATCGGCTCCGCGCGTGCGCCGAGGCAGGCGACCGCGCGGCCGTCCTCGCGACCCTTCGCGAGCTCGTCCCGTCGTACCGGCCTGCTCGAGACGGAACCGGACCGCGGGGCGCGGTCGCCGCAGCGCAGCGCGCCGAGGAGATGGCGAGGGTCGGCGTGGCGCTTCCGCCCACCGAGCGGGGCCGCGGCATCGCCAGGGGTCGTCGCACCGGCTCGATGGAGCCGGTGGCCGCGGGGCCTCAGTAGATCCGCGCGATCTCCGCGCCCGAGTAGTAGGCGGCCAGGATCTCCCGGTAGCCGCGACCCGACTGCGCGCGACCCACCGCGCCCCACTGGCACATCCCCGCGCCGTGCCCCCAGCCTCCGCCGCGGAGGAGGACGCCGTCGCCGCTGCGGTCGATCACGAACATGGCCGAAGGGAGGTCGCCGAGCAGCCGCCGGATGCGGAGCTCGCCCGCGATCTCGGCGCGCCCGCGGTCTCCCTCGATCGCGAGCAGCCGGGCGCGGCCGGACACCCCGCGGGCGCCGACGGAGATCGCGCGGACGCGGCCCACGCCGAGCGGGGCGGCCGCCGCGTCGAGCGCGGGGCCGGTGAGGCGCCGCTCCCAGCGGAAGCGCGTGACGCCCGGCGCGGCCGATCCGCGACACCAGGCGTGGCCCGGGTCGGCGAGGAACGCCCGCAGGCGCGGCTCCTCGGCGAGCCCGCCCGCCCATCGCTCCGCGTGCGGCGGCGCCGCGTCGGGCCTGCCGCGCAGGCTCGCGTTCGGCGCGGCGCCCCACACCGCGTCGTTGTCCTCGCCGTGCCCGCCGCAGGTCGCCGAGTACACCGCGTCCACGAGCGCTCCCTCCCCGGCGCCGAACAGCACCTCTCCCCGCGTCGCCCGCACGGCCTCGTCCGTGCGCGCGGTGCGGGCCGCGTCGCCGCGGTACGCCTGGCAGTGGACCTCGGCGCACAGCATGAAGGGGTCCGTGGCGTGGCGCGCGCCGATCTGGGCGAGCACGTTCGAGCGGGCGGTGACCGCCTGCGCCTTGAGCGCCTCGAGCGGCGACGAGGCCGGCATCTCGCTCGGCACGAGCCCGCGGAGCAGCTCCTCGACCGGTACCGCGTGGACCGCCGCCAGCGCGCCGCGCGCGTCGAGGGCGACGTACAGCCGGCCACGGTAGGCGCGGTCCTCCCTCGCGCGCGCGCGCGGACCGCGATCGTGCTCGACGTCCTCGACGAGGACGCCGCCGTCCGCCGCGACGTCCAGCCAGAGCGCCCCGTCCGCCTCTCCGAGCGGGGCGCCGCCGTCGGCGCGGAGCACGAGCGTCCCGCGCGGCCGGGATACCACCTCGGCGTGGACGACCGCCTTCGCGCCGAAGCGCGCGTCCAGGGAGGCGATCAGCGCACGAGCCGAGTCGAGCGCGCCGTCCCCTTCGGCGAGCAGGAGCTCACGACGGGTGTCCACCACCCGCCCGGCGACGCCGTACACCGCGCCGACGAGCCGGGAGCGCACGTTCACGCCGCGCGCCGCCCACGTGCGCCGGACCGCGTCGAGCGACGCGCGAGCGGCGAGCGGCGCCTCCGCCAGCAGCGCGTGATGGACCACCACCGCGGGCGCCGCCCCCGAGGACCGCACCGAGAGCCGTGCGCCGGCCGGGACCTCGACGACCTTCCCCCCGCGCAGGGTCACTCGGCCCGGCGCCCGCGCGCGAAAGGCGATCTCGCGCTGGCCTTCCATGAGGCGGATGGTGACGAGGGGCTCGCCCGAGGGGGTGAACTGAAGGCGGTGGGACCAGAGGAGCTCGAGCGGATCGGACAGGTCGAGGGTCTGGGGGGGTGGCGTCGCTCGACTTCGCCCGTCCTGAGCGTAGCGGCCTTGGGCCGCGGAGTCGAAGGGGTCGGGGTGAGCGGCCGATGGGTCCGTCGCGGTCGGGGTCGCGGTCGTGGTCGCGGTCGCGGTCGCGGTCGTGGTCGCGGTCGTGGTCGCGGTCGTGGTCGCGGTCGTGGTCGCGGTCGGGGTCGCGGTCGCGGTCGCGGTCGGGGTCGCGGTCGGGGTCGCGGTCGGGGTCGCGGTCGGGGTCGCGGTCGGGGTCGCGGTCGGGGTCGCGGTCGGGGTCGCGGTCGGGGTCGCGGTCGGGGTCGCGGTCGGGGTCGCGGTCGGGGTCGCGGTCGGGGTCGCGATCGGGGTCGCGGTCGCGGTCGCGGTCGAGGTCGTCCCTCGACTCCGCGGCTCCGCCGGGGCGGAGCCGCTACGCTCGGGATGAGCGGCCGATGAGCCCGTCACGCTCGTCGCCCCGGTCTGCGTGGCGGTCCGTCTCCCCTGCCCCAGCGCGCAGGCGAGCAGGACGGCGGTGGCGATCGCCGGGGTCCTGCGGCCGATCACGACTCGAGCCGCGCGTCCTTCTCGGCGGCGAGCGCCTCGAGCGCGCTGGCTGCCGCGGTGCGCGCGGCGGCGGGGCTGGACGGCTCGCGGAGGCAGGCGGCGGCGCGGGTGAGCTCGTCGCGCTCGCGGAGCTCGCGGGCGCGGAGCGCCTCGATCATGAGGGCCACCTCGTCGGCCAGGTCGGCGAGCATGTCCCGGGCGCGCAGGCGCCGCGCCGGGGCGAGCCGGCCGGCGGCGACGTCGCGGCAGACGCGGCGCAGCACGAGCGCGGGGCCGGCGATCCGGTGCGTCACCACCACCGCGGCGACGAGGAGGCACGGCAGGGCGGCGGCCAGCACGACCGCGACCAGGCCGATCCGGCCGCGGTCCTCGGCCGCGAGCGCCCGGGCCAGCGACTCGCTGGCGACGGGATCCCCGAGCGCCACCACCCGGCTCGTCTCGCGATAGGCGGTCCAGAGCAGCCAGCCGAGGCCGACCGAGAGCGCGACCGCGACGGCGAGCAGGTAGCTCCCGAGCCGGAGCTGAAGCCGCGCGTCGAGCAGGTAGTTGCGGAACAGGCGTCGCGGGGTCTCTGCGGGCGCCCCTTCGGACGAGACGCCGGGCTCGAGCGGCGGCGGAGCGGACGGCGGGGCGCGAGCGGGTTCCATGATGTCCGGTTTACCTCTCCGCGAGCCGCGCCGCGAGATCCTCGCACAGCGCCCGCGCGGCCGCGTCGAGGGCCCGGGAGGCGTACGAGGCGAGCCGCGCCTCCGGGACCGCGCCGGCCGCCGAGAGCCGCGCGCCGCTCTCGAGCATGGCCGCCATGCGGCCGTCGAAGTCGACCGCCACGAGCGCCGCCTTCACCGCCACCTCCGTCCGGCCCGTGCCCTCCTTCACGTCCACGCGGAGCACCGTCGGCTTCAGGACCATTCCGCCGCGCTCGACGACGGCCCACCCGCGCGCGGACAGGTGACGCGCCAGCGCCTGGCGGAGCGCGCTGCGTGCCGCGGCGCCGCCCGCGTTCCCCGCGGGCTCCTCGATGGAGAAGGCGAGGCCCAGGGCCTCCAGCGCCAGCGACGCGGCCTCGCGCACGCCGCGATCCGCGTCCGAGCGTCGCGCGAGCTCGAGGGCGGTCCGGGCGTCGTCGCCCCGCAGCCGGCCCAGCGCCCCCGCCGCGGCGATGCGGACGGCCGGCGCCTCGTCGGACGCGAGCGCCTCCGCGAGCACGGCGACCGCGGCCGGCTCGCCCCGCTGCCCGAGCACGATGGCCGCTTGCGCCCGGACCTTGACGGAGCCGTCCTCACGCAGCGCGCCCGCGGCATCGTCGCCGGTGTCTGCACGTGCGGGAGCGACGAGGGTGAGGGCGAGCGCGCAAGCCACGATGCGGAGCATGTGCCCGGAGTGTACGCTCGTGCCCCGCGCGCGGCGAAGCCGTCTCGCGGCGCGTACCTCTGCACCCGCAGTCCTACACCGTCGCGGCCTCGCGGAACGCCGCGTGCAGCCGCAGCGTGACCGGCCCGGGGCGGCCGCTGCCGACGCGGCTGTCCCCCAGTCGAGTGACAGGGAGGATCTCACGCACGGTGGAGGTGATGAAGAGCTCGTCGGCGGTCTCGAGATCCAGGGGCCGCAGCGCCACCTCCTCCACCGGCAGGCCCGCCGCCCGGGCCAGCCGGAGCACGACCGCGCGCGTCACCCCCTCCAGGATCCCGGCCGCGAGCGGCGGCGTCAGCACGCGTCCGGCGGAGACCGCGAACACGTTCGACGAGGACCCCTCCGTCACGAACCCGGCGTCGTCGAGCAGCAGCGCCTCGTAGGCACCCGCCGCGCGCGCCTCGCGGACCGCGAGCACGTGCGTGAGGTGGGCGCCCGTCTTGGCCGAGGGGTCGACGGCCTTCGTCGAGGCCCGCCGTACGCCCACGATCGCGGCGGGCACGCCCTCGGCGTAGGCGCGCGCGGGCGGGCCCGACAGCGGCTGCACGATGACGATCGCGAGCGGGTCCACCGCGAGCGCGGGATCGAGGCCGATCTCCCCCGCCCCGCGCGTCATGACCACGCGGATGTACCGCTCGCCTCGGTTCCAGGGCGCCGCCTCCGGATCCGGCGCCTCGGCGCCGCGCGCCGCGGCGAGCGTGCGATCGATCTCGGCGCGGGCGCGATCGGCGTCCCAGCGCGGCGTGAGCGCGATGCGCCCGGCGGAGTGGGCGAGTCGATCGAGGTGCGCGCGGAGCTCGAAGGGACGACCGCCGTACGTCCGGATCACCTCGTACACGCTGTCGCCGTACAGGAACCCACGGTCGAACACCGAGACCTTGGCCTCCGAAGGCGCGACGAGGGAGCCGTCGAGGTTCACGAGCGTGCGCATGGCCGGGTTCTAACCTGCCCTCGGCCGCCGCGGTGGTCCGCGGCCGCCTGGGGCTGAAGGGGCCCGATTTCTTGACCAGCCGATCCACGGGCGATATCCCCAGAAATCGATGGATGCCGCGGTCGAGTGCACGCACTGCAAGGTCGTGATGACGAGCTGGTCGGCTCCGGGCAGCCAGATCCGCTACTTCCAGTGCCCCTTCTGCGCCCGGACCCACTCGTCGCTCTACGGCGAGGTGTTTCGCCGCCGCGCCGGCGCGCGCGTCGTCGACGCGCCCGTCCGAGCAGGCGCGCCCGCCGAGATCCCGATGGCCAGTCCCGAGGACATCCGCTGGGCCCAGGTCAAGGCGACCGCGGCGCAGTGGTTCGCGCGCGTGGAGGCGGACGAGCGGACGCGTGAACCGCGGGCGGTCCCCGTCCCGCTTCGCTCGGTCGCCGCGGCCAGGCCGGCCCCGGCCGCCGCTCGCGCGCCGGTCGCCGTCCGCGTCAGGCGCAAGGCGTGAGCGGCGCGCCGGGTTGCCGGCGCTCCGAGCTCCGCGTTCCGTCCGTCGACCGATCGGCTCGAGCTCGCTCCGCGCCGCGATCCGCGGCGGTGAGGTCACGTCGACGACGCGAGCGCCAGCCCCCCCGACCCTGACCTCTCGCCGCTTCGAGGCCGGCCAGGCCAGGCTCCCTGGGCGATGATCCCGTGGTATCAAGCGGCCCGGCACCGCGCGATGCGCACGGTGCACAGGTCTGAAGAATTCGCTAAGAAAGCAAGGCACCTTCGAGGCGCTAGCTCAACTGGCAGAGCATCGGCCTTTTAAGCCGGTGGTTCTGGGTTCGATTCCCAGGCGCCTCACTCTCACCTGTCGGGCTCTTCTTCTGGACGCGCGCCGGGAGGCGCCGTGCCCTCCGCCAGCGGCCTCGGCAGCGCCGCGGGCGGGTAGAGCTCCGTGACGTCCACCCACGTCTCGGAGCTCTCCCCGGAGAAGACCATCTTGTAGCGACGGACGGCGCCGCAGACGTCGAGGTCGGCCTGCGCTCCCACCTTGCGCAGGACGGCGATGCGGTCCTTCCTGCAGCCGTGATCGAACGCGACGGCGTTGACGAGGAACTGCGACACGCGCGTCGTCTCGCCGTGCGGAGCCGCGACCCGGGTCGAGCCACAGCCGGACGAGGCTGCGACGACGAGCGACAGCGGAAGGGCGGCGATCGCTCTCATGGTTCACCCGCTGCCGATGCTATCGGCAGGGGCCCGCGCGCGGACTGTCCGTGCTGGTCCACCCCATCGGTGAGCGCCCGTCTCCCCTCCCTCAGTCTGGCTCCCCGCGACCCGGCGGCTCCCGGCGCTCGACCGGCTCGCCCTCACGGTCCTGTACCTCCTCGGCTCGAGGGATCACCGCACCCGCGGGCGGACGCCCCGGAGAGCCGTCGCCGAGGATGCGCGGCGTGCCGTCATCGAATCCAGGCGGATTCGGCCCCGGCCCGCCCGCCAGTCCCGGCTCGGTTCCCAGCTCGTCCTTCGGCTTGCGCTCGTCGGTCATTGAGCCACCCCTCCCCCCTCAAAGCTGGATCGCTCCACCCCCGCCGGGGAACCTCACGGCAGGCGGAGATCGAGCACGACGGGCTGATGATCGGAGGCGCGCGCCACGTCGGTCCCGCGCTCGACGACGGCGCGGACGATCGCCGCCGCGCTCGCCCGACCGACGAGCAGCGCGTCGAGCCGCTCGGCGGGTGAGCCCGAGGACCACGTCGTCTCCCAGCTCGGCAGCGGATCGACGTGGGCGCCGTCCCCGGCGAGCGGCGCCAGCGCCGGTGCCGTGGGCGGATCGTTGAGGTCGCCGCCCACCAGCACGAGCGCCTCGGGGTCCGCCTCGGAGATCGCGTCGGCGATGGCCCGCATGCGGGCCGCCTGCGCCGCGCGGCGCGTGCCGTCATCGGAGAGGCGCGAGCTGAGGTGGCTCGCGACGATGGCGATCCGCCGGCCGCCCACGCCGAGGTGGACCTCCACGCAGTCGCGCGGCCACAGCGTGCGCCCGTCCCCGTCGAGCTCGGCGGCGTGGCTCACGTACCGATGGATGGAGGGCCGCGACAGCACCGCCACGTCGATGCCGCGCGGATCGTTCCCCTCGACCAGCCGCGCCTCGCCGTAGCCGGCGCGCGCCGCCAGGGCGGACGCGAGCGCGAGGGTCTCGACCTCCTGGAGCAGGACCACGTCGGCGTCGACCCGGAGCAGGACCTCCGCGACGGCGTCGAGCTTCGCCTTCACCGCCTCGGGGGACGGGAGCGCGTCCTCGGCCCCAGGCGGCAGCAGGCGATCCTCCGCGTCGAACAGATCGTGGACGTTCCAGGTCGCGACGCGCAGCACAGTTCCCTCGAGCCCAGGGCGCCGGTCCGCGGGAGCGTCCAGGAGCGGACCGCACCCGGCGACGACGGCCGCGACGAACGTGAGCGCTCGTGACCTCATGCCGCGGGCACGATTGCAAATCGAGCGCCCGCGGCGACTCAGTAGGTCGCGTACAGCGCCACGTTGCCGGTGAGGCCCCACGAGGTCGACCCGGCGCCCTCCGCGGTCGTCAGGGGTGAGCGGGAGAGGGCCGAGATCTTCAGGCCCAGGTGGCGACCGAGGTCCGCCGCCGCGCTCGCCACCACCCCGAGCTCGTCGCGATCGACGCCGAGCGTCTTCGCATGAGACCAGGTGGCGCGGGCGAGCAGGCGGAGCGGATCCCACGGCCGCGCGACGAGCTGGGCGTACGCGCTGCGGCCGGCGAGCCACCCGCCCTCCTCGAGGTAGCCGACGGTCAGCCCGCCGCGGCGCCCGAGGAGCCGCGGGATCCCCAGCTCCGGCCCGGCCCAGGCGCGACCGAGGTCGTGCTCCGCGTCCCGGGAGAACCCTCCGGTGGCGCCGAGGCGGAGGAAGGATCCGAGCTCGACCGCGGCCCAGGCGTCCGCGGCGTCGCTGCGGCCCGGGAAGAGGGCCGGCTCGGTGACCTCGGGCCACGCCAGCCCGGCGTGACGGTAGCTCGCGCCCAGGGAGACCGTCCGCGTAGGCCGGGCGGCGACGTCCACGCGCGCCGCGTCGAGGAGGGCGCCCGCCTGCTCCTCGCCGCCCGCGCCCAGCTGGGCCTCCGCCGAGACCTCCCCCGCGCGCAGCCAGGCGCGTCCGGCCAGCGTCGCCTCGACCCGGGTGCCCAGCTCGGGCGAGCGGACCACGGCGAGCCGTCCCTCATGCCGAAGCCTCCCGCCACCCAGCGCGCGCTCCAGGGACCAGAACCCGCCGCCGGTCGAGCGCTCCGTGGTGGGCGAGAGCGTGTCTGGCTCGGGCACCACCCCGCCGAACAGCCCCACCTCGGCGCTGCCTCGCCGGACGGACGCGCTCGCGCCGTCGAAGACCGTCGCCCCGAGCACGTGGTACGGCAGGATTCGACCGGCGGAGAGCCGGACGGCGGACACGGGCGCGGAGAGCTGCGCCTGCCACAGGTACAGCCGGGCGTCGTCGTCGGGCCGGAAGCGCGGGTTCGCGCCCGGAACCCAGCGCTCGGCGCGCGCCTCGAGATCGAGGACCACGTCCGCGCCGAGCGGCGCGCCGCGCAGCGCGAGATCGAGCCGCTCGACGGAGAGCGTCGACGCTCCCGTGGAGGCCCAGCTCACGTGCTCGAGCCCCGCCACGGCGATCCGCCGCCGCGCGGGCGCCTCGCGGCGCTCTCCGGGACGGAACTCGACGCGCACGACGGGCGCCTCGGCCGCGGCTCGGGCGCGCGCGGCCAGCTCCTCGGCGGTGGGGAGCGGGGCCGGCGACGGCGGCGCTGCGGGCTCGGGAGCCGGCGCGAACGTGACCGTGTCGCCCGGACGGAGCGCCGTCGCGGGGCAAGCGGCGTGGTGCTCTCCCAGCTCGTCCACGGTGCAGCGGCCCGCCTCGGCGCCCCTGCGTCGGGCCATCACCACGGCCTCGAGAGCGAGCCCATCGGCCGCGCCGACGTCGAGGTAGGCGCGCGCGGCGGTGACGTAGACCACCGCGCCCGTGCCGCGACGACGTTCGGGGCGGGGCGCGTCGGTCGCCGTTCCGGCGCTGGAAGGGGCCGGCGAGGCCGCGAGCACGACCGCTCGCCCTTCGACAGGCTCGGGGCGAGCGGAACCGGTTGCGGGCAGCGCAACGGCGGAGACGACGGCGAGCAGGAGGCAGGCGCGCATCAGCCTTCCACCCGCCCCGCCGGATGACACCCGAGGCACGCCGGGGTCTCGTAGCGGTAGTCGGGCTGGTTGTCGTGCCTCCCGTCCGTCTCCGCCCGCACGTGGCACCCCAGGCAATCCGCGACGGTGAAGTCCGCGCCGAAGGGCTTGTCGGCGCGCCAGGCGGGGTGACACCGGAGGCAGTCCGCCCGATCGGCGACGTGCTTCGTGCCGGAGCCGATCGGGAACCCGGTGTGAGTCGACAGGCGATCGACCTGCGAGTCCGCGTGGCAGGCGAGGCAGCGGCGCGAGTCGAAGGCGTAGCCGCCCACCTGGAGGTGGTCGCCGTCGGCGGTCGCGCGGGTGTGCGGGTGGCACCCGGCGCACGCGAGCGCGGTCCGGTCCGTCGGCGAGAGGTGGCACTCGCGGCAGGAGGTTCCCGCGTGCGCGCCGCTCGAGATCGGGAAGATGGGCCCGTGGTTCACCCCGGCGCCGTCGGGGTGGCAGCGGTAGCAGGCCTCGCTCGCCCAGGAGAAGTCCTGCACCGCGGCGTCGGCGTGCTGCTGCGCCACCTCCGCCTCGCTCGCGTGCGCGCCGGTGTGGCAGTGCAGGCAGTCGAACTGCCGGAAGCTGGGGAAGTCGGCGTGGCAATCGTCGCAGCTGCACTCCTCGTGCGGCGTGCCCGGCGTGGCCGGGAACGAGCGGGCGGCGTGCTGCTCCGGCGTGGGCATGGTGAGCCAGGGTGGCGCCGGGTCCCTGCAGCCGGAGAGCGGCGCGAGCGCGAGGCCCAGCGCGACGAGGAGCGCGCGCGTCATGGGAGCCCTCCGGGGCGGGCGCGGCCGAGGTTCTCTCCGCCCCCGTCGTCCGTCGAGAAGCGGTGGCACTCGTAGCAGCGCCGGTCGGCGCAGGCGAAGCCGCCCACCGGCTCGTGCTCGGCGCAGGAGTGGCAGCGGGTGCAGGCGGCGGTGCCCGACTGGCACGCGAAGGGCTGACCGTAGTCCACGGGAGGGATCGACGTGTGGCAGTCGCGGCAGCGGATCCCCGCGTGGTGGCCGCGCGTGATCGAGAAGCACTCCTCGTGCGCGGGCAGACCCGCCGGGGCGAACCGCCAGGTGCCGTGGCAGCCGCGGCAGTCCCGCGGGAAGCCGGCGAGGTCGTGATTCACCGGGGAGGCGCCAGAGGCCGCCCGCTGCCAGTCCGGCTCGTGGCACGCGACGCACTCGCGCGTGGGGCGGGTGAACCCGCGATCGCGGCGGTCGCCGTGGCAGGACTCGCACGGGGTGACCGCGTGCCGGCCCGTGAGGGGGAACGCGCTCCGCCGGTGCGCGTCGGCGTCGAAGGTCGTCGTCTCCCAGCCGGTCGCCTCGTGGCACCTCTCGCAGCGCCGGCCGAGCCGCCCCTGGTGCACGTCCGCGTGGCACGCACCGCAGGCGCGCGGCAGCGGCGTGGCGAACGACGCGTCGGGGTGGCAGCCCCGGCACGACGCCTCGCGGTGCCGTCCCTCGAGCGGGAAGCCCGTGGCGTCGTGCGAGAACGCGACCTTCTGCCAGCTCTCCGCCGTGTGGCAGCGAGCGCAGCGGGTCTCGCCGTCCTGCCGGAACGCCCCCCGGTGGAAGTCCACGTGGCAGGCCTGGCACTCGCCCGGGAGGGGCCGGTACCGGCGCACCTCGACCGTTCCCACGCGCGCGGCGGGGTGGCACCTCTCGCATGCGACCCCCCGGTGCTTCCCCTCGAGCGCGAAGGCGGTGAACGGCTTCCGGTGCTCGAAGCGGAGCGGCGCCGGCGCCTTCCAGCCCTCCGTCCCGTGGCAGCGGCCGCAGTCGGTCCCCTTCCCCTCCGCGGCGAGCTGTCCCGCGTGCGCGTCGGCGTGGCACGCGGCGCACGAGGTGTCGAGCGGGCGGTAGCGCACCGTCCCGGCCGCGTCGCGCCGGTGGCACGCGCCGCACGCGGCCTTCTCGTGCTTGCCGGCGAGGGGGAACCGGCTGTCCTTCGCGTGATCGAACCGCGCACGGCGGAACGACTCCACCAGGTGGCAGCTCGCGCAGCCCCCCTCCTCGAGGCGTTTGCCGAACTGACCGGCGTGCGGATCGCGGTGACAGGTGCGGCAATCGCGCGCCCTGGGCACGTCGAAGCGCGCGAGGCTCGCCTTCACCGGCCGCCCCGCGCGGCGGAGCTCGGCCCGGGTTCCGGTCGGGATCGTGCGCTGCTCGTCCTTCGGGTGGCACAGGGCGCAGGCCACCGCGCGGTGAGCGCCCTCGAGGCGGTAGGCGAGCCGGTCGTGATCCGCGGCCTCGAAGCGCGCCGGGAGCCAACCTTCCAGGCCGTGGCAGGCGTCGCAGGTCCGCTGCGGGGTGCCTGCCGGCGCCTTCAGCGCCGTCGCCAGCGTCTCGAGCTGCCCCGCGTGCGCGTCGGCGTGGCAGTCGGTGCAGCGGCCGAAGGGCAGCCCGCGGAAGCGGGCCTTCGCGCCTGCGGTGGAGCCGTGACAGGCCTCGCAGCGCACCGCCGCGTGGGCCCCGCGGAGCGGGTAGCGCGTGCGGTCGTGGAAGGCGCGCTCGCGCACGGCGCCGCTCACCTTCCTCCAGTCCGCGGGGGCGTGACAGCCCGCGCAGGCCGACCCGAGCCGACCCTGGTGCGGATCCTTGTGGCAGTCCGTGCAGGCCTGGAACGCGAGCCCCTTGTAGCGCACGAACCCCGACCGCGAGACGGGCGGGGTCTGCCCGGGCGCGCCCGACGGCGGGGCCGGCTCCGGCTCGCTGCGGTGACACTTCGCGCACGGGATCGTCGCGTGCTTCCCCTCGAGCGGATAGGCCGCCCGCGCGTGGGCGAAGCGCGGAGCGGGCTTCCAGGCGTCCTCGACGTGGCAGCGCTGGCACTCGGCGCCGAGCTGCCCGCGGTGCTCGTCGAAGTGACACGCGGCGCAGGCGGTGGGCGCCCCGAGCAAGGTCTCCCGCCCCGGCTGCTTGCCGAGCACCTCGAGGACCGCCGGATCGCGGACCAGGCGGCGATCGTGGCAGCGCGCGCAGTCCACGCGCCGGTGCTTCCCCCGCAGCTCGAACCCTGCCCGGGCGTGATCGAACCCCTTCCTGCCCGCCCTGCCCCAGTCGACGAGGGGGAAGTCGCGGCCCTGGTGCTCGTGGTGGCACGTCTCGCAGGCGCGCTCCCTCGGCGGGAGCCGGCCATGGAACCCGCGCCCCTCCAGGACGCGCGCCCGGAGCTCGGTGTGGCACGAGAGGCAGC
Source organism: Anaeromyxobacter sp. Fw109-5 (assembly GCF_000017505.1). Taxonomy (NCBI): domain Bacteria; kingdom Pseudomonadati; phylum Myxococcota; class Myxococcia; order Myxococcales; family Anaeromyxobacteraceae; genus Anaeromyxobacter; species Anaeromyxobacter sp. Fw109-5. Next base: position 3,069,993 of record NC_009675.1, read on the forward strand.
GGTCCGGCGAGAGCTGCTCGCCCGCGACGTGGCACCTCGTGCAGCTCGCGAGCCCCTCGAGCGCGCGGTGGGGGCGGGAGAGCTCCCCGGGCGAGAAGACGCTCTGCGCCCTGGCCACGCTCGCGAGCATGGCCAGGGCGGAGAGGACGAGGGCGGAGGTCGCGCGCGAGGTCGTCATCTGCGGAGGAGCCCGTAGCCGAGGTAGAGCGAGAGCCCGATGTGGGCGGCGATGGCGAGCACGAGGAAGACCGCCAGGGAGGCGTGGAAGACGCGCCAGCCGCGCAGGAGGCGCTTCAGCGAGCCGTAGAAGCGGATCTGCCAGCGGAGCCGCGCGAGCCGCACGACCTCGTCGCGCAGCTCGCGGAAGCGGCGCCGGTCCTCGAAGCGGCCGCGCAGGGCGAGCAGCCGCACGCGCACCGAGAGCGCCTCGAGGGGCATCCGCACGAAGAGCAGCGCGAACGAGCTCGCCTGGACGGGAGCGGTGACCCGGTCCACGAGCGCCCGCGCCGGAGCGCCGCCGCGCGCGAGCAGCGGCCCGAGGTCGTCGCGCAGCCGCTCGAAGCGGGCGAGCAGGTCCGCGAGCTCGACGGCCTTCCCGCCGTCGGACGGGACGGCCCCGTAGATGAACCGGCCCACGATGCCCGTGGTCACCACGATGCCGAGCGCGCCGGCCGTGCCGCTCGCGAGGAGGTTGTTCGACTGGAACGCCGCGTGGAACGCGATGACGAGCGGGCTCATGAACCCCACGAAGACGTGGAAGTCGAGCCAGCCCTTGATCTTCCCGAGCGCCCCGAGCCGCTTCCAGCGCTTGCGCGCGGCGTAGAGGAAGTTGGAGAGCATGAACGCCGTCGCCGCGATCCCCACCCCGTGCCCCCACGGCCCCGCCGACTTGAGGCTCGGGTGCGCCGGAGAGCGGAGCCGCTCGACGCGCGACAGCGGGTAGTACTCGTGCCCCTTCCACGCGAGGAAGGCCAGGATGGCCGCGCCGGCGAGGACGTAGAGGACCCGGAACACGCGCCGCCGGAGGCGCTCGGCCCGCTCCTGGCCCGCCGCGGCGCGGCGTCGCGCCGCCTTGGCGTCGTCGCCGCGCTCGCCGGGCGCCTCCCCGTGGAAGCGCCGCAAGGCGACGCCGGCCTTCGCGAGGAACTCGAGCGGCAGCTCGCCGCCCACGTTGACGATGACGAAGTCGTTCTCGAGGCTGGTGACGTGGCCGCCGAGCTCGAGCGAGACCTCGCCCGGGCGGATCTCCCGGACCTGGGACGGCAGGAGCATCGTCACCCGCCCCGCCGCCGCGAGCGCCTCGATCTGCTTGCGGTTCGCCTCGCGGCAGCGCGCGAGCTCGGCGCCGCGGTACGAGAGCGTCACCTCGGCGTCGCTCTGCCCGGCGAGCTGGATCGCCCCCTCGAGCGCAGCGTCCCCGCCGCCGACGACGAGGACCTTCGCGCCGTCGTACTGCTCCGGATCGGTCAGGCCGTAGGAGACCTTCGCGAGCTCCTCACCGGGCACGCCCAGCTTCCGCGGCGTCCCGCGCCGGCCGATGGCCAGCACCACCTTCGCGGCGGGCACGGGGCCGCGCTCGGTCTCCACGACGAAGCGGCCGTCCTCGCCGCCGATGCCGGTGACCTTCACCCCGTGCTCGACCCGGATCGCGGCCCGCTCGAGGACGCGGCGGAAGTCGGCGAGCAGCTCCTCCTTCGTCATGAGGCGCCGCCCGAACCGACCGACGAGCGGCAGCTGAACGGTCTCGGTCATCGCGACCTTCTGCCGCGGGTAGTGCGCGATGGCGCCGCCCACCTCGCCTTGCTCGAGCAGCCGGAACGGCACCCGCCGCGCCTTCAACCCGAGCGCCGTGGCGAGGCCGGCCGGGCCGCTGCCCACCACCACGACCTCGCCGGAACCCGGCGCGACGAGCTCGGCGAGCCGCTCGGCCGCCTCGAGCCCCTGCGCGAAGGCGTTCTTGATGAGGCCCATCCCGCCGAGCTCGCCGACGACGTGCACGCCCGGGCGGGAGGACTCGAAGAACCCGTCCACCTCGGGGAGGTCGACGCCGCGCTCGGCGGTCCCGAACACCAGCCGGATCGCGCCGACCGGACACTCCGCCGCGCAGCGTCCGTGGCCGATGCAGTGATCGCCGTGCACGAGCCGCGCGGCGCCGTCCACGACGCCCAGGATGTCGCCCTCCGGGCACGCGCGCAGGCAGGAGAGGCTGCCGATGCAGATGTCCGGGTCGATCACGGGGTGCAGCGAGCGCGGGAGGTGCCCGCCGCGCGCGGATCGCTCGCCGAGCGTGGCCTCGTCACGGCGCTGGCGCGCGCTGCGCCGCGCCACGTGGCCGCGCGCGAGGAGCCCCACGGCGAGGAGAGAGCCGGCGACGATCACCGCGGAGGCGAGATCCATGGGCGGGCGAGATCCGGCGTCCACGTTCGCGCGTAACTTCGCTGTCGGGCAAGTACCGGGAACGGGTCGCTCGCACCGTGGGTTCCTGGCCTCCGCTTGACAAGCCGACCATCCGCTTTTAAAGATGGCCTCCGCTATAACGGACACGGGCCCGCGCGCCGCGGGCCGCTCTCGCGGAGACCCAGATGCGCATCGCGGACGACATCACCCGGCTCATCGGCAACACGCCGCTCGTGCGGCTCAACCGCGTCATGGACGGCGCGCGCGCCACCGTGGCGGCGAAGCTCGAGAGCTTCAACCCGTGCTCCTCGGTGAAGGACCGGATCGGCGTCGCGATGATCGAGGCGGCGGAGCGCGACGGGCTCATCAAGCCGGACACGGTCCTCCTCGAGCCGACGAGCGGGAACACCGGCATCGGCCTCGCCTTCGCCGCCGCCGCGAAGGGCATCCCCATCGTGCTCACCATGCCCGAGACGATGAGCGTCGAGCGGCGCAAGCTCCTCCTCGCGCTCGGCGCGAAGCTCGTCCTCACCCCCGGGCCGGAGGGCATGAAGGGCGCCATCCGGAGGGCGGAGGAGCTGGCGGCCGAGGACCGGCGCTACCTCGTCCTGCAGCAGTTCGACAACCCGGCGAACCCGGAGATCCACCGGCGCACGACCGCCGAGGAGATCTGGCGCGACACGGAAGGCCGCATCGACATCCTGGTCGCCGGCACGGGGACGGGCGGGACGATCACCGGCTGCGCCGAGGTCCTCAAGGCGCGCAAGCCGGGGCTGAAGGTCGTCGCCGCGGAGCCGGCGGACTCGCCGGTCCTCTCCGGCGGCAAGCCGGGGCCGCACAAGATCCAGGGCTGGGGCCCGGGGTTCGTGCCGAAGGTCCTGAACGCGAACCTGGTGGACGAGGTGATCACGGTGGGCCACGAGCCCGCCGGCGAGATGGCGCGGCGGCTCTGCCGGGAGGAGGGGATCCTCTCCGGGATCTCTTGCGGTGGCGCCGCCTGGGCCGCCCGAGAGGTGGCGCGCCGGCCCGAGAACGCGGGCAAGCTCGTGGTGGTCGTGCTGCCCGACACCGGCGAGCGCTACCTCTCGACCTGGCTGTTCGAGGACGGGGCGCGCTGACGCCCCGTCCGGCAGCGTCCGGCGGCCTCGCCCCCTGACGCGCCGCGGGATCGCGGCGTCCCGAGGGCTCGAGTCGCGTTGCCGGCGGCGCGGCTGCCTCCTACCTTCCAAGGGAGGGGCGGCGTCCCGCTCCTCGACCTCGGGAGGCAGCGCCGCTCATGACGCACGCGTCGCGCGAGGAGCTCCGCGCCGAGCTGACCGGGCGCATCCCCTCGTCCTACTCGCCCTGGCTCCACCTGACGATCCCGACCGTCGGCGGCCTCGCGCTCGCGGCGTTCGCGCTCTCGCGGGTCGAGGGGCTCGCCGCCTGGGAGCTCCTCGTGCTCCCGCTCTTCTTCGCGGTCGGCAACGCCGTCGAGTGGCACGTGCACCGCGGCCTGCTGCACCGGCGCGTGCGCTGGCTCGGGGTCTTCTACACGCGTCACACGCCGCAGCACCACATGGTGTTCGCCGCGGACGACATGGCGCTGCGCAACCCGCGAGAGCTGAAGCTCGTCCTCCTGCCGGCGTACGCGATCTTCGGGATCGTCGTGCTGACGTCCCCGGTCACCCTCGCGCTCGCGTGGCTCGGCCAGCCGAACCTCGCCGCGCTGTGGGTCGCCACCGTGGTCCTGTACGTGCTCTCGTACGAGTGGCTCCACCTCGCCTATCACCTCCCGGAGCACTCCCTCGTTGGACGGAGCCGGGCGATCGGGTTCCTGCGCCGCCACCACCAGCTCCATCACGTCACGCATCTCATGCACCGGTGGAACTTCAACGTGACGGTGCCGCTCTGGGATCACGTACGCGGGACCGTGTATCGCCCGCGCGCGGTTCCGGCCCATCCCTCGCCCGTCCGGCACTGACGCTCGTCACAGGCCCTGCGCCGACCCTTTGACACGCGGCTACTTGTCGGGTACTAGACCGCCCGACCCCATCGTCTAGAGGCCCAGGACTCGGCCCTTTCAAGGCCGCAACCGGGGTTCGAATCCCCGTGGGGTCAACTCGTCTCTCCCGCTCGGCCGAATCCCGGGCCTCGTAGCGCCCTGCGGGCGCGGAGACGATGACCCGCATCGGGAGAGCCCAGGATCCTCGGCCCTTTCAAGGCCGCAACCGGGGTTCGAATCCCCGTGGGGTCACTTTCTTTCTAACTGAAGTTGCTGCTGTTTTTCTCGGACGCCTGATTCTGTGCCCGATTTGTGCCCTGGTCCTCCAGGGCCCTGATCCCCTCGACCGGAGCCGAGGCGGACAGGTGCAGGTAGCGCATCGTCGTCTCCACCGACTGATGCCCTGCGAGTCCCTTGATGGTCAGCATCGGGACGTTCCGCGCAGCCAGCCGCGAGCAGAACGTGTGACGGAGGATGTGGACCCTCCCACCCTGCCGTAGCCCTGCCCGACGCTCAGCGACGTCGATGAGCCACTTCAGTGGCCACTTCGTGATCGGCTCGATGCCCTCGTAGAGGATGCGAGGGCCCTTCAGATGCCGGTGGGCGTGTAGCGCTGCCTTCAGCCTCGCGGTCATCGGGACGACTCGCGGCTTGCCGCCCTTTGGCAGGGTCACAGCCCCGTCGCACTCCGACCGCTGGACCTTCATCAGGCCTCGAGTGAAGTCGAGATCCGACCACTCCAGGGCGAGTATCTCCCCGAGCCGGAGACCGGCGTCACCGCCCAGGAGGACGGCAACGTGGGTGCGGGGATCGACCTTTCCGGCTGCCGAGACGAGCCGCTCGAGCTCCTCGTCCTCGTAGAACTCGACTACCGGCTTGGCGGACTTGAGGAGCCGTATCCGGCACGGCATCGCCTCGATCACCCGCCACTCCACCCCGACCTTCAGCATCTTGGAGAGGACGGTGACGACGTTGTTGACGCTCTTCGGCTTCAGCTTCTGCGCCGAGAGCCGCCCCTTCAGCAGCTGCACCTGGGCGTCATCCACCTCGTCCAGGCGGCGGTCGCCAAGCGACGAAAGGTGCTTTTTCCAGATGCGTTCGTGCGTCGCGATGGTTGAGGGCTTCTGCTGGTTCGCCTGAGCGTGGCCCTCGATGAACTTGGGCCAGAACTCAGCCAGCGTCAGTACCTCCTTCTTCACCGGAGCTTCGGTCCCGCCCTGGGCCAGGATCTGGTCACGCCTCTTCGCTGCCCAGAGCCGAGCCTCTGTCTTGTTCGCCACCTGGGCGACGACTCGCTCCCGGACGATCTGTCCGGATGCCAACCTGATTCGGATTTCACAGATCCAGCCGCCCCGCTTACTGCGCGTGTTCGGCTTGACGATGATGCCGTCCTTAGCTTGCGCCACCGGAAACCTCCGAAGGCGACAGCCCACAGGCGACGACCCCTAGCACGTCCTTCCGGCGGAGGTACACGCTCCTCCCCACCCGGACGACGTCGAACTGGCCTCGCTTGATCCGACAGCGCAGGGCGTTCTCCGTCATCCCCAAGACGACGGCGGCTTCCTTCAGCGGAAGCAACATCGGTTCGGCCACGGCTCACTCGCATCGCCACTCCTCCATGAGATCGGCGCTAGGGTTGTCAGCTACGCTGCCTCGGTCTCATCAGCGGTCTCGTCCTCGTACATCCACTTGTGTTCCTGGAAGTACTCCTCGCACTCGCGGTCCTCGTACTGCTGGCTGGAGTACCACTCCTCCTGTTGCTCCCAGGTGGCCTTGCGGATGGGTTGGACAAGGGAGGGGGTAGAGTAGCTATTGGCTACTCTACGATCCGCGTGGGGGTGCGGATTCCCCAATGTGACCGCAGTGTTGGCCGCGTAGGGCCGCGCAGGGGAAGAGCTGATCCCCTTTACCCCTACGCACCTGAACATGACCTTGCGGGCTCTACCGTCGGTGAACGTCATCATCCACTCGAAGGGGTCCTGGTCTCCCTTGTCGTTGTTACACCTGCTGCATGAGGGGACCATGTTGTCGATGTCGCTGCCGCCTCCGCGCTCCAGCGGGATGAAATGATCGTCTTCCTCGTACTTGCCCCCGCAGTAGAGGCACTTGTTCCCGAACAGCGCTGCCTTGGTCCTCATCTGCTCTGCGGTGTAGGTGCCCGCCAGCCCAGCTTGTGCGGCCCGCGTGTTGTTCTTGTGGGCCCGCTTGTGCGCCTTCTGCAGACCAGCTGCGGCCCGACGTTTCCGCGCCTTGTCGTTCTCCTTCTCCTGGCACGGCTGGCACCGCCGACCACAAACGATGGCCGTACCGCAGTCCTTGCACTTCTGAGCCTTCACTTCCGTCGTCGTGTCCATCGCTACTGCCCCGCCTTCTCGTCATCGACCAGGGCCACACCCTCGTAGCCCTCCAGCTGCGCCTTCTTCAGCGACTCGAACACTCGCGCTGCCTCGTCACCCGCGAGCCGGCGGACGTCGTCCACGGACATGGCCAAGGCTTCGGGGGTCAGCTTCAGGAACTCGGCCTGCTTCTTCCTGGGGTAGGGGAACTTGGCCATCGCTATGCCTCCTCCGACGCGGTCTCGGCTGCAGCCAGCTGCGGTGTGTTCCGGGTGACGATGGGCCCGCCGTTCTTCGCGACCGTCGGCTTCCAGGTCTTGCCCCGGGCGATGTCGTAGACCGTCCCGGGAGCCACACCGAACTTCTTCGCGACCTCGCTGATCGGCCGGCCCGAGCGCAACTGGCGCAGCATGTCGATGACGTGGACCTCGCTCAGCTTGCTCTTCGCGCAAGCGGCGCCCTTCTTGCGCGGGCTCTGCCGCTTCCTCGGCGGCGCCGTCCGCTTCAGCGTCTCTTCCATGCTCCACCCACGGACCAGCCGGGACCGGATGACCTTGTAGGTCAGGTCCGTCCTACCCATCGCCTGCGCCTCCTTCACCAGGGAAGGGATGTCCACCTCCTTCAGGTCCACCTTCGACGGCTTCAGCTTCGTGATCGTGATGCCCACGGGCCTCGCTCCCTTGATTGCGCGGATTGTTTGTCACCGCCCCGATACGGACCCACATGTATATGCTTCCGTCCGGAGAGACACAAGACCCATCGAGCTGAACCCGCTGGGACTCAGGCCATCCGCATGCCATAGCGTATACGCCTGTCCAATCAATCCGGTGCCGTGCTGGCGCGGCGGCTCTGCGTAATATTGGTTCTTTGGCCGCTGGTGCACTGGCATTCCGACCCAGGATCAGCCTGGGGTTCTCCTGCGAGCCAGCGACACCTTCCGAACCCAAGGCGAGGCCACGGCGATGAAGAACGCCAGGACGGAAGGCGCGGCGATCCTCTAGGCGATCGGCCTGAAGCCTCACGAGCGGGCGATGGCAGAGGCTTCTGAGTTGGATCGGGGGAGACGCTGCGATTTCAGCGGTGGAGCGGCAGCGACAGGATCTCGCCCACCCTGCCCTCGGCCACGCCTTCAAGTTCTACGCACGCAGCGCCTCAACATCCGCCACATCGACGCGATCAAGGATGGCGATCAGGTCATCGGGAATCGCGCCCGCGTGAAGGTGGTGAAGAACAAGGTCGTCCGCTGCCACGGCTAAGCGGCGCCAACGTCTTCACCGCAGCCCCGACCGAGAAGCAGGCCAACAACGTTTTCCAGCCTGCCAGGAGATGCTTCGCCTGCCTCCCGAGGTGCTTGATGTGTCACATTCCGTAAGCTTGTGTGCTGACGGCCAACCCTCCGACAGTCCCGTCAGCACTCCACGTCGCCGGTCACCAGTCGCGGCCGGAGCCCGGCGTCGCAGGCGAGATGGCGCCCCGCGCTGATGGGCTTGCCGCGCCGAGGAACTCCGCCATCGGTCGTCGAGCCCCGGGGCACGTGCCGTCGGGAGCGCGTCTGGCGCGCGCCGCAACTGCCGGTCATCGTAGGTGCCGCACGAGCTGGTCGGACCGTACGTAGTACACGTACCGGTCGTCGACGCGAGGACTCGTCCATCCGATCATCACCGAGGAGTCGAGGTAGACCTCGCCCGTTCCATCGGAGCGCGTCAGGCCGGGGCGCGGCCTCGGGTCGGGGTTCCAGCGCGCATTCCACCAGTCGATTGTCGCGTACACGGAGGACCCGTTCACGTCGAAGTCGGTGTACTTCCCGAGCGTGGTGATCTTCGTTCGCTCGCCGTCCGTCTTTCGCTGCGCCCACACGTCGGAGGCGGCATCGAGGAAGTAGAGGCGCTCCCAATCCGCACGGATCGCGAACCACCCGCAAGCACGGTCGCTCGCGCAATCGACCACGACCTCGGCAGCGCCGCCGCTCTTCGGAACGCGCAGGATGAAGGCGCGGTCGCCGGTCCCGTCGAGGTTCGCCGGCGGAGGATCGTCGACGAAGTAGACGAACTCATCGTCGATGGTGAACCCTGTTCGCCATCCCCACATCGTGAGCCCGTCGTGTAGCACGAGCGGAGACCGGCTCGTGTGCGGGAGCGCGTAGACCGCGCCCGTCCCTGCGCCGCTACCGGGGAAGCTCGCGAAGTAGATGTTCCGGTCGTCGACGGCGAGATCCGACAGGAACAGCCCGGAGAAGACGACCTCCGCAGCGCCGCCGGATGCCGGCGCGCGGTAGAGCTTCGCGACGGGTCCGCTGGAGGCGCTCGTCGCCCAGTAGACGAACTGTTCGTTCGCGGCCAGCGCGACCGGGTACTCGGCGCCGACGGAGACGTGCCGCGGAGGCCCACCCGCCTTCGACACTGCGAGGATCGGATATTCAGCCCGCGTCGACGCAGGCAGTTCCGGCTGATCGACCGTCGCGTAGAAGACCTCGGTGGAGGTCAGGGCGAGCGCGGACCCCGCGCGTGACGCGAGCGTCACCTCGGTCGCGTCGGGATCGGTGGGTCGCCCGGAGGACGTCTCGGACGACGGGGGCGATGGAGCTTGGGTTGGGTCCCCGACGGGAGGCGTCGTCGAAGCGGTCCCACCTCCGCACGCCAGCAGCAACGAGACGACCCAGATCACGCGTCGCACGATCATCGCTCCCCCCGTCCGCCTGCTCGATGAAGCTAAGACTCGGGCACCGGCGCTGCGCGGCCCTCGAGAGTGCACGCTCGGTCGCGCGGGGGTGTCGCTCGGCCCCCGGATACCCGGCGACGGGCTCGCGGACATCCTGCCGAGGTGGGCCCCTGCGACAAAAGCCCGGGGGCGGGGGGGGGCATCTGCGGACTGTGCGCCGCGTCGCAGGACCGCTGGAAGAAGCGCGACAGATGTGACGTTGCTCGCCCCCCCTCACCCGTAGAGATTGAGGGGAGCACGCAGCGCGATTGGCTCTGACGGTCTCGCCGGTCCCGCGTTGCAGGCGCGACCGTACGAGGGAGGAACGGGTGTCATGCCTAACACGCTGTCAGCGGAGGCGGTGGCGGCGGCCCTGGCGGCCGGGTGGACCTACCAGCCCAAGCGGCCCGGATACAGCTCGGGCGAGGCGTTCATGCTGAGGGGCACGTGGTCCTACGTGGACGAGCGGGGGCGCACGGTGACTGGCCGCGTCCGCGTCATGAGGGACCGCGGTGAGTGGGTCGTCTACACCCGTGTGCTGCGAAACGGCGATACGTACGGCGGCAACGGGCGCGAGACCAAGTTTCCCGAGGTCGACCTTGATAAGGCGCTCGCCCACGGGCGCAAGGCGCTCGCCGCGCAGGGCAAGCGGTACGCGGCGAAATACGGTGTTTCCAGCAAGCCCGACTGATCCAGCCAGGGAGACGGCGCCACGACTTCCCTCGGCTGGAGGCGACCACCTCGCCGTGCTTGTCGGACCCGCCCATGACCGTCGAGCGCGGACGAGAGCGCGCGATGACCGGCGGTACCGTGGCCAACAAACATGGCGCCAGCAGCAGGGTCGGATCTGCACGCCCAGCGCGGCGCACCAGGGTCTGGTCAGGAAGTGTACTTGTTGACCAAGCCCATGGGCACGGCGTACGCTCCTCGGCATGAACGCGACCGCGTACATCAGGGTGAGCAGCAAGGCTCAGAACCTCGCGATGCAGCGCCACGCCATCGAGCAGGAAGCGGCGCGCCGAGGCGACACCATCGTGGAGTGGTACAGCGAGAAGCGGAGCGCGAAGACCTCCCAGCGCCCCGAGCTGGAGCGGCTCCGCGCCGACATCCGCGCGGGCTGCGTCCGCAAGGTGTACGGCTTCCGCTTCGACCGCTTCCTGCGCACGGGCCCTGCCGACGCGTTCAAGTTCGCGGAGGAGTGCCACCAGAACGGAGTAGAGCTGGTCACGGTCGCCGACGGGCTGCACCTCAAGCCGGGGAAGGACGATGTCGTCACGAGCGTCCTGCTGTTCGCGTTCTCGCTCGCCGCCAAGCTGGAGAGGGCAGCCATCAACGACCGGATCGCGGCTGCCCGCGAGCGCTTGGAAGCCGAGGGCAAGCCGTGGGGGCGCCCATCCCGGCTGACCTCCGGGGACGTAGCGAAGATCGTCGCGCTCCAAGCGCAGGGGCTCTCGCACCGCGCCATCGCGGTCCGCGTCCACGTCCCGCGTTCGACGGTCACCCTGGCATTGAAGCGGGCCGCCGCAGCGGCGTAGCGCTCGAAGGCGAGACGAGCGGCAGCGGACCGCCCAGCGCTGGCGTCACGCTTTCCGCACCTCCACGACGAGATGCTCGCCACTCGGCCCGCTGACCTCGACAGCCTTCATCGCCGGGCTCAGAGAGACATGATGGACTTCGCGGCTTCGCTCGCTTCGCTGATGGCGGCAGAAGCCGAAGCCTTGCACTCGTCGGTCGCTCCACACGCATCCGCGAACGCATCGAAGGCTGGCTTGACCAGTGCGGCGGCCTTCGCCGTGGCGGGATGCGAGGACCCATTCTTCATTGCGCTGATGAAGCGGATCGTCAGTTCGGCCTTGAGCCACGCCCGCGCGTTCCGAGCGGACTCGGTTTGCAGCCCACTCGTTGCGGGCGCATCAGAAGACTCGCTGGACACGCTCGCGGCCCGGTACTTCCGACAAGCCGGGTACTTCGTGACGACGCGCTCCTCCTCCTCAACATTTCCGAGGCAGCCAGAGAACAGGTACTTGCAGAGGTTCTCCTGACGTTCCTCGTTGTCTACTTGTCCTCGTCCAGCGAACGGCACAGCTGCCATCAGCACTGCTAAAAGCATCCCCCTCTTTATCGGTCGGTCCCCCCAGACGGTGAAGCGACCGCCAGTGTATCGCGCACGGGCAAAGAGGCCGATGAGATGAGATGCCCCACCCCATGGACTCCGACCGGCTCCGGTGATGATCGACTTCCTCTCGCTCATCACCGGCGTTCCGACGGCGCACGAACATGACGCCGACACCGTGCATGTTCCTGCCGATCGGTGGCAAGACCGCGTCGCTCTCAACGTCCGCACCGGCTACTTCACCACGCGAGCGCGCGTGATCCTCCTGTGGATACGCGCGATTCACGTGGTGGCGCGGTGTTGCGCGCCGTCGCGACAGTCGCCGGGACGTAGGCAGGATGTCGGTAAGGAACACGTCCCATCCACGCGAGATCCACCGGCTGTCCACAGCGGAATACCCCACGATTCACGAGGTTTTCCACCGCCCATCCACGGTGATCCCGTCGGACGTCGCTGGTAGGCTGTCTCCGCTGCAAATCCGGCGGCATCAGCGGTGGACGAAAACTAGTTGCCGCTTGACGGTCGCCATCTGTTCGGCAGGATGGTGTGTAGTCGCTGGACGTGAAAAGGGCCCGCTGCCAGGCGGGCCCCGAGTAGCGAAACAAACAGGGAAGCCCTGCTTGTCACACTGAGCAACTCGGAGGAGACACCTTCCACCGAGGTGATGTCAAGCACGGGCTCCCTCCACAACTGAGGTGTGCATGACGCTTGACTGGAAGCGCCCGGGGCACGTCTGTCCCGACGGGCCCAACGACAACCTGGAGCAGCAGCTGAACCGGCTCGCGAAAGCTGAGGGCGTCCCCAAGTACGACCCCAGGATCCGCTGGGTGGCTAAGCAGGCCCGGTGGTGCATGGAGCGCGGCATGACCGCCAGCGAGGCTGTAGCTGGTGCAGCCGTGATCGCGTTCCGCAAGTACGCGCAGCCGCTGTCGTAGTCGGCACGGGGGGGCCGGTGGGTACCTCACCGGCCCTCCCTCAGTGAATCTTTCACCTGAACAGGCCTGGCCACCACCGCCACTCGCACTCGTCGGCAACGCGCGGGTCGTAGGAAGCGCCCATGCCCCCGACGATCACGGTCCCATCGCGACCGATGTTCACGTCCCGGGTGTGGGCGACGGACGGGAGCACGACCGTCCCGCAGGACTCGCCGTTCGCGGCGACGATCTCGATCTGCACCAAAGGGCTGTCCTGGACCACCGCCGGGAGGAGCGCGTGCGCGGTGCCGCCGCGGACGAGGACGATGGACCAGTAGCGGCGACCGCTGAGCCAGCTGGGGGCGGGCGACAGACGCGTCTCGCCATCGCGGACGACGCTCACCGCCTCACCGCGACCCCACAGCGCGACCGAGCCGTCCGCGAGGCGCATCCCTTCGGGTACATTCGGCCACTCCACGCCCGGGCTTGGGAACGGGTCGGAGACGGGGCCCGAGGGACCGAGCCAGCGTAGCGTCGTGGTTGGCGCCGAGCCCGCCTCGCTCACCGCGACGAGCGCGTTGCCCGAGCGGCCGACGCCGACGACCGCGTAGAGCCCGGCGACCGTCGCGGACGCAGTCACCGCGCCGGTCGCTGTCCGCCATTGCACCTCGGGTGCCCTAGGCACGCCGGGGGGAACGAAGAACACGACCGAGCCACCGCGCGCGTTCACGCGGACAGTGCTCGAGGGAGCCTCTTCACGCACGATCTCGTTCCCCAGTTCGTCCACGACGCGGAACTCGTGGTTCATCGTCATCTGGAACCCGCTCTCCATCGGGGCGAGGTACGGCTCGATAGGATACGGCACGAAGGTGCTGCCCACTGGCTCGCCCCCTGCGATCGGGACGATGTCGAACATCCACCATCGCGGATACCCGTGCCCGAGCGCGACGTACGTTCCCGTGCCGTCGGCCGTTCCCAGGCAGTTCTCGGAGTACGTGCCGGGTCCGGTCGCCGAGAAGAACGGTCCCGGGGTCGGGACGAGGCCGTCGCATGCGGACGCCGCAGGTGGCGGAGTCAGGGGCAGTTCGGGCGGTATCTCAGGATCCCCGGGCGAGACCACTGCTGGCGTTCCCGCTGTCTTCGGCTGCGCGCCACAGGAAACCAGCCACGCTGCGCACGCGGCGACGCATAGGCCCCGTCCGGACATGTTCCTCTCCACCCTGCTGGCGTTCTCGTTCCCGGCAAAAGATTGTGCGACTAACAGTGAGTGGAAGCCTCACAACGCCTGCCCTTCGGGAGTGCGCGCTGGTGACGCGCCTGAGGATGGGCGAACGTGCCCGTACATCTGGCCGTCGCGCTGAACTGGGCCGCCTCATCGGAGGGGTTTGGCGGCGTGTTCGCGCGGCCCTTGAGGCTCTTCTTACGGGACCATTGGGGCCATGCGAGCACGCCGCCCTGACCGCCCCGTGTCGACCTTCCGTGCGGAGAGTTGTGCCCGATTTGTGCCACGGCTAACGACGAAACCTGACCAGTCGTGACCTACCGGGACCAACCCCTCGGGAGCCCGAACCTTCCGTCTTCTCTGGTGAATTGGCGGAAAGCTGTGGGCTGTCGCCTAGTTAGTGAGAAGCCGGGTTAGGGGTTCGAATCCCCGTGGGGTCAACTCGTCTCTCCCGCTCGGCCGAATCCCGGGCCTCGTAGCGCCCTGCGGGCGCGGAGACGATGACCCGCATCGGGAGAGCCCAGGATCCTCGGCCCTTTCAAGGCCGCAACCGGGGTTCGAATCCCCGTGGGGTCAACTCGTCTCTCCCGCTCGGCCGAATCCCGGGCCTCGTAGCGCCCTGCGGGCGCGGAGACGATGACCCGCATCGGGAGAGCCCAGGATCCTCGGCCCTTTCAAGGCCGCAACCGGGGTTCGAATCCCCGTGGGGTCAACTCGTCTCTCCCGCTCGGCCGAATCCCGGGCCTCGTAGCGCCCTGCGGGCGCGGAGACGATGACCCGCATCGGGAGAGCCCAGGATCCTCGGCCCTTTCAAGGCCGCAACCGGGGTTCGAATCCCCGTGGGGTCACTCGGTAACTTACCCGCCTCTGCTGCACTTCTCCTGGGCGCCTCCCCGTCTCCCTCAGGTCTCCCGCGCGGACCGCGTCGCTCGCGGCGGCGCGGACGCGGCGACCTGCGTCCCGGATTTCTCGCCGCACCGGGCTCCGGTCTAGTCGCTGCCCGGACGTGGCGCTCCCTCCGGCTCGCACGTCGCCGTCCCGTCCTCGCCTTCCTCGTCCTCGCCGAACCCGTCCTCGCCGTCCTCGTCCTCGTCGGAATCGCAGGTCGTGCACGCCCGCGGCGGCGGGTCCGGGCAGCGGTAGGACGGGTCGACGCCGCCGAGGTCGCGCACGTGCGCGATCCGCTCCGCGAGCTTCGGATGCGTGGAGAGGAGCCCTGGCAGCTCGCCCATCCCGGCCTCGAGCTCGACGCTCTGGAGCAGGCAGAGCGCGTCCACCATCGGCAGGGCGGAGCGCCCGGCGGCCCGCAGGAAGCGGACCCCGTCCTCGTCCGCCTCGCGCTCGGCGTCCCGCGAGTAGTCGAACATCGCGAGCGCGGCCGGGATCGCCGCGGCCTGGCCGGAGAAGTCGCCCCAGAGCAGGCTCGCCGCCGCGCCCACCCCGGCGCTCTTCAGGAACGCCTGCATCGAGTGGCGCCGGGCGACGTGCCCGAGCTCGTGCCCGACGACCGCGACGAGGCGATCGTCGCTCGCGGTGCCGCGCACGAGGCCGTCGAGCAGGACCACCGTGCCGCCGGGGAGCGCGAAGGCGTTCGTGCTCGGCCCGAACCCGGCGGCGCGGAAGAGGAGCCGATAGCTCACCGCGGGCGCTCCGAACCGCGCCGCATCGTCGACCCGGGCCTGCGCGGCGCGCTGCTCCTCCTCCGAGAGCGTCGTGGGGCGGAGGAGGTTTCGGTCGAGGACCTCGAGGACGCCGTCCCCGAGCCGCCGCTCGGCGCTCGGCGGCAGCCTCCCGGCGACCCAGCGGGCCGCGGCGGGGAGCCCGTAGACGTACGCCGAGACGAGGACGCCGACGCCCGCGACGACGGCTGCGAGCGCGGCAGGCCAGCGCGCCTCGAGCCGGGCCACGAGCCCGGGGCGCCGGCCCGCCGCAGCGAGCGCGGCGGTGAGGGCCGAGCCGTCCGCGACCTCGACCACCGCGCCGCCGGGCAGCCCGAGCTGCCGCGGCGCCGTGGCGAACGCCTCGGACACGGTGAGCCGGGAGAGGCCGTGCTCGAGGAGGAGCACGCCGTCGGGCGTCCTGACCGTGAGGACGCCTCCGGCGATCGAGAGCCGGACCGGCGTCGAGGCGGCGCTTCGCCCGTCGAAGAGGAGGCCTTCGAGGACGGGTTCGCTCACAGGCCGAGGTCCCACCCGAAGAGATCGACCGCGCCCTCGCCCGTCGCGGAGCCCTCCGCCGGAAGGCTCCCCGCCGCGATGGCCTCCACGGGCGCGCTCGCCTCGACCGTCATGCACTCGAGCCGGTAGCGCGCGATCGCCACCGCCGCCCACGGCCAGTACATCCCGACCGTGAGGAGCGTCAGGACACCGTTCACGAGCCAGACGCGCATGAAGCCGCGCGCCGTGACGCTCGTCGAGAAGCGCAACGGGCCGCCGTGGGTGCGGGTCCAGACGAGCCGCTGCAAGCGCGCGGTGAAGAACGCGCCGGCGAAGGCGTACGCCACGAGGAGCATGGCGTAGGTGACGACCACGATCGGGACGAGCGCGCGCTTCACGGCCCCCGGGTCCTCGACCCGGCCCGTGGCCGCGAACACGCCGGCGATGGCGATCCCGAACAGCACGAAGAGGGGCAGCGCGAAGAGGAAGGTCTTGCCGTAGACGCCGTAGAACGCGCCGGTGGATGGCTCGAGCTCGAACGCGAGGTTCCCGTAGCGCGCGCGCCCGTGCTGGTACGCCTTCACGCGCGCGTGCAGCCAGGGCCAGAGAGTGAAGAGCGCGAGCTCCGCGAGGAGGACCGGCACGAAGTTCGGCTTCTCGCCCGGAGCGATCCGCTGCATGGTCGCGAGCGAGCCGAGGAAGAGGACGCCGAGCACCACGGCCGGCGCGAGGACCGCGTACGCCTGCCCCACGGTGGAGTCGAACCCGAACCGCAGCCCCCGCCAGCTCGTGTTCGCGAGCTTGAAGCGCATGGACTTGTAGAAGAACCAGGGGGCGAGCAGCATGAGCACCGCGCCGGCCACCAGGCCCGCGGTGACCGAGATGCGCCCGGCGACCGAGTACGCGACGAAGAAGGCGCCGGCGAGGAGCCGGCCGCGCAGGATCGCGCCGGGGCTCCCGTGGTACTGGAAGGCCGCGCCGGCGAGCTGCGTGTTGCTCCAGAAGTAGCGCGTCTTGCGGACCTTCGCCCACGCGGACCAGATCCCGAGCGTCAAGAGGACGAGGAGCAGGTTGACGATCCAGATCCGGAAGTACTCTCCGCCCGACCCGGTGAACCGGATCGGCAGGGGCTGCGGCCGGGGCGGCGGTGCGGGTGCGCCCGGGAAGGCTTCGGCCGACGCTGCCGGCGCCGGCACGGCGAGCTCGCTCATGGGTGGTCCCCCTCGATCCGCCGCGGCCCTCTGCGGCGCCAGCGCGGACCCCTAGACCGCTAGCACGGGAGCGGGACTCCTGCCCAGGGTGAACATCACTCCGAGCATATGAGACGAGGTGCGTGCCTCGCGCCGGCCGCGGCGGATCGTCGCCGACGTCGTGCTCGAGGCGCAGACGGAGGGTGAGGGATGACTCCGGGTCTCATGCGCCGGCGTGGCCGGCCCGCGACGCGACCAGCGCCGTCTCACGACACGGGACGCCGCGCGTGCCGGCCCGCTCCCCACACCCGGTCGCGCGTCCACCCTCCGCCGCGCCTCACCGGGCCGGCGCCTCGCTGCCACGCGAAGAGGAGCGCGGCGGCGAGCGCATTCGCGGCGACACAGGCGAGGAGGGACGCGAGCGCCAGCTCTGCGCTCCGGACGTCGCGCTCGCTCCAGTGCTTCGTGCGCTCGGCGACGCCCCACAGCCCTGCCCAGAGCGCGACCGACAGGGCCGTCCCCACGAGCCACGCGCGCCACCGGGAGCCGGCCGCGGGAACCCCCGCCAGGTGCGAGCTCGCGAGCGCGTACGCGCCCATCCCCGGCGCGACGAACACGAAGAGCATGAAAGCGATGGTGCCTGCGTCCCCCCTCATCGGCCCCCCGGCTACCGCGCTGCGTCGACTCTAGACGGCGCGGCAGGACGACGAGGAGGCCTGGTGGGTTCCGACCGAAGGGCGCCCCCGACGGGCTGTCGCCGCCCGCTCGCCGCGATTCCCTTCACGCGGCCCTAGCTCGACTTCTCCTCCGTCGCGGAGGACGTCCCGCCCTTCTCGCCCTCGCGGCGGCCGCCGCGGCGCGAGGACACGCCGCGCGCGGCCGAGGGCTGTCGGCGCGGCAGGGTCACCGTGAACGTGCTCCCCGCGGAGGAAGACGACGACAGCTCCACCGTCGCGCCGATCGCGGCGGCGAGGTCCCGCACCACCGCCAGCCCGAGGCCGAGGCCCGGGACGAACTGCTCGGCCACGCGCACCCCGCGCTCGAACGGCTCGAAGACGC
The DNA here is from genome assembly GCF_000017505.1 of Anaeromyxobacter sp. Fw109-5. Classification (NCBI taxonomy): domain Bacteria; kingdom Pseudomonadati; phylum Myxococcota; class Myxococcia; order Myxococcales; family Anaeromyxobacteraceae; genus Anaeromyxobacter; species Anaeromyxobacter sp. Fw109-5. The sequence continues at coordinate 3,088,061 of NC_009675.1, forward strand.
GCGCGCGATCCTCCGCGGCGATGCCCGGTCCGGAGTCCCTGACCTCGACGCGCAGCTCGTCGCCGCGCCCCTCGACCCCGACCTCCACCACGCCCGCGGCGGTGAACTTCACCGCGTTCCCGACGAGGTTCGAGAGGATGAGCTTGAGGAAGCGCGGCTCGGTCTCCACCCACGGCACGTGGTCGCGCGCGCGGAGCCGCAGCGCGAGCCCCTTGTCGTCGGCCAGCGGGCGGTGCTCCTCCACCACCTTCGCGACGAGCGCGCCGAGATCGACGTCCTCGACCGCCACCGAGAGGCGGCCGCTCGCGAGCTGCGCCTCGTGCAGCAGCGCCTCGACGAGCCCGGTGAGCCGCGTGGCCGCGAAGCTCCCTCGCCGCACGATCTCGCGCTGGTGCGGTTCGAGCGGGTGCTCGGTGTCGCGGGTGAGCCGCTGCAGCTGCAGGTGCAGGGTGGTGAGCGGCGTCCGCAGCTCGTGCGACACCAGCCGGAGGAAGTTCGTCTTGACCGCGCTGGCCCGCTCCGCCTCCTCCTTGGCGAGCCGCGTCACCTCCAGCGCCGCCTCGAGCTCACGCTTGCGCGCGGCGACCTCGCCGGCCAGCGCGACCACGTCGCTCGTCTGCGTCCTCAGCTCGCGCTGCAGCACCTCGCGCGCGAGCTTCACCGAGACGAGGTTCGCCGTGCGCGCGCGCAGCTCCTCCGGCGAGAACGGCTTCATGAGGTAGTCCTGCGCCCCGTCGCGCAGGAGCTGCGCGCGCAGGGCGTCGTCGGCCCGCGCGGTGAGCACCAGGACCGGCACGCCGGCGAGGGCGTCGTGGCGGCGCGCGGCGCGGACGAGCTCCTCGCCGGACATGCGCGGCATCATCATGTCCGTGACGACCGCGTCGGGGGGCCGCGCCAGCGCCGCGGCGAGCCCGGCCTCGCCGTCCGGCGCGGTGGCGACCTCGAACTCCCCGGAGAGCGCGTCGCCGACGAAGCGGCGCATGTCGGGGTTGTCCTCGACCACGAGGACGAGCGGTCTTCCGCGCTCCCCCGTCGCGGCGGGCTTCGTCGCGCGCGAGCGGAGCTCCTCGACCACGCCGGCCCCGTACTCGGAGGCGCCCTCGCCCGTGCCCTGCCCTGCCGGCGCGCCGGCGGCCGCCCGCAGCGGGAGGTGAACGCTGAAGATCGCTCCACCCTCGGGCGCCTCGCCGAGCGCGATCCGGCCCCCGTGGAGCTCCACGAAGTCCCTCGTGATCGCGAGGCCCAGGCCGGTCCCGCCCACCCGGCGGGCCGTGTCGTCGTCGCCGCGCGTGAAGCGCGCGAACACCGTCTCCCGCTCCGCCGGCGGGACGCCCGGCCCGCTGTCCGCGACCTCGATCGCGAGGTCGGGGGCCGAGCCCGCCCCCTCGGGCTCGACGCGCAGCGTGCAGCGGACCTTCCCCGCCTCGGGCGTGAACTTGAACGCGTTCGAGAGGAGGTTGAACACCACGCGCTGGAGCTTGTCCGGATCCACGCGCGCGGCGAGCGTCGCGGGCGCCTCCACGGAGTAGGCCATCTCCCGGCTCGCCGCGAGGGCGTCGAAGTGGGCCGCCACCAGCCGGACCAGCTGCGCGACGTCCACGTCCGAGAGCTCGAGCGCCATCTTCCCGGCCTCGAGCTTCGCGACGTCGAGCAGGTCGTTCACGTGCTTCGCGAGCGTCCGCGCGTTCCGCGCGATCACCTCGACGTCGCGGCGCGGCCCTGGCGGCAGGTCCGAGGCGAGGAGCTCGTCGGCGGGACCGAGGATGAGCGCGAGCGGCGTGCGCAGCTCGTGGCTGACGTTCGCGAAGAACTGGGTCTTGAGCCGCTCGAGCTGCTGCGACTTGTCGTACGCCGCGCCCAGCTCCTCGAGCGTCGCCTGGAGCTGCGCGTGCAGCCGCGCCCGGTCCTCCTCGGCGCGCTTGCGCTCGGCGACGTCCCGGATCGCCGTGATGGCGAGCAGGCCGTCCGCCGTCTCGAGGGGCGAGAGGCTGATCTCCGCGGGGAACTCGGTGCCGTCCTTCCGCAGGCCGTACAGCTCCAGTCCGCCCGCCCCCATCGGACGCGGCCGCGGCTCGTCGAAGTAGCGGGTGCGGTGGGCGGGGTGCGCGGCGCGGAACCGCGGCGGGATGAGCGCCTCGACGCGCTGCCCGAGCAGCTCCTCCCTGGTGTAGCCGAAGAGCCTCTCGGCCTGGGCGTTCACGAGGAGCACCTTGCCGCGCCGATCCGCGATCACCATCGCGTCCGGCGCCGCCTCGAGGAGCGCCTTGGTGTGCGACTCGAGCTTCCTGCGCACCGTCACGTCGCGGATGGCGGTGATGGCGAACATCCCATCCTCGGTCTCGAGGGGCGAGAGGCTGATCTCGGCGGGGAACTCGGTCCCGTCCTTGCGCAGGCCGAACAGCTCCACGCCGCCCGCGCCGCCCATCGGGCGCGTCCGCGGGTCGAGGAAGTACCGGTTGCGATGGTGGGGGTGCGCCGTCCGGAAGCGCTCGGGGATGAGCGTCTCCACCGGAGAGCCCAGCAGCTCGCCGCTGCCGTAGCCGAAGAGCCGCTCCGCCTCGGAGTTGACGACGACCATCCGGCCGACGCGATCCGTGATCACCATCGCGTCCGGCGCCGCGTCCAGCACCGGCTTGAACTGCAGCGCCACGCTGGGGCTCCAGTCGGCCATCTCCGCATAGACCTCGCCCGAAGTGCTGCCGGCTCGCCACGGGCGATGCCATCACCTCTCGGGGGCGTAAGCGGGCGACGACGACGACGCGCGCCCTGCAGCGGCACGCCCGTCCCCAGGGCGTCTGGCGCGGCGGCCATCGCGAGGGCCTTGGCGCGCGCGAGCAGGGAGCGTTAGCTCTGGCTCGTACCTCCATGCCCGAGCCCGGAGATCCCGTATGTCCGTCGCGAGCCGCCTGATGATCGGCATCACGCTCCTGACCGTGCCGACCATCGTGTTCGGAGGGCTCACGGTGCTCGGCGTCGTCACCGCCGGCGAGGCCGGCCTCCCGGGCCCCGCGCTGACGCCGCTGCAGGCGACGCTGTACCGCGCCGGCCACGCGCACGCGGGCGTCCTCGTGATCCTGTCGCTCGTGCTCCAGCTCCTGCTGGACCACGCCAGGCTCGGCCAGGGGACGGCCTGGAGCGCGCGGGTGGCGGCGCCGCTCGCGGCGATCCTGGTGCCGGGGGGCTTCTTCGGGCTCGCCCACGCCCCGCCGCTCCGGGTGCTGCTCTACGCCGGCGCTGCGCTCATCGCCTACGCGACGCTCACCGCCGGCGTCGGGCTCCTGCGGTCGCTCCGGAGGGAGACCGGGGCGATGCCCGCGCAGCGGGCGGTCCCGGCTTGAGCGGACGGCCTCCCCTGGTCCGGCCACGATCAGGGGGCCATCACCGTCGTCCAGCCGGGATCGTCCGCGACCATCAGCTCGAGCCAGTCGGCGAGCGTCCGGCCACCCTCCTCGTGCGAGGCCACGTAGGACGCCGAGCCTGACGGCGTCGCCGGCGTGAGCAGCATGTGCGCGTCGAGCTGGCCGCCGTCGGCGTCGTAGAACACCCGCGCGTTGGAGGTCGGCGCGAAGACCGCCGCCTCGAGCTGGCGCAGGTCGTCCGCGAACCCGCCCGGCGTCGAGAGCAGGAACGCCGACATCACCGGATCCTGCGCGTGCGAGAGGAAGGCGATCCGGTCCTGGGGGTGCAGCTCGGCCAGCTCCCGGTACGCGGCCGACAGGTCGGTGCGGCAGTCGAGGCAGACGGGGTCGAGCGCCTGATTGAGCCCCCACGAGCGGTAGAATGCGTCGCGCAGGTCGGCGGGGACGTCGTTCCTCACGAGCGCCGGGCCGGAGTCGTCCACGAGGTAGCCCTGCGCCTCCGGCCAGTACCAGCGGAACGCCTCGTAGCTCACGAGCGCGCCGAACCCGCCCGCGGACGATCCGGCCACCACGAGCTTGCGCGGCGACGGGAACGTCGGGGCGAGCCGCGCGAGGAAGGCGAGCACGTTCGCGTGCCCGACGTGGTTCCAGGTCTCGGACACGAAGTCGTTCCCGTACCTCTTCACGTTGCTGCCGCCGTGCACGTCGCCCGTGCAGTACGGGACGAACACGATCGTGGCGCCTGCCAGCGTGGGCGGCAGGTGCGCCCGCTCGGTGAGGGAGCTCGGGACGTAGTCCCGCAGCTCGACCTCCCACTCCGCCGGGCCGTAGCGATCGTCCACCGCCGTGCCGGCCACGCAGGTGAGGTAGTCCCAGCAGGCGCCGCCCCCGTCGAAGAAGACGAGCAGGTCGGGTCCGCTGCCGCGGTTCACGGCGAGGCCCGTGGTCGAGCCGTCGGCGCACGTCGCGTCGTCGAACGGGATCCACGCCCAGCTCTCGAGCGGCAGCTCCGCCTCCGAGATGGCGACGCCGAGCGGGGGCTTCCCCGTGTAGCCCTTCTCCTCGATGGGGGTCGTGTTCTGCGCGCAGGCGGCGAGCGAGAGGACGGCGAGCGTGGCGAGCAGGCGGCGCATGGTCGATCACTCCGAGTGACCGCGATGGTCGCCTCCGGGCGGGTGTGCACTCAAGCCCGGGCGTCCCACACGCGACGCGTCAGTGCGGGCGGCTCGCTTCCTTCGCCTGGCGGCGCGCCTCGGCGCGCGCGTGGACCCTGCGGAACTCGGCCTCGAGCTGGGCGAGCTCCTCGTCGGTCGCGTGCTCGAGGTCGGCGAAGATGTTCCTCGCCCGCCGCTGCGCGCGGATGAGCTCGTCGAGCTTCAGGTGCAGCGCGCGCGTCTCGCGGTTCTGGGTCGCCTGGATCAGGAACACCATGAGGAACGTCACGACCGTGGTGCCGGTGTTGATGACGAGCTGCCAGCTGTCGCTGAAGTGGAAGACCGGGCCGCTCAGCCCCCACACCACGACGAGCGCGAGCGCGAGCAGGAACGCGCGGGGCGTCCCCACGACCTCCGAGATGGCGAGCGCGAACCGGGCGAAGCGGTCGTTCACCTTCTGAAGATAAGGCCGCGGGCAGCCGCGGCGGGGGCCGGGGGAACGCTCAGCCCCTCCACGGCTCGCTCGCCCGGAGCGCGGCGACGATGGCGCGCGTCGAGGTCGAGCGGTTCAGCGTGTAGAAGTGGATCCCCGGCGCCCCGCCGCGCAGGAGCTCGGCGCACTGCAGCGTCGCGTACGCCACGCCGAGGTCGCGCGCGGAGTCCGGATCCTCGCGGCGGACCTCCATCGCGGCCCGCAGCCGCGGCGGGATCGCCGCGCCGCACATGGCCGTGAAGCGCTCCGTCTGGTCGACGTTCGTGAACGGCATGATGCCCGGGATGATCGGCAAGGCGATGCCGGCCGCCCGCGCCCGCTCGACGAAGCGGAAGTACTGCGCGTTGTCGAAGAAGAGCTGCGTGACCAGGAAGTCCGCGCCCGCCTCCACCTTGAGCTTGAGGTTCGCGAGGTCGGCCGCGAGGTCCCGCGTCTCGACGTGGCCCTCCGGGTACGCGGCGGCGCCGAGGCAGAACCGCCAGCGCTCCGGGCGCGAGCGGATGAAGGCCACGAGCTCGCTCGCGTACCGGAAGCCCTCAGGGTGCGGCGAGAAGCTGGTCTCTCCGCGCGGCGGGTCGCCCCGGAGCGCGAGCACGTTCTGGATCCCGGCCTCGGCGAGCTCGTCGAGCACCGCCGCCAGCTCCTCGCGCGAGGCGCCGACGCAGGTCAGGTGCGCCATCGCCTCGACCTCAGTGTCCCGCTTCAGGCGCTTGACGAGCTCGAGGGTCCGCTGCCGCGTGGAGCCCCCCGCGCCGTAGGTGACGGATACGTACGCCGGCGCGAGCGGCCGGAGCGCCTCGACGGTCTCGAAGAGCTGGCGCACCCCGTCGTCCGTCTTCGGGGGAAAGAACTCGAAGGAGAAGACGGGTTCGCCGCGCTCGCGGGCGAAGCGGAGGAGGTCGCTGATGCGCACGGTCGACGGAGGTTACAATGAAGGCCGTCCCGTCCGCCATGACGAAGCCCCGCTACATCACCCCAGAAGGCTTCCGCCGGCTCGCCTCGGAGCACGAGCGGATCTGGTCCGTGGACCGTCCGAAGATCGTCGCCGAGGTGGAGGCGGCGGCCGCGCTCGGCGACCGCAGCGAGAACGCCGAGTACGTCTACGGCAAGAAGAAGCTCCGCGAGCTCGACCGGCGACTCCGCTTCCTGTCGGAGCGCATGGACGCCCTCACCGTCGTCGACCCGCGGCCTCACCCGCACGGCCGCGCGTTCTTCGGGGCGTGGGTGACCATCGAGGACGACGAGGGCGAGGCGCGCACGTTCCGGCTCGTCGGGCCCGACGAGTTCGACGTCGCGGCGGGCCTCATCAGCGTGGAGGCGCCCCTCGGCCGGGCCCTCCTCGGGAAGCAAGAGGGCGATACGGTCCTCTTCCTCCGGCCCGCGGGCGAGGCGGAGCTGACCATCATGGCCGTCCGCTGGTCACCCCCGGAGGAGACATGACCGCCGTGAAGGACCGGGCGGCCCAGCGCGCGCTCATCGAGCGCTTCGTCCACGAGCGGCCGGGCGCGCTCCTCCTCGACGCCTCGACCCCCGCCCTGCTCGACGTGGCCTCCGGCAAGACGCTCGCCCTCGACCTCGCGCGCCTCGCCGCCGCCGAGGAGCGGAAGGACGCCGAGAGCGGGCGCCCGTACCTCGCGCTGCTGCGAGACGACGGCGCGGAGGTCGCGCTCACCGACGCCGGCATCGCCTTCCCGCCCATGACCGCGGGGACCGGGCCGCTGCCAGGCCTCCCGGCCGCCGTCTGCCTGCGAGATCTCGCCGGCGCAGAGGCTCAGCTCACGCACTTCCTCCGCGATCACCCGGGCGAGCGCCCCGAGCGCGCGCACGTCGACCTGTTCATGTTCTGCCTCGCCGTCGTGGATGGGGCGCGCGCGGCCGGGTTCGACGTCGCGCGGGAGGAGCGGCGGCTCGAGCGCATCCTCGGCGAGCTCGAGGCGCGCCGCCGCGGCTGATGGGTGGCGAGGACGTCGCGCGTCCTACCTTGTGGAGGTGAGCCGCGAGGCACCACTCCGCCTCCCGCCGGGAGGGGCGGCCCCGTGAGGATCCTGAGCTGGAACGTGCACTCGCTGCGCGGGACGGACGGCCGGCGCGATCCCGAGCGCATCGCGCGCGTGATCGCCGACCTCCGTCCGGACATCGCCGGCCTGCAGGAGGTGGGCGGGGAGCTCGCGGCCGACGGGCCACGGGACGTCGCGGAGGCGCTCGCGAGCCTCACCGGGATGCGGAGCACCTTCGGGCCGACGATGAGCTTCCGCGGCCATCCCTACGGGAACGGGATCCTCACGCGCCACCCGATCGAAGCGACGCGGACGTACGACCTCTCCGTGCGCGGGCGCGAGCCCCGCGGCTGCCTGCGCGCGGACGTGGAGGTGGGCGGCGTCCGGGTGCACTTCTTCTCGGCGCACCTGGGACTCCACTGGCGCGAGCGCCGCAAGCAGGCGGCGCAGCTCCTCTCGGCCGACATCCTCCGCGACACGGCCCTCGCGCACCCCCTCGTCCTCGTGGGCGACTTCAACTCGCTCTCGAACCGCTCGGCCGTGCCGCGCTGGCTCCGCCGGCAGCTCGTCGACTGCGCCCACGCGGCTCGCAACGAGGCCCCCACCTTCCCCTCCCGCTTCCCCCTGCTCCGGCTCGACCGCGTCTTCGTCGATTCGGCCTTCCGGGTCGTGGGGTGCGAGGTCGTCCACACCCCGCTCGCCCGGCGCGCCTCCGATCACCTGCCGCTCGTGGTCGATCTCGAGCCAGCGGAGTCGGCGCGGCGCCCGCCCGCGCCCCGGGCGATCGAGGTAGCGGGCGTCACGACGACCGTCGCCCCCTGAAGCGCGCCTCCCGGGAGCTCCGCCTCGCGAACGGCCCACCGGAGCGGCGGAAGTCCGCCCCGCGGGGTGAATGTGAGGGACGGCGACGCGTGCGCAGCCTTAGTGCGTCGCCCGAGGCGGGCGGGAGGGACTCGATGAACCAGAACCTGAACTGGAAGCAGATGAGCAAGTACCTCGAGCGCGACGCGCTCCTACGGCGGATGGGGCTCGAGGAGCGGACCCCGACGAGCGACGTCTTCACGGGGCTCGGACTGTTCGCGGTGGGCGTGCTCGTGGGCGCCGGCCTGGGCCTCATGTTCGCACCCAAGCGCGGGGACGAGATGCGGCAGATGGTCGGCGAGGCGTGGAAGAGCCGGGGCCGCACCGGCCAGGAGTTCCAGCGGGAGATGGGGGTCGACACGGGGATGCCGCCGACGACCTCTGCGGGCCACTGAGCGGCGGATCTCCGGCGGGCGCGCTACGCGCCGGCCCCGGCCGGCGCGGGCGCCCCCTCGTCGGTGGCGGCGGAGGCGATGCGCGCCCACAGGGCGTCCGTGCCGGTCCCCTCGACCGCAGAGAAGGGCACCGCCTCGCCCTTGGCGAGCGCGAGCGCCCCCTCGACCGCGCGGAGGGCGGCCCCACGCCGCGTCTTCGGGAGCTTGTCCATCTTCGTGGCCGCCACGAGCACGCGGCGCCCCGTCGCGCGCAGGAACGCCGCGGCGTCCACGTCGCTGTCCGAGGGGGCGTGCCGGGCGTCCACGATGAGCACCACCGCCCGCAGCACGTCGCGGTCGCGGAGGTAGTCCTCGATCATCGCCGCCCAGCGATCGCGCTCCTCGCGCGAGACCTTGGCGTACCCGTAGCCGGGCAGATCGCAGAAGCGCACGTGGCGCGGCCGCGCCGCCGGCGTGGGACGGTACGCGACGTCGAAGAACTGGAGCGCGCGGGTGCGACCGGGGGTCGCCGAGACGCGCGCGAGCCCCTTCTTGCGGGTGAGCGCGTTCAGCATCGAGCTCTTCCCGACGTTCGAGCGCCCGACGAAGGCGAGCTCCGGGGTCTGCCCGCGCGGCCACTCGGGAGGGCGCGTCGCGGTCTTCACGAACTCCGATGAGACGACCTGGACCGGCACGTCAGCGCCCCTTCCGTTCTTCGACCCAGTGCTCGATGAGCGGGAGCTTCTTCTTCGGGTCGAAGCGCTCCAGGCTCGGCGTGGACTCCGTGTGACACGCGCCGCACGAGCGCGCACCCGGCTCGACGAGGCCGAGCGCCCGCGAGAGCTCGGGGTCGCGCATCACGTAGCTCGCCGCGTAGAGCGCGCCCGGCCCGTGGCAGGCCTCGCAGCTCACGCCCGAGATGCCGTCGGCGGCGTCGGGCGCGTGGCAGCCGAGGCAGCGCCGGTCCTCGCGGCGCTCCAGCGGGAGGCTCTCGCGGGCGCGTGCGTGAGGCCCGGCGCTCCAGCGCGCGTAGGCAGCGGGGTGGCAGGCCTTGCATGTCTCGGGGCCGACGCGATCGCCCGCGAGGGCGACGGCGGGCAGCGCGAGGGCGCACACGAGGAGGAGACGGACGGGGGCGGGCACGGGCCACGGAGTATAATGCCTCATGCGTCTCGTCCACCCTGCTCTCCTGGTCCTCGCCGCCCTGGCGCCGTCGATCGCGCAGGCGCGCCCCTGGCAAGGCATCCAGCCCGGCGTGAGCACCCAGCGCGAGGTCCTGGAGCGCTTCGGCGAGCCCGCGACGCGCGCCAAGCGCGGCGCCCGGACCGTCCTCGCCTACCACGGCGAGCGCGCGCCGGCGGGGACGCGCCAGGCGCAGTTCCACGTGGACGGCTCCGAGCGCGTCCAGGAGATCACCGTCTTCCTCACCGCCCAGCTCGACGCCGAGACCGTGGAGGGGACCTACGGGAAGCCCCCGCAGCGCACGTTCGTCGAGGACACGTTCCAGAAGGTCTGGCTCTATCCGGCGAGCGGGGTGGCCGTGTACTTCGGCAAGGACGGCAACGTCGAGGCGATCACGTATTCGGCGGGCAAGCCGGCCCGCGCGTCACCCGCTGCCGGCGCGGCCGCGGCCCCCGAGGGCGGCGCGTCGCAGGCGCGGCCGTAGCGTGCGCGTCGTCGGGCTCACCGGCGGGATCGCCACCGGCAAGAGCACCTTCGCCGCGGCGCTGCGCGCGCGGGGGGTCCCGGTGGTCGACGCGGACGCGCTCGCGCGAGCGGTGGTCGCGCCCGGCACCCCCGCGCTCGCCGAGATCGCGCGCGCCTTCGGGCCGGACGTCCTGGACGCCGCGGGTGCGCTCGATCGCCGCAAGCTCGGCGCCATCGTCTTCGCCGATGCCGGCGCCCGCCGCAGGCTGGAGGCGATCACCCACCCCGCCATCCGGGCCGCCATGGTGGACGAGACCGCGCGGCTCGCGCGCCTCGGGCACGACCTCGTCTTCTACGACGCCCCGCTCCTGTTCGAGGTCGGCCTCGACGCGGCCCTCGACTGCGTCGTGGTCGTGTGGGCCCCCCGGGACGTCCAGCGCGCGCGGGTGGTGCGGCGGGACGGGATCTCCCCCGCCGAGGCGGACGCCCGGCTCGCCGCGCAGCTCCCCGTGGACGAGAAGGCCGCGCGCGCCGACCTCGTGGTGGACAACGCCGACGAGGAGGACCTCGGTCCGAAGGCCGAGCGGCTCCTCGACGACCTCCGGCGGGGGCTCGGGCGGAGGCTTCCCAACGCCGCGCCCGTGCGTTATTGACCGCGCGATGTCCTCGCCCGAGCGCGTGCAGCTCGTCACCGGCTACCCCGGCTTCATCGGCAAGCGGCTCGTCCGCCGGCTCGTGCAGGCCGAGGCCGACGGCGCCCGGCTCGTGCTGCTCGTCCAGCCGAAGCACGCCGCGGCGGCGCGCGCCGAGCTCGCGTCGCTGGGGGCGCGCCGCGCCGAGGTCGTCGAGGGCGACGTCGAGCACATGCACCTCGGGCTCTCGGGCGCCGAGTTCAAGGCGCTCGCCGCCGGCGTGACCGAGGTCTGGCACCTCGCCGCGATCTCCTGGCTCGGCGCCGACCCGCGCTACGTGAAGCGCGTGAACGTCGAGGGCACGCGCAACGTCCTGGAGCTGGCCCAGCGCGCGCCGCGCCTCCGGCGCCTGAACCACTTCTCGACCGCCCTCGTCTCGGGCGACCGGAGCGGCGTCATCCTCGAGGACGAGCTGGCCATGGGCCAGCGCTTCCACAACGCCTACGAGGAGAGCAAGCACCAGGCCGAGCTGCTCGTGCGCCGCGCCCAGGCGGAGCTGCCCGCCACCATCTACCGGCCGAGCATCGTGGTGGGGGACTCGCGCACCGGAGAGATCGACCGCTTCGAGGGGCCGTACGCGCTCGCGATCCTGCTGGTCGCGTCCCCCCTCGCCGTCCCCCTGCCGCTCCCGGCCGGCGGCGCGGCGCCGCTGAACGTCGTGCCCATCGACTTCGTCGTCGAGGCGGCGCTGTCCCTCGCGCGGAACCCGGCGGCGGCCGGCAAGACGGTGCACCTCGTGGATCCCGCTCCGCTCTCCGCGCGCCGCGTGTACGAGCTCATCGCCGCGCGCACCGGGAAGCGGCTGGCGTCCCTGTCGCTCCCCTCCCGCGCGTTCCAGGCCTTCCTCCAGCTCCCGGGCCTGGAGCGGCTCGCGCGGGCGCAGCGGCCCGCCATCGACTACCTGAGTCACCTCGCCATCTACAACTGCCGGAACCAGCTCGACCTGCTCGACGGCACCGGCATCCGCTGCCCGCCCATCACGGGGTATCTCGAGCGGCTCATCGAGTTCGTGCAGAACACCTTCGCGCGGCGGCGCGAGGAGGCCGCGGGCGGCCGGGAGGCGGACGATCCGCTCGACCCGCGCGAGTGACCGAGACCGGGCGGCGCGCGCGAAGCGCGTCCGCAAGTCACCCAGCCCCTGACGCGCGGCGTCAGGGACGCGGGCGGGGCCCGAGACTTGTGCTGCCGGCCGCTCTCCCTTACAGGGATGGAATGAAACGCCTCCAGGACTTCACCGTGGGCGATACCTTCGAGCTCGTCCGGGAGGTCGACCCGTACCGGCCGGTCTACTACGCGGGTGCCTCCGGGGACTACAACCCGATCCACATCGACCCGGCGGTGGGGCGCGCCGCCGGGTACCAGGGCGTCATCCTCCAGGGGATGTGCACCTTCTCGTGGCTGTCCGACACGTGCGTCGGGTACCTGGGGGATCCCGCCCGGCTCCTGCGCCTGCGGGCGCGCTTCACGAAGCCGGTGCAGGTGGGCGACGTCATCCGGATCGAGGGACGCTGCGTCGCCGTGGAGGGCGCCGCGGTGAAGCTGGAGCTCTCCGCGCGCAACCAGCGCGGCGAGGACGTGCTGAAGGGCGCGGTGGCCGAGGCCCGCGTCGGGGAGAGGTGAGCGTGCCCGTCGACAGGAAGCACCTCGGCCGCCGCTACGGGCCGTTCCGGTTCCAGGTGAGCGTCGAGCAGATCCGGGACTTCGTCGCCGCCACCGGCGGCGGCGTCCCCGGCCACGCGTTCCCGAGCCCGCCCGACCGCTACCATCACCCGTGGACCTGGGACGAGGAGGCCGCGAAGGCGTCGCCCCACGGCGGCATCGTCGCCCCCCCGGCGTTCGCGACCACGTTCGCCATCGAGCCCTTCGCGCGCGCCTGCTCGGACCCGGAGCTCGCCGTGAACGTGCTCCGGCTCGTCCACGGGGAACAGGAGTTCGAGTTCCACGAGCCGGTCCGTCCGGGCGACGTGCTCGAGACCGAGGGCGAGATCACCCGCCTGCAGGAGCGTGGAAACCTCGACTTCGTCGAGGTGACCACCACCACGCGCAACCAGCACGGCCGCCTGGTCGTGAAGGGCGTCTGGACGGCCATCATCAGGAACTGAGCCCGGCTCGGCGTGGCCGCGGGCGGGAGGCGCGGCCACGGCCGGTCGCGGACCGGGGATCAGCGCCGGGCCATCGACTGGCGGTGCGCCTCGCTCGACTCGTCGTGGATGAGCCCCCTCACCGTCTCGGTGAGCTCCTGGGTGACGGTCATCCCGTGCGCCTGCTGCGCGTGGCGCCCCGCCTGCTTCACGATCTCGTTCTCGTCCTCGCCCCGCGCCACGAAGTCGCAGTTCAACCCCACGTCTCGGCAGTGTAGGTCCTTCACGGGCCACCTCCTGTGGTCGGTGGCGCATACCGGCGCCGCGCCGCGGTGGCGACCGCACGACGGGTTCCCCCGCTGTCGTGCTCGCGCGGCCGCACGGGCGCACGCCGGGGAGGTCGCCGGTGGCCGCGGCAGGCGCCGCGCGCGCGAAGCGACGGAGGCCCGCCTGGACGCGGGCGCGGCAGAGGCAACCCGCCCAGCGGCCGCGTTCGGCCCGCCGCGCTCGGGGAGCCGAGCGGGCGGTGGTGCGGGAGCTCATCGCCGGGCGGAGGATGGCGGCGACGTCACTCCTCGTCTTCGCCGGCGCCGAGCAGCGCCGAGATGCTCGGCCCGCCCTTGGCGGCGCCCAGCGCCCGCACCGCGTCGAGGTGGTGCAGGAGCAGCGCGCGGTTGTCGCCGACGTTGAGGTTCTGCAGCTCGAGCGCGCCGATCCGATCCTCCGGCGTGAACGCCGGCTCCTCGACCCGCTCCATGGAGAGCTTCTCCGGCGCGTAGCTCATGTACTGCGCCTTGGTGGCGAGGAGGGTCCAGTCGTCGCCGCGCCGCAGCTCGAGGGTGACCGAGCCGGTGACCGCCGGCGCGATCCAGCGCGACAGGGCGTCGCGGAGCATCATCGCCTCGGGGTCGAACCACTTCCCCTCGTAGAGGAGCCGGCCCAGGCGGCGGCCGAGCGAGAAGTAGAGGTCGAGGGTGTTCTCGTTGTGGATCGCGGAGAGGAGCCGCTCGTAGACGAGGTGCAGCAGCGCCATCCCGGGCGCCTCGTAGATGCCGCGGCTCTTGGCGTCGATGACGCGGTTCTCGATCTGGTCGCTCATCCCGAGGCCGTGACGCCCGCCGATGCGGTTCGCCTCGAGGAACAGCTCGTACTGCGACTCGTACCGCTTGCCGTTCAGCTCGACCGGGAGGCCGTGCTCGTAGACGACCGTGATCTCCTCCGCCTTCACGGCGACCTCGGGCTTCCAGTGCGCGACCCCCATGATCGGGTTCACGATCCGCATCCCGGTGTCGAGCCGCTCCAGATCCTTCGCCTCGTGCGTGGCGCCGAGCACGTTGGCGTCGGTCGAGTAGGCCTTCTCCGTCCCCATCTTGTAGGGGAGGTTCCGGCGCTCGAGGTACTCGCTCATCTCCTTGCGGCCGCCGAACGCGGTCACGAAGGCCTGGTCGAGCCACGGCTTGTAGATCTTCAGATCCGGGTCGACCAGGATGCCGTACCGGTAGAAGCGCTGGATGTCGTTGCCCTTGTGCGTCGAGCCGTCGCCGAAGACGTGGACGCCGTCCTCGCGCATGGCGCGCACGATCGCCGTCGTGGTGACGGCCCGGCCGAGCGGCGTGGTGTTGAAGTACTTCTTGCCGCCCGAGGAGAGGTGGAAGGCGCCGCACTGGATGGCGGCGATCCCCTCGCGGACCATGGCGTCGCGGCAGTCGATGAGCCGCGCCTTCACCGCGCCGTGCTGCAGCGCGATGGGCGGGATGTCGGCCGGGTTGGCCTCGTCCGGCTGGGCGAGGTCGGCGGTGTAGGCGTGGACGGCCATGCCCTGCTCGGAGAGCCAGGCGACGGCGCAGCGCGTGTCGAGGCCGCCGCTGAAGGCGATGCCGAGCGCGGTGCCCTTGGGCGGGAGGGACTTGTAGATGCGGCTCATGGTCCGAGCGACGTAGCAGAAAACTTCGTCCCGTTCCAGCGCCGCAGGGCCGCCGCGGCCCGGCGCTCGGCCGGCTAGCGCTGGTACCCGTATCCTCCGCGCTCGACCGATACGACCTTTCCCCCCTCGAGCGTGACGATCTGGGTGAACCGGCGCGGTCCGAGGTCGTACGTCCAGACCTCGACCTCGACGGACGGCCCGGCGGTGATCGTCTCGCCGTCCGCGTGGATCGGCTCCACCTGACGGACGTCCTTGGAGGCCGGCTCGCCACACCTCGCGAGCAGATCGAGCGCGAGGGCTCCCACCCGGAAGCTCGACGAGTCGCACGAGGCGGGCGCGCGCTCCCGGGCGGACTCGAGGCGCCCGGGGGCGTAGCCGTAGCCGCCGCGCTCGATGCCGACGACCTTGCCGCCCTCCAGGGTGACGACGTACAGGAAGCGCTGCGGCCCGAAGTCGTACGTCCAGGCGCGCACCGTGGCGGCGACGCGCACCCCCGAGCCGCCTCGATCCTCCTCGCGCGCGACCGTGGCGCGCTCCTCCGTGCGGCTGTGCCGCAGGGCGGGCTCACCGCACTTGCCGCGGAGGTCGAGCTCCGAGTCGCCGAGCGAGACGATGCCGCCGTCGCATCTCAGCGAGGTCTCCGCGGCACGCGACGCGGTCGCCACCGCGATCGACGCGGCGATCAGGGCCCGGACGGTGGAAGCTCTCATGGCCGGAGCTTATCACCCGTGGCGACGAGCGGGTTCACCTTCCGGCGAAGTCGCCTCCGCGAGCGGCCGCGCCCGGGCGCTACACCGCGATGACCCCGTCCGCGAGCAGGCGCGCGAGGATGCGCGCCGTGTCGAGCCGAGGCAGCCCGGAGAGCGCGAAGAGCGCCTCGTAGTCCACGGTCCCGTCGATCTGGGCGAGCAGGAACCCCGCGCGGTGATCGAGGTTCAGCCAGAGGACCTCCTCGGGCCGGACCGCGAGGCGCGGGACGCCCGACGTCGCGCCGAGCTTCGACTCGTACATGGCGACGAGCGTCGACTCGTTCTGCGCGAGGTACGCACGCGCCTCGGGGTGGTCCGGCTCGACCTGGAGGACCTTCTCGATGAGCTCGAGCGAGCCGGTGAAGTCTCCGAGCGCCAGCAGCTCCTTGGCCGCGGCGAGCCAGGCGCCCACCTCGTCCCGCTCGCCGGCCGCCGCGGAGGCCGCGGGGATCCCCTCGGGGACGAGCGACTGCAACCCGGACTTCTCCGAGACGGCGGCGAGGTCGAGCCCGCCGCCCGCCTCCACCACGTAGGTCGCCGACGCGGCCGGGCCTTCGTCCCACGGGGAGGGCGCGAACTCGTGCGCGGGCTCGGGCCGGAGCTGCGCCGGGAAGGGCCGCGGGGTCACCGTGCGCCCGCCGGGGGGCGGCGTCACGGCGCGGTGCGTGCCCGGGAGCGGGGTCGAGGAGGGAGTGACCGCGTGGATCCGGACGATGTAGCCACGCGCCTTGGCGTTCCCGGGGTCCAGGGTGAGGACCTCCTGGAAGGCCGCGAGCGCGTCCTTCACGCGCCCGGCGAGGTACGCCTTCACGCCGCGATCGATGAGCTCCGCCACCGTCATCGCTCGGCGCCCCCCGCAGGCCCGCCGCCCGTGGCGAGCCCCTGGTACAGCGCCAGGGTGCGCTCGAGGGGCTCGACCTCCGCGGCGAGCGCGTCGCCGTCCCGCCCTTCCATCGCCGCCCTGGCGCGGGCGAGGACCGCCTCCGCCTTGCGCAGGGCGTCGCCCCCGAAGCGGGTCCGCTCGAGCGCGCCCCGCGCCGCGGGCCCGAGCGCCTCGATCTCCCGCACCATCCGGGAGACCCACTGGCGCCGCTCCTCGATCTCGCGGGTGGAGTGCTTGCGCTGGAGCTGCTCGTCGAGCTGCTCGTCCAGGATCCGCCGCAGCTCCTCCTCCGTGAGGCCCGAGGTCGCGGTCACGGTGATCGACTGCCGCTGGCCCGTCGCGACGTCCTTCGCCGAGACGCCGACGATCCCGTCCGCGCTGATGTCGAAGGTCACCTCGATCGACACCTCGCCCCGCCGCGCGGGCCGGATGCCGTCGAGGACGAACTCGCCGAGCAGCTCGTTGTCGATGGCGCGCTCGCTGCCGCCCTGGAGCACGGCGATGCGGACCGAGGTCTGATCGTCCGTCACCGTGGTGAAGAGGTGCGTCTGCGAGGTGGGGACGGTGGTGTTCCGGGGGATGACGGTCTGGAAGTAGCCGCCCACGACCAGCAGCCCGAGGTTCTGGGGCGTGACGTCGAGGAGGAGGACCTCGTCGCCCTTCGCGGCCGCGGTGAGCGCCTGCGCCTGGATGGCCGCGCCGAGCGCCACCACCTCGTCCGGGTGGACGCCCTTGCACGGCTCGCGGCCGAAGAACTCCCGCACGGCGCGCTGCACGCGCGGCATGCGCGTCATGCCGCCCACGAGGATCACCTCGCCCACCTGCGCCGGCCGGACCCCGGCGTCCCTGAGCGTCCGCTCCGTCACCGCGATGCAGCGATCCACGAGATCCTTGGTGAGCTCCTCGAGCCCCTCGCGCGAGAGCTGCCGATCGAGGTGGAGGGCGCCCTTCCCCTCCCCTCCGCCGATCAGGAACGGCAGGTGGATGGGGGCGCTCGTCGCGGACGACAGCTCGCACTTGGCGCGCTCCGCCGCGTCGCGCACGCGCTGGAGCGCCATCTTGTCCTGGCGGAGGTCGACCCCGCCGTGCTCCTTCGCGAAGCCGAACGTGAGCCAGTCCATGACACGGCGATCGAAGTCCTCGCCGCCGAGGTAGGTGTCGCCGCCCACCGCGACGACGTCGTAGACGCTCCGGCCGACGTCGAGCACCGACACGTCGAAGGTGCCGCCGCCGAGGTCGAACACGACCACCTTGCTCCGCACCTGACGCCCGAACCCGTACGCGAGCGCCGCGGCCGTCGGCTCGTTCACGATGCGCAGCACCTCGAGCCCCGCGATCCGCCCGGCGTCCTTCGTCGCCTGCCGCTGCCCGTCGTTGAAGTAGGCGGGGACCGTGACGACCGCGCGCCGCACCGGCTTGCCCAGGAACGCCTCGGCGTCCGCCTTGAGCTCGGCGAGCACGAGGGCGGAGAGCTCCGGCATGGAGACGGCGCGCCCGCCCAGCTGAACCCGGACGTCGTTCCCCTCCGGGCCCGCCACGAGCTCGTACGGCAGCGCCTTGCGGGCGTCCTCGACCTCGCTCGATCCCCAGCGCCGGCCGATGAGCCGCTTGGCGGCGAAGACGGTGCCCTCCGGGTTCGTGATCGCCTGCCGCTTCGCGAGCGCGCCCACGAGCCGGCGGCCGTTCTTGGCGACGGCGACCACCGAGGGCGTGAGCGGCTGGCCGGTGCGGCCGGGGATGACGCGCGGCACGCCGTCCTGGACGGTCGCCACGACGGAGTTCGTCGTGCCGAGGTCGATCCCGACGACGGGCCCGTGGTCGCTCATGCGAGGAACCTCCAGCGCAGCTTCCTGAGCCGCTCCTTCGCGGAGGCGAGCCCGGGTTCCAGCTCCACCGCCCGCTCCAGCGCGCGGCGGGCCTCCTTCCGATCGCCCTGCGCCTCGAGGACGTGCGCGAGCGCCTCGTGAGCGACGCCGGCGCGCGGCCCGGCGCGCACCGCCGCGTCCGCGAGCGACCGCGCCCCCGCGACGTCGCCCGCGGCGAGCGCGGCGCGCGAGCCGGCCACGGCGGCGCGGACGTTGCCCGGCTCCGCCTCCAGCGCCTCGCGGTACGCCTCCAGGGCGGCGCCCGGGCGCCCGGAGCGCTCGGCCTCGGCGCCCTCCTCGACGAGCCGCGCGGCCCGCTGCGCGCCGGCCCGGCGACGCACCTCCGGGGCGAGCCGCAGGGCCTCGGCGTGGCGGGGGTCCGCGCCGAGCGCGAGCTGCAGCTCGTTCCAGGCCTGCCCGAACCGCCCGTCGGCCATCGCCTGCCGCGCGCGCTCGACGTGCTCCGCGACCCGCGCGGCCCGTCCCAGGATCGGGTTCTGACGCGCGAGCCGGGCCCGGCGCTCGCCGGTGCGGCGCTCGTCCTCGAGGCGGCGCGCCTCCAGCTGGGCGCGCGCCTCGGGCGGCGCCGTCGCTCGCGCGTAGGCGGCGCGTCGCTCCTCGTCCCCGAGCACGTCCCGCGCCTCGGTGATCCGGCGAAAGACGCGCTCGAGCTTCTCCCGGTAGCTGCCGAGCCGCTGCCCCGCGTAACGATCGGGATGGAACAGCCTCACCTTCTCGAGGTAAGCCGTCCGGGCGGCGTCTGCCGTGGCATTCCAGGTCAGTCCGAGCGCCTCCCAGTGGGTCCAGGTGGAGGCGCGCGCGGCGGCCGAGCGGATCTCCTCACGCCGGGCGGCGTCGAGATCGACGTCGTCGCCCTGCCCGCTGGGAGCGGCCCTGGATGTGCTGTGCCCCTCGCTGCTCAAGCCAGATGACCCCCGCCACCCGCTGGCTCAGCCGACATTACGGCCTGATCGGGGGAGGGTCAACGCGGCGCACCACGGACGGTGTGCGTCTCACGGCGCCCACCGCTCCCGGGAGACCTCAGCGGGGCGCGAGGAGCAGCTCGAGCAGGGCCTTCTGCGCGTGAAGCCGGTTCTCGGCCTCGTCGAACACCGCCGACTGCGGCCCCTCGAGCACGGACTCCGAGATCTCCTCGCCGCGGTGGGCGGGCAGGCAGTGCAGCACGATCGCGTCGGGCCTCGCGGCGCGCATCAGCGCCTCGTCCACGATGTACCCGGCGAACTTGCGCTTGCGCTCCTCCGCCTCCTGCTCCTGCCCCATGCTCGCCCACACGTCGGTGTTCACCACGTGCGCGCCGGCCGCGGCCTCCGCGGGCGAGCGGACCACGCGGCCGCGGCCGCCGGTGCGCGCCAGCAGCTGCGGGTCGGGGTCGTAGCCCTCCGGGCAGGCGAGCCGCAGGTCGAAGCCGAGCAGCACGCACGCCTCGAGCCAGCTGTTCGCCATGTTGTTGCCGTCGCCGATCCAGGCCACCGAGAGGCCGCCCTTCGCGAGCACGTCGGCGCCGAAGCGCTCCGTCACCGTGAGCAGGTCGGCGAGGAGCTGGCACGGATGCGACGAGTCGGTGAGGGCGTTCACCACCGGCACCGAGGCGAAGCGCGCCATCTCCTCGAGCTTGGAGTGCTCGAACGTGCGCACGACGAGGCAGTCGAGGTAGCGCGACAGCACCCGGGCGGTGTCGCGGATGGGCTCGCCGCGCCCGAGCTGAGTGTCGCGCGGCGACAGCATGAGGGTGTCGGCGCCGAGCTGGTGGGCGGCCACCGTGAAGGAGACGCGCGTGCGCGTCGAGGCCTTCTCGAACACGAGACCGATGGTGGAGTGCTCGAGCGGTCGCGGGCCCCGCTTGCCGAGGAGCTTCCACTCCGCGGCGCGCTCCAGGAGCTCGAGGAGCTCGGACCTGTCGAGATCGGTGAGGCGGAGGAAGTCGCGCTTCGTGCCGGTCGGGCGGGCCATGGGAGCCTCCGGAGGGTTCAGGGCTTCGCGGGCGCCGCCGCGATCGCCGCGGCGAGCCGCTCGACGGCGAGGTCTGCCTCGGCCGCCGTGAGGGTGAGAGGGGGGGCGAGGCGGAGCACGTCCTCGCCGATGGCGTTCACGATCAGGCCGCGGGCGCGGGCGGCCTTCATCACCTCGGCGGCCGACACGCCCTTCACCACCACGGCGAGCAGCATGCCCCGGCCGCGCACCGAGGCGACCCGGCCACCGGCGGCGAGCCGCTCGAGGCCCGCGCGCAGCCGGGCGCCCACCTCGCGGGAGCGCTCGAGCACGCCGCCCTTCAGCTCGGCCAGCACCGCGAGCGCCACCGCGCAGCCGAGCGGGTTGCCGCCGTAGGTGCTGCCGTGGCTCCCCGCGGAGAGGTGCTGGCCGACCTCCTCCGAGGCGAGGAGCGCGCCGATGGGGAAGCCGCCGCCGAGCGACTTCGCGCTCGACATGAGGTCGGGGGTGACGCCGGCCCACTCGTGCGCCCACAGCTTGCCGGTCCGGCCCACGCCGGTCTGGACCTCGTCGAGGCAGAGCAGCGCGCCCTTCCTCCGCGTGAGCTCGCGCGCCGACTTCAGATACCCCTCGGGCGCCGGGATCACGCCCGATTCGCCCATGATCGGCTCCACGATGAAGGCCGCCGCCGTGTCGTCGAGCGCGGCCTCGAGCGCCGCGAGGTCGCCGTACGGCACGTGCCGTACCCCGGGGACGAGCGGCGCGAACCCCTCCCGATACTTCGGCTGACCGCCCACCGTGACGGTGAACAGCGAGCGGCCGTGGAAGGAGTCGTCGCACGCCACGATGACGTTGCGCTCGGGGTGACCGAGGTCGTGGTGGTGCTTGCGCGCGAGCTTCAGCATCGCCTCGTTCGCCTCGGCGCCGCTGTTGCAGAAGAAGGCGCGGGCGGCCCACGGCGTCACCGCGAGGAGCGCCTCGGCGAGCTCCACCTGGCGCGGGATGAAGTAGTGGTTCGAGACGTGCCACACCGTGCGGGCTTGCTCCTCGAGCGCCTTCACCAGCGCGGGGTGGCAGTGCCCCAGCACGTTCACGGCCACGCCGCCCAGGAAGTCGAGGTACTCGTTTCCGTCGGCGTCCCACACGCGGACGCCCTCGCCCCGCACGAGCGCCACCGGCTGCTGCCGGTAGTTCGGGGTGAGCACCTGCTGCGCTCGCCGGGCGATGGACTCGTTGTTGCCGGTCATCCCGGGCTTATAGCAGCGCCGGGGCCGGGGTTTCCAGCACGGGGAACCGCGCGCGGCCGCCCATCCGGCGCGGCGCCTAGAGGATGTAGCGGGCGAGATCCTCGTCCTCGGCGATGCCGGCGAGCCGCTCGCGGACGTAGGCGGCGTCGACGACGATCCGCTGGCCGCGCAGGTCCGGCGCGTCGAAGGAGATGGCGTCGAGGAGCCGCTCCATCACGGTGTGCAGCCGGCGGGCGCCGATGTTCTCCATCCGCTCGTTCACGTCCGCCGCGATGCGGGCGATCTCCTCCACCGCGTCGTCCCTGAACTGGACGTCCACGCCCTCGGTGGCGAGGAGCGCGGTGTACTGGCGGACGAGGGAGCTGCGCGGCTCCCTCAGGATCCGCACGAGGTCCTCGCGCCCGAGCGGCTCGAGCTCCACGCGGATGGGGAAGCGGCCCTGCAGCTCTGGGATGAGGTCCGACACCTTCGACACGTGGAACGCGCCGGCGGCGATGAAGAGCATGTGGTCGGTCTTCACCATGCCGTACTTGGTGTTGACGTTCGAGCCCTCGACGATGGGCAAGAGGTCGCGCTGGACGCCCCCGCGCGACACGTCCGGGCCGTGCCCGGCGTCGCGGCCGGCGATCTTGTCGATCTCGTCGATGAAGATGATGCCGGCGTTCTGCGCGCGATCGAGCGCCTCGCGGACGACGCGGTCCATGTCCACGAGCCGGGCCGCCTCCTCCTGGGTGAGCAGGTCCAGCGCCTCCTTCACCTTGAGCTTGCGCTTGCGCTTCTTCGGCCCGCCCCCGAGCATCGAGACGATGGGGTTGTTCCCGAGCTGGCCCATCATGTCCTGGAGGCCCTGCGCCATGTCCTCCATGCCGGGCGCCATGAACGGCAGCGGGGGCGGCTTCTCGACCAGCTCGACCTCGACGGCGTCGTCGTCGAGCGTCCCGGCGCGCAGCTGGGCGCGGGCCCGCTCCCGGCCGCCGCCCTGGCTCGGCGGCTCCGCCTCGCTCTCCCCGCGCACGCGCGAGACCGCGCTGCGGAAGCCGAGCCCGAGCCCGCCGCCGTACCCCAGCGCGTCGAGGACCTTCTCCTCGGCCGCCTCGCGCGCGCGCTCGCGCAGCTTCTCGACCTCCTCCTCCTTCACCAGCTTCACCGCCGCCTCGACGAGGTCGCGCACCATCGCGTCCACGTCGCGCCCGACGTAGCCCACCTCGGTGAACTTGGACGCCTCGACCTTCACGAAGGGCGCGCCCGCGAGGCGGGCGAGCCGCCGCGCGATCTCGGTCTTGCCGACCCCCGTGGGCCCGATCATCACGATGTTCTTCGGGAGGATCTCGTCCTTCAGCTCCGGGCCGACCTTCTGGCGGCGCCACCGGTTGCGCAGCGCGATGGCGACGGCGCGCTTCGCCTTCCCCTGGCCGACCACGTGGCGGTCCAGCTCGGCGACGATCTCCTTCGGCGACAGATCCTGGGGCTTCACGGCTAGAGCTCCTCGAAGGTGAGGTTCGCGTTCGTGTAGATGCAGATCTCCGCCGCCAGCTTCATGGCCTCCTCCGCGACCTGCCGGGCGGGCAGCGCCGAATGGCCGAGCAGCGCCCGGGCCGCCGCGACCGCGTAGGGCGCGCCGGAGCCGATGGCGACCACCCCGCCGCCCGGCACGGGGTCGGGCTCGATGACGTCGCCCGCGCCGGAGAGGACGAGGATGTGCTCCCGGTCGGCGACGACGAGCATCGCCTCGAGCCGCCGCAGCATGCGGTCGGTGCGCCACTGCTTGGCGAGCTCCACCGCCGCCCTCGGCAGCGAGCGCGCGTGCTCCTTCAGCTTCTTCTCGAACAGCTCGAAGAGCTGGAAGGCGTCGGCGGTCGCGCCGGCGAACCCGGCGAGGACCGCGCCCTCGGCGAGCCGGCGGACCTTCCGCGCAGTGGACTTCATGACGGTCTTGTCGAGGGTGACCTGGCCGTCGCTGGCCATGACGACCTTGCCGTCGCGGCGGACGCAGAGGACGGTGGTCCCGTGGAAGGGGCGCATCGCCCGTAGGTAGCGCCGGAGCGGGCCCAGGGCAATGGCGGAGATCCCCCGGCGCAGGCGCCGGCGCGATCAGCCCCGTTCGCGTTCGCGCTTCGCGCGCGGATGGGCGGCGTCGTAGACCGCCGCCAGCCGCTTCCAGTCCACGTGCGTGTACCGCTGGGTGGTGGAGAGCGAGGCGTGGCCGAGCAGCTCCTGGATCCCGCGCAGATCGGCGCCGTTTCCGAGGAGGTGGGTCGCGAAGCAGTGTCGCAGCACGTGCGGGTGCACGTGACGCGGCAGGCCGGTCGCGAGCACCCAGCGGTCCAGGCGACGAGCGACCGAACGGGGGCTGAGCCGCCCACCGCGGTAGTTGAGGAACAGCGCCTCCTCCGCGGTGGCGTGGTCCCGGCCCGCGGCCAGGATCGGCCGCGCCTCGTCGAGGTAGCGCCGCACCGCCTCGCCCGCGCTGGCGCCGAACGGGACGATCCGCTCCTTGTTGCGCTTGCCGAGGACGCGCACGAGCCGTCCGGAGAGATCGATCGAGGCGAGGTCGAGGCCGGTCAGCTCGGAGACGCGGAGCCCGCTCGCGTAGAGGAGCTCCAGGAAGGCCCGGTCGCGCTGCTCGAGCGGCGCGGCCAGCTCCGGCGCCTCGACCAGCGCCGCCACCTCCTCCTCGGGGAGCACCTGGGGCAGCCGCATCGGGCGCTTCGGGCCGGAGACGGATCGCGCCGGGTTCCCGGCCGCGAGCCCCTCCCGCACGAGGAACCGGTACAGCGTCCGGATCGCCGAGAGCTTCCGCCCGAGGCTCGTGGCCCCCGCCTCGCCCGCCGCCCGGGCGAGGAAGGCCCGCACGAGGGCGGGGGAGGACGGCACGACGCCCTGCCCCGCGCCGGCCAGGTACGCCGCGTACTGGGAGAGGTCCGTGAGGTAGGCCTTGACGGTGTGCGGGGAGGCGCGCCGCTCGGTGCGGAGATAGACCGCGAAGCGCTGGACCTCGGGCGGGAGGGTGGCCTCGTCGACGGGCACGGCCGATCGGTAGCACCGGGACCGGGGCCGCGCGAGTTCTGGGGCGTCCGTCGACGTCGCGCCGTCATTCGACAGGCTCGGCAGGGCGCTGCGCTCGGGACGCGCGGCCTGGGTGGCCCGTCCCGGTGGAGATCACCTCGGCAGCTCGGCCACGTACACCCCCGCCCGCTTGGGATGGACGACCGCGTAGGCGACCCGGCGCGAGTCGGGGCCGAGGAAGCGGGCGCTGCCGGGGAGCACGGCGGTGTCGATCGAGACGAGCTTGCCCCGCTCCCACACCGCCACGTCGAGCGCGACCATGTCGGCGCGCTGCCAGGTGACGAGGAGGCGTTCGGGATCGCGCGGGTCGAACTCGAAGCTCTTCACCCCCTGCGCGATGGGCTCCGGCTTCGTGCCTCCGCCGAGCCCGGCGGCCGGGACGCGCTCGAGATCGCACGCCTCGCCGTTCCGCGTGCAGCGGGTCCGGTAATACAGCCAGCGCGCGTCGGGGGAGAAGGCGAACCCGAACACCCCCTGCGCGACCACCTCGGCCGGCGTGCCCTTCGGCGCGCCGAGGTGGGCGAGCGCGAGGTCCACCGAGTACCCGCCGCGGGTGCTGTGCTGCATCATCGCGACGTGCGCGCCGTCCGCGGAGAGCTCGAACTCCGAGACGTTCGCGGCGAAGGTCCGGGGCGCGAGCCCGGGGCCGCCCGCGCCGAGCTCCCCGGCCCGCACGCGCGGGTCGTACCGCTCGAGCCAGGCGAGGCGCGGCGCGCGCGCCGCCCAGCGGAACTCGCCCACCTCGCGGCCGCACAGCGCGCCGGGCTTGCCGAGCGGCGCGACGTGGAGATCGCCCTGCCGCCCGGGCTCGGCGCCCGCCACGTACGCCAGGGCGGCGCCGTCCCGGGAGAAGGCGAACGCGTGCACCTGGCGCGCGACGCGCGAGGGCGCGCCGCCGGTCGAGAGCATGAGGTCGTACCCGTTCCCTGCCTGCGCCGTGAAGGCATACGCCGCGCCGCCGGGGGCGAACGCGTACTCGCCGGTCCCCTCCGCCACCCGCGCGGGCGGCTCGCTCCGGGCGCGCACCGCGAGCAGCGTGCCGCCCGACCTCACCGCGCGCCGCACCAGCGCCGCCGGCGCGCCGCCGCGCGGCGCCGCGTCGCCCGCGACGAGCTCGAACGAGGACAGCCCTTCGGCCCCCGGCAGCCAGGCGGGGCTCTCGCCCGGGTTCACCCACAGCAGCCGGCCCGCGGCGATGGCCGCCACGCGCTCGCCCCCGGGCACGAAGCCGGTGAAGGTCACGCCGTCGGCGATCCGGGCCGGCTCGGCGCCGCCGCGCGCGACGTAGAGCGTCCCGGCGCCCGCGAGGTAGTCGTAGTCTCCGAGCGCCGCGAGCACGTCGCCCGCGGGCGCCCACCCGAAGCCGTGGGGCAACGTGGTGACGGCCCTCGCGATCCGGCGGACGTCGCCGCCCGCCGCGGGGACGACGCCCAGCTCGCAGCTCGCGGTCTGCGGCGGGAGGTACTGGCCCTTCACGTCGGCGCAGTCGCGGAGGAACGCGAGCCACGCCCCGTCCGCGGAGGCCCTGAGCGCACGCACCGGGCCCTCGACCACGGGCCGCCCGAGCCCGCGCCGCTCGCCCTCGCGCTGTCCGGTGCAGGCGGCGAGCGCGAGCGCCGCGGCGAGGGTCAGGGTGCGGCGGCTCCGCGGGCGGTGTGCGTCCAGGGGTCGATCCACGGCGCGATCTCCTTTCGCGCCCGCTCGGCGTGGGCGTCCTTGCGCGCGGCCTTGCCGCGATGACGCCCGGTGAGCGGGGGGAACAGCGCGAACACGACGTTCGTCGGCTGGTAATCGTACCCCGGCGGATGGGCCTCGCCGGTGAGATGTCGATGGAGGGCCCCCAGTGCGGTCGCCGCCGGGGGCGGCAGGAAGGGGCGCCCCGCGAGCCGATCCAGCATGGCGCGCGCCGCGAGGTGGCCGCACGCGGCGGACTCGACGTAGCCCTCCACCCCGGTGATCTGACCCGCGAAGAACAGGTGCGGCCGCTCGCGCGCGGAGAGGTCGGGCGCGAGCACGCGCGGGGCCTCGAGGAACGTGTTCCGGTGGATCTGCCCGAGCCGCACGAACTCCGCGCCGGCGAGCCCCGGCACGTACTCGCGGAGGATGCGGCGCTGCTCGGTCCAGGTGAGGCGCGTCTGGAAGCCCACGAGGTTGTACGCCGTGCCGGCGACGTCCTCCCGGCGGAGCTGCACCACGGCGAACGGCCGCCGCCCGGTGCGCGGGTCCTCGAGCCCGACCGGCTTCATCGGGCCGTAGGCCAGCACGTCCGCCCCGCGCTCCGCCATCACCTCGATCGGGAGGCAGCCCTCGAAGTAGCGCGGCTCCTCGAAGTCGTGGGCGGCCACCTTCTCGCCGGCGAGGAGGGCCCCGACGAAGGCCCGGTACTGTCCCTCGTCGAACGGGAGGTTCAGGTAGTCGTCGCCCGAGCCCTTCCCGTAGCGCGAGCGCGCGTAGGCGATGGACATGTCGATCGAGTCCGCCGCCACGATCGGCGCGATCGCGTCGTAGAAGTGGAGGCGCCCGCCGGCGAGCGCGGCGACGTCCGCCGCCAGCGCGTCCCCCGTGAGCGGCCCGGTCGCCACGAGCGTGAGCCCGGGCCCCTCGGGCAGGCGCAGCAGCTCCTCCTGCCGCACGCGCACGAGCGGGTGGCCGCGCAGGCGCCCGGTGACGAGCGCGCTGAACCGCTCGCGATCGACCGCGAGGGCATCCCCCGCCGGGACGCGCGTCGCGTCCGCGGCGGACAGCACGAGGCTGCCGAGCCGCCGGAGCTCCTCGTGCAGCAGCCCGACCGCGTTGTGCGGGTTGTCGGAGCGGAGCGAGTTCGAGCACACGAGCTCCGCGAGGCCGTCGAGCACGTGCGCCGGCGAGCGGCGTCCGGGCTTCATCTCGACCAGCTCGACCTCGACGCCGCCCTGGGCGAGCCGCCAGGCGGCCTCGCTCCCGGCGAGCCCCCCTCCGACCACCGTCACGCGCTCGCGTCCCATGTTCACCCGTCGTCCCGCCGCATGGCTGCCCGCCCGCCAGCCCGACGCCTACCGATCTCTCGATTCCCCGACGACCTGGCGGCTTCGTCGGACGGTGCGCAGGTTTCGACCCGGGCGCGCCCGCGGCCCGGGGGGCGGCGGCGAGAGAGGTTTCGGCCGGGCCGGGCGCGCTCCATCTATCGCCCCGACGAAAGGAACGCAACGTGGCCGACATCGATCTGGGGAGCCTGAGGAGCGAGCTGCAGCGCCGCCGGCGCGTGATCCTCGAGACCTTCCGTCGCGGCGGCGCCGAGCTCGAGGCGCTGCGCGCCGCGGAGCGGGATCCCGAGTTCGAGGAGGGCGCGCAGACCGAGCACGAGGCGTTCACCCTCGCCCGCCTCGGCGAGAACCAGCGGCGCGAGCTCCAGCAGATCGACGCGGCCATCGAGCGCGTCGACGCGGGCGAGTACGGCATCTGCCGGGACTGCGACGAGGAGATCGACCCTCGCAGGCTGGCCGCCCTGCCCTACGCGCTCCTGTGTACCGAGTGCGCGACGCGCGACGAGCGGGCCGCGGCGCCGATGTTCATCGCCCAGGAGCCTCCGACCCTCTAGGACCGCTGGCGCACGGAGGCCGGCGCGGGTCGCCCCGTCGCCGGCCTCGTCGCGTCCGGCGTGGACGGCCTACGCCTCGCTCGCGGCGCCGGGCGCCTTCGCCTCGGCGTCGCGCCGGTAGCCGCACTCCTTGTTCGGGCAGGCGACGTACGGCCCCGTCTTCTTGGAGTACTTGTCGAGGAGGTAGGCGCTCCCGCACTGCGGGCAGGCCTCGTTCCGCGGGCGGTCCCAGGACACGAAATCGCAGCCCGGGTAGGACGAGCAGCCGTAGAAGGTCTTCCCGCGGCGCGAGCGCTTCTCGGAGATGTAGCCGCCGCACCCCTTCGGGCAGGACACGCCGATCGAGACGGGCTTCGTGCCCTTGCACTCGGGGTAGCGCGTGCACGCGAGGAAGCGGCCGAAGCGGCCGCGCTTCATGACCATCGCGGCGCCGCACTCGGGACACTTCTCGTCGGTCGGGACGTCCTCCTCCTTCTCCGGGACGATCGTCCCGTCCTCGCCGCGCTTGAAGTTCATGGTGTTCCGGCACTCGGGGTAGCCGGAGCACGCGAGGAACTCGCCCATGCGGCCCCACTTGATGACCATGGGCTTGCCGCACTTCTCGCACGTGAGCTCGGTCGCGATCTCCTGCCGCTTCACGTCGCGCATGTTGACCTCGGCCTTCGCGAGGTCGTCCTTGAAGCTGTCGTAGAAGTCCTTCAGGACCTGCTGCCAGGCCGCGTTCCCCTCCTCGATCTCGTCGAGGCGCTCCTCCATGCCGGCCGTGAAGGCGAGGTCCATCTCGCGCGGGAAGCTCTTCACGAGCTCGTCGGTGACGACGAGGCCGAGGTGGGTCGGCTTGAAGTTCCGCTCGACCTTCTCGACGTAGCCCTTCTCCTGGATGTTCTCGAGGATGGCGGCGTACGTGGACGGCCGCCCGATGCCCCGCTGCTCCAGCTCCTTCACGAGGGACGACTCGTTGAAGCGCGGCGGCGGCTGCGTGAAGTGCTGCTCGGGGAGCAGCCGGCGGAGGTCGAGGATCATCCCGGCCTCGAGCGGCGGCAGCTGGCGCTCCTCGTTCGCCTTCTCGCGATCGCCGTTCTCCTTCGCCTCCTCCTCGGCGCCGGCCTCGTCCTCCGGCGGCTTCGCGCCGTAGACGGCGAGGTAGCCGGGGAACTTGAGGATGGAGCCCGTGGCGCGGAACGTGGCCCGGCCGGCGGTGATGTCCGCGGTCGTCTGGTCGTAGACCGCCGGGACCATCTGGCAGGCCACGAACCGGTTCCAGATGAGCTCGTACAGCCGGTACATGTCGCGCTCGCCGATCTGCTCGAAGAACGGGGCGACGCGCGCGGGCGTCCACTCGAGCGAGGTCGGGCGGACCGCCTCGTGGGCCTCCTGCGCGGCCTTCGCCTTCGTCTTGTAGACGTTCGGCGCCTCCGGCAGGTGATCCTGGCCGTACGCCTCGGCGATGTAGCCGCGCGCCGCGTCCACCGCCTCGGTGGAGAGCCGGACGGAGTCCGTGCGCATGTACGTGATGAGACCGACCGCGCCCTCGTCGCCGAGCTCGACGCCCTCGTAGAGCTTCTGCGCGAGGGTCATCGTCTTCTTCGCGGTGAAGCCGAGGCGGTTCGCCGCCTCCTGCTGCAGCTTCGCCGTGGTGAAGGGCGGCGGCGCGTTGCGGCGGCGCTCCTTCTTGTCGACGGTGGCGACGACGTAGGTCGCGCCGTCGAGGTCCTTCACGAGCGCGTGGGTGACCGCGCCTTCCTTCAGCTCCGCCTTCTGGCCGTCGACCTTCGAGAGCCGGGCCCGGAACTCCGGCGGGAGCTTCGCGGCGAGCTCCGCCTCGAGCGTCCAGTACTCCTCGGGCTTGAACGCCTCGATCTCGCGCTCGCGCTCGACGACGAGCCGCACCGCCACGGACTGGACCCGCCCGGCGGAGAGGCCGCGGCGGACCTTCTTCCAGAGGATGGGGCTGATCTGGTAGCCGACGAGCCGGTCGAGGATGCGGCGCGCCTGCTGCGAGTCGAACTTCTTGCGGTCGAGGTCGAGCGGCTTCTCGATCGCCTTCTGGATCGCGTTCTTCGTGATCTCGTTGAAGAGGACGCGGCGGACGCGGCCGTCGCCCGAGTCGCCGAGCTCCTCCGCGATGTGGAAGGCGATCGCCTCGCCCTCGCGATCGGGGTCGGTCGCGAGGTACACGCGCTCGGCGCTGCGCGCGGCGCGCTTGATCTCGGAGAGGACCTTGGCCTTGCCCTTGATGACGTCGTACTGCGGCGTGAAGCCCGCCTCGACGTCGACGCCGATCTTCGACTTCGGCAGGTCCTTCACGTGCCCGACGGAGGCGCGCACGTCGTAGCTGCGGCCGAGGTACTTCTTGATGGTCTTCGCCTTGGCGGGCGACTCGACGATGACGAGGCTGCCTCCCTGGGCGACCTTCTTCGCCGCGCGCTTCGGCGGAGCGGCCTTCTCCTTCTTCACGCCCTCTGCCTTCACGCCCTCCGCGGCGGCTGCAGCCTTCGTGGCTCTCGGCATCTCTCGGGGTCCCCCTACGTGCGGCGCAGAAAGTAATGGCCCGGTCGCTGCTCGCACAAACCCTCGAGCTCGAGGGAGAGCAGGCCGGCGAGCGCCGGGCCGGGCGCGAGGCCCGCCTGGCGCGCGAGATCGTCCGCGTGGCGCGGGCGGCGGGCGAGCGCGGCGAGCAGGGCGCTCTCCCCTGCCGCGAGCGCGGGCAACGCGAGCTGGCGCGCGGGCTCCGGCGCGCCGGAGATGCCGAGGGCCTCGAGGACGTCGTCCGCCGAGGCGGCCACGCGCGCCCCGCGGCGGAGCAGGCCGAGCGGACCGGCGGAGAGCGGCTCGCGCACGTCGCCGGGGACCGCGAACACCGGCACCCCCTGCGTCCGCGCCCAGTCCGCGGTGATGAGCGCGCCGCTCCGCTCGCCGGCCTGGACCACGACGACCGCCTCGGAGAGACCGGAGACGATCCGGTTGCGGCGCGGGAAGTTCGCGGGGTAGCCCGGCGTCCCGTCGGGCAGCTCGGACAGGATCGCGCCGCCCTGCTCGAGGACGCGCTCGAGCAGCGCCCGGTTCGAGGCGGGGTACAGGACGTCGACGCCCGTGCCGAGCACCGCCACGGTGTGTCCGCCGCAATCGAGCGCCGCGCGGTGGGCGACCGCGTCGACGCCGAGCGCGCCGCCCGAGACGACCGACACTCCCGCTCGCGCCAGCCCGGCCGCGAGCGCGCCGGCCATCTCCTCGCCGTAGGCGTCGGGACGCCGGGAGCCGACCACCGCCACCCGGCGCCGCTCGGAGAGGGTGCCGCGAACCCGTAGCTCCGCCGGACGGTCGGGCGTGAGCGCGAGCCGATCGGGGTAGTGGCCGTCGCCCGGCCGGATGGTGCGCGGCGACTCCATGGGAGCGGGGCCATATACCCACCGGGTGATGGGGCGTCAAGGTGGGGCCCCGTCGTCCAATGCACGGGACGTACCCGCAGCACGCGCCCGCCGGCGGGCGCGCCCGCGACCTCAATCGCCAGCATTTCCAGTTGCTTCGGCGCTCTCGGCGCACACGCCCGAGCGCGGGTCGGAGGTCCTCCGTCTCGCCGCGCCGTGCCCGGAGCGACGCTAGCGACCGCCCGCCCCGTCGCTCGCCGCCTGGGCGCGCATCTCGACGCGGTCGCCGATGGCGAGCTCGAGCATGCTGCGCGTGACGAGCGCGACCGAGGCGCGCTCCTTCACGTCGATGACGAGCATCTCCCCGACGTCCTCCTTGGGCAGGTTCGGGTCCCACTCGGGCATGCCGGGGGCGCGGCCGTAGGGGTCGCCGGCGCGGACGGCCGTGAAGACGTTCCCCTCCTCGACGCCGTCGGCCGCGCCGCGGTCGATGAAGACGACGTGGTGCTCGCCGAGCTGGGTCACGACCTGGACCTGGCCTCCGACGATCGTCCCCTCGAGCGCGCGCCGGTTGGCGCGGCGATCGACGCGGTGGAGGAACCGCTCCGTCCAGGGGCCCAGCATGGCGCCGCGCTCGATCGGCTCGAAGGCCTGGGTGATGACGAGCGTCGCCGCCTTCGAGTCCACCGCGACCACCTTGGCGGCGCCGAGCACCGTGGACTGCCAGCCGAAGAGCTCGCCGGTACGCGGATGGCGGATCGGGCGCTCGGTCTTGTAGACCACGTACGTCTCGCCCTCCTTCACCCCGGCCCGGGTCTCGAACCGCGCGTACGCCTTGTCGAGGTTGGCGAGGAGGAGCTTCTCCTCGAACGCGGCGGAGATGGAGCCCGACTCGGCGAGCTGGCGCGGCGTGACGAACGTGTCGTGGCGGGCGAGGAGCGCGCGCGGAGCGACGTAGCCGATCTTGTAGGGGCCGGCGACCGCCACCGTGTCGTCGTCCACGCTCTCCGGTCCCTTCATGTTCGCGCGGGAGAAGTCCTCGAGCTCCCGCGCCGGCGCAGGCTCCTCCGCCTCCGCGACCAGCTCGGCGCCGGCGGGCTCGACCCGCGTCGGCGCCTCGTCGGCGCCCGGGAAGAACCTGAGCAGGTTGCCGGGGTAGATCCAGTGCGGGTTCTCGATGTCCGGGTTGTAGGACCAGATCTTCGGCCAGTACCAGGGGTTGTTGAGGTAGCGGCCGGAGAGATCCCACAGCGTGTCGCCGGGGCGGATCGTGTACGTGTCGGGCGTCGACTCGCCCCTCGAGCCGTCCTCCAGCGCGACCACGTCCCCCGTGACGACCGGCGCGGGGGCGCCAGCCTCGGGCGCGGCCTCCGCGGACGGCGCGGCCGACTCCTCGGCCGGCGCGGCCGCCGCGGCCTCGATCCGGGCCGCGTCGGCGCCCGCCGCCTCTGCGGCGGCGCTGGCCGCGTCGAGGGCCCCGGACTGCGCGAGCGCCGCGGCGGGGACGAGGGCGAGGACGGCGACGAATCTGCGGATCATGGACCGCTCCTTGCCGGGACGCGCGGCGACGGATCGCCGCCGTGCCCGGAGATGGCTGCGAGGCGCGTCCCGGCGCGTTCCGCCGCCGGGGTCCTCGGGAACTCTGAGACGAGCCGCTCGAGGACGCGGCGCTCCGCCGCGACCTCGCCGCGCCGCGCCTCGCAGGCGGCGAGCCGCTCCAGGGCGCCGCTGAGCGCGTCTCCCGCCGGGTAGTCGTCGGCGGCGCGCCGCGCGAGGGCGCACGCCGCGTCGTCCTTCCCTGACGTCGCGTACGCCTCCGCGGCCTCGACGAGCGCGTTGTCGGCGGCGGCGTGGCGCGGGTAGCGCGCGACGAAGTCCTCGAGCGCGTGCGCCCGGCCGACGCCGGGCCGCTCCCGGGCCGAGCGCAGCTCGCGATCCGCCTCCGCCGAGAGCTCTCGACCGCGGCCGAGGGCGAGCGCCTCGACGCGGCCAGGCGCGGGATCGGCGATGGGGATGGCGGTCGGCACGGGCGGCGGCGTGCGCCGGGCGCGCGCGGTGAGGGCGGGAGTGAGGGGGAGGCTCGCCTCGGTGAGGACGATGGGCGGTGGCTCGTCGGCGGGAGCGACCTTCACGATGGCGAGGTCCGGCGGGATGACCGGCGGCAGCGGCTCGCCGAGCGCGACGCGGGGAGACCTCGCGGGCGGCGCGGCGGCGCC
This sequence comes from Anaeromyxobacter sp. Fw109-5, assembly GCF_000017505.1. NCBI lineage: Bacteria > Pseudomonadati > Myxococcota > Myxococcia > Myxococcales > Anaeromyxobacteraceae > Anaeromyxobacter > Anaeromyxobacter sp. Fw109-5. The sequence continues at coordinate 3,121,564 of NC_009675.1, forward strand.
TCGGTCCTCGCGCGCGCCGCGGGCGGCCACGAGGTCGAGGCGGGCCGACAGCCCATCGACCTTGCGAGCGAGCGCCTCGTTGTCGGCGCGCAGCGCCCGGAGCTCTGCGCGGAGCGCGTCCGCCTCGGAGGGCGCGGCGCCGCCGCCCCCGGCGCAGCCGAGCAGCACGACGAGCGCCGCGGGGGCGATTCGCGAGAGGAGATGCCTCAAACCTCGAAAATTCTAGGGGCCGGGGGCCGCCCGTCAAGGAAGGGGACCCTCGCCTGGACGCCGCCAATGTGCGACGGACGGCCCAGCCGCGGGTGCGATGAAGCCCACCTGGCGCCCCGTGCGGCCGGCGTCGCGGCGATGCGAGAAGAACGTCTCGCGCTCGCACGCGGTGCAGCGGCCGAGCACGTCCACCCGCTCGGCGCGCACGCCGGCCTCCTCCAGGGCGAGCAGGTTCGCCCGCCAGAGATCGAGCCGGGGTGCGCCGGGGGCGCCTCGCACGACCTCGGGACCGAAACGCCGCCGGAAGCGCTCCGCGAGCTCGGGCGCGACCTCGTAGCAGCACGGCCCGATGGACGGGCCGATCGCGGCGACCAGCCGCCCGGGCTCCGCGCCCTCGCGCTCGAGGGCGCGCACGCCCTCGGCCGCCGCGAGCTCGATCGTCCCGCGCCAGCCGGCGTGGACCGCCGCCACGGCCCGCCCCTCCGGATCCGCCAGGAGCACGGGCACGCAGTCCGCGACGGAGACGCACGCCGCGACGCCCCGGGCGACCGAGACGACGCCGTCCGCCTCCTCGGCAGGCGCCGTGGCCGCCGCGACGCGGACGACGCGCGAGCCGTGGACCTGCCGGACGCGCGCGAAGCCGAGCCCCGTCGCCGCCTCCAGCCGGCGCCAGTTCTCGTCCACGCGGAGCGGCTCGTCCCCGACGGCGCCGCCCAGGTTCAGGGTGTCCCAGGGCGGAGCCGAGGCCCCTCCGGCCCGGGTCGTGAAGCCGTGGGGAAAGGCGGCGAGCCGGTCGCTCGTCAGGAGACGCATGGGCCGGGTTATAACCTTCCCTCTCCCATGCTCCGATCGATCCGGCGCTCCATCGGCCGCAAGCTGCTCGTCGCGGTGGGCGCACCCGCCCTCCTCATCTCGCTCGCTGGCGTGCTCTGGCTGCGCCACGAGACCCGGCGCCTCGCCCCCGAGGCCGAGCCGCTCCACCAGGCCGCGCTCCTCGCCCTCGTCCTCCTCGCCACCGGGCTCGCGGCGACGCACCTCGTCGCGGTGCGCCTGTTCGTGGACCGGCGCCTGCGCAGGCTCGCCGCGGGCATGCGCCGCGCGCGCGAGGGCGACTTCCTGCACCGCGTCCCGATCGACGGGGAGGACGAGATCGGGCAGGTGGCGCGCACCTACAACGACACGCTCGCCGCCATCACGGACCTCCACGTCCGCCGCATCGAGGACGCCGCGTCCATCGCGTCGATGCAGCGCGAGCTGGCGCTGAAGGCCGAGCTGGAGGCGCGCGTGCGCGAGCTGACGCTGCTCTTCGAGCTGGGGCGCACCCTCGGCGCGACCCTCGACCTCGACGAGCTGCTGCGCGCCACCGCCGCGCAGGTGGGCAGCGCGCTCGACGCGCCGGAGCTGCAGGTCCTCCTCGTGGACGAGGCCACCGGCGAGCGGGTGGTGCGCGCCGCCCACGGCTCGGGCGACGCGGCCGTCGGCGCACGCCTCGCCCCCGGCCAGGCACGGCCGGGCTGGATCGAGGTGCCGATGTCGCGCGCGGACGATGCCGTGGGGGCCATCGCCCTCCGCCCGGCTGGCGAGCTCGCCCCCGGCGGGCGGCGCCTGCTCGAGGCGATCGCGGCGCAGGCCGCGATGGCGGTCGCCAACGCACGGCTGCACCAGAAGATGGTGCGGCTGTCGCAGACCGACGCGCTCACGGCCGCCCACAACCGGCGGAGCCTCTTCGCGCGCCTCGAGGACGAGCTCGAGCGCAGCGCCCGGTTCGAGCACGCGACGGCGGTGGCGCTCGTCGACGTGGATCACTTCCGCCGCTACAACGACGCCTTCGGCCACGCCGCGGGGGACGCCGTGCTGCGGCGGGTCGCGGCCGTGCTCGGGGCCGCGGTGCGGCGCGTGGACCTCGTCGCCCGCTACGGCGGCGAGGAGTTCGCCGTGGTGCTCGCCCGCGCCGACCGGGGCGCCGCGCTGGCGGCCGCGGAGAAGCTGCGCGAGGCCGTGACGGCCGCCAGGATCCCGCACCCGGGCGTCGGCCCCGGCCACGTGACGATCTCGGTGGGGGTCGCGGTCTACCCCGACGACGCGCGCGACCTGCCCGCGCTCATCGACGCCGCGGACGGGGCCCTGTACGCGGCGAAGCGGGCGGGGCGCGACGTCGTCCGCGCGTACGCGGCGGGGATGCGCGATCACCCCGGCCGCAAGCGCGACCAGCGCAGCGCGTCCGACGCCGACGCCGGGGAGCTCAGGCCCGGCGAGGGAGCTCCCCCCGCGGCCGTGGCGCCGCCGCGGGCGAGCAGCGGAGGCATCTGACCGGCGGCCCCCCCGAGCGCAGCGCGCGCGCTGCGGGTTCGAGGTCGCGGGAGCCCGTCACTCCTCCCCCGAGTCCTCGCGCGCGCCGGCCACGGCGGACGCCCTGCCCTGGGGCGCGGAGGCCGGCGCCGGACGTGCCGGGACCGGCGGCGGCGCCGCCGGCGCGGTCGCCGGGGCACGGGCCGGCCCTCGGATCCTGGCGAGCTCGAGCTCCAGCGCCTTCTCGCGGCGCGCGCGCTCCTGCAGCGCGGCGTGGAGCCGCTGCAGCTCCTGCGCCCGCAGCTCGTCGCGGCGGGTGAGCTCGTCGCGGAAGCGTGCCTGGGCCTCCTCGACCGCGCGGATGCCACGGCCCTCGACCTCGCGGCGCTCCGCCTGGAGCTGCTCGACGCGGCGGGCCGTCTCGACCGCCCGCGCCTCCGCGGCCTGCGCGCGCGCCGTGAGCTCCCTCTCCGCCCGCGCCCGCGCCTGCCCGGCCTGCGCGAGCGCTGCCTCCAGCTCCTGGATGCGCGCGCGCGCCGCCTGCGCCACGGCCGCGTCGCGCGCGCCCTGATCGGCGCGAGCGGCGAGCTCCGCCGCGCGCGTCTCGGCCTGGCCGATCCGCGCCTGCAGCTCGGTCTCGATCCGCTGGCGGTCACGATGGGAGGACGCGAGCGCCTGCTCCACGTCGCGCACCCGCGCCTCGGCGCGGTCCGCGCGGGTCGCCGCGGCGGCGAGCTGGGCCTGGATCTCGTCGACGCGCTTGCGCGCCTCGAGCCGCGCCGCCTCGGACGCCTCCCGGGCGGAGAGCAGCTGCGCGATCCGGTCCTCCGCGTCCGCTGCTCGCCGGCGCGCCTCGTCGGCGCGCGCCGCCGCGGTCTCGGCAGCCGCGCGCTCGCGACGCTCGGCCGCGTGCAGCGCCTCCGTGCGCGCGGCGATCTCCTTCTGCAGCGCGTCCTCGCGGCGCGCGCGCTCCGCGGCGAGCTCCTCGAACCGCTCGTGGAGGGCCTCGGCGGCCTCGGTCTTCTTCGAGAGCTCCGCGAGCAGCTCCGCCTCGCGCCGGCGGTGCTCGTCCTCGAGGGCCGCCGCGTGCGCCCGCGCGCGCGCCTCGCCGTCGCCCCGCGCGGTGATCTCGGCGGTGAGCTCCGCCTCGAGCCGGACGCGCTCGGACTCCGCGGCGTCCCCGGCCGCGACGGCACGACGCAGCTCCTCCCGGAGGGCCGCCTCGTCGGCGTCGCGCGCCTCCAGCTCCGTCGCCAGCGCGTCGCGCGCGCCGCGGAGCTGCGCCCCGTCTTCCTCCGCCCCCGCCAGGCGCGCCTCGAGCTCTCCCGCCGCCTCCCTGGCGGCGTCGCGCTCCCGCGCGAGCGTCTCCGCCTGCGCGGCCCCCTCCGCCCGCGCGGCCTCGAGCGCCCCCTCGAGCCGCTCCCTGTCGGCGCGCTCGGCCTCGAGGAGCGCCGACTGCGCCTCGAGCCTCCCGGTCAGCTCCGCCTGCCTCCGCTCGCCCTCGCGGGAGAGCGCGTCGAGCGCCTCGCGCGCGCGGCGCAGCTCCTCGGAGAGCGCTTCAGCCCGGTGGAGCCGCTCCTCGGCCTTCGCCTCGAGCTCGGCCGCCCACGCCTCCGCCCTGCGGGCGGCCTCGGCGCGCGCCGCGAGCTCCACGGTGAGCTCACCCTCTCGCCGCTCCAGCCTCCGGCGCACGTCGGCGAGCGCCTCCTCCGCCTGGCCCAGCTCAGCCGTGCGCGACGCGACCGCGGCGCGCGCCTCCGCGAGCTCGGCCTCGAGGGCGCCACCCCGCGCTCGCTCCGCGGCGAGGAGCCCCTCGAGCTCGCCCTGCCGGACCGCGGCGGCGGCCTCGACGTCGCCGAGGTGCGCCGTCAGCCGGGCGATCTCGTCCCGCGCCGCGGCGACCGTGTCGGCGAGCCCCTGCGCGCCGCGCTCCGCGTCCTCACGCGCGACGGCCGCGGCGTCCCGCTCGGCCGCGACCCGCGCCGCCTCGGCGAGCGCCGCCTCGGCCGCGGCGCGCGCCTCGTCTCGCTCCGCCCCGCGCACGTCGAGCTGGGCCTCGCGCTCGGCGAGCGCGGTCCGCAGCGCGTCGCGCTCGCGCGCCGCGCCGTCGGCCGCGCCGCGCTGGCGCTCGTGCTCCTCTCGCGCCCGCGACAGCTCCCCGCGCAGCCCCTCCCGCTCCGCTGCCCAGGCCGTCTCCGCTTCCTCGAGCCGGCCGCGGGCGGCGTCCAGCTCGCTCGCGAGGGCCGCCGCGCCCGCGCGCGCCTCGGCGAGCGCCCGCTCCGCCCCCGCCAGCGTCCGCTCCGCCTCCTCCTGCCGCACCGCCGCGGCCGCCGCCGCCTCGCGGGCCGCCCGCTCCGCCGACGCGCGCTCCTCGTCCAGCGCGGCCCGCGCGGCCTCGAGCTCGGCCAGGAGCTCCGCCTCTCGCTCCGCCGACGCGCGCCCGAGCGCGTCGAGCGACCCCTCGACCTCGCCGAGCTTCTGGAGCTGCTCCTGCGTCTCGCGCTCGAGCGCCTCCTCCCGGACCCGCGCGGCGTCCCGGAACTGCCGGTACTCGTCGTCGAGCAGCCGCAGCCGCGCGTCGCCCTCGCGCGCGGTCGCCTCGCGCTCGGCCACCGCGCGCTCGAGCTCGGCGATCGCCTCGCGCGCCGCCTGGGCGTCGGTCTCCCTCGCGCGCTCACCGTCGGCGAGCGACGCCTCGAGCTCGCGGATCCTCCCCTCCAGCTCGGCGCGCCGGTTCTCCGCCTCCGCCCGGGCCTGGTCGCGCTCCGCCTCCGCGGCGCGGACGCGGCCCTCCCCCTCGACGCGCGCGGCCTCGCGCGAGCGGGCCTCCGCGTCGCGCTCGGTGCGGGTCCGCTCGAGCTCGGCCTCGAGGGCCCGGCGGCGCGCGGCCGCCTCGTCGAGCTGCTGGGCCCCCTCGCGGGCGGCGGCCTCGGCCGCCTCGCGCGCCTCCTCCAGCGCCTCCTCCGCCGCGGTGAGCTCCTCGGTGCGGCGGGAGATCTCGTCCTGCAGCTCGCGCTCGCGCGCCTCGTAGCGGTGCTCCTCGGCGCGCGCCTCGCGCCCGAGCTCCTCGACCTCCTCGCGGGCGCGGGCGAGCGCGGCGCCGCGGGACTGGAGCTCCTCGTCCCGCGCGCGCAGCTCGCGCTCGAGCTCGTGGATGCGCCGCTCGTTCGCGGCGACCACCTCGATGAGCTCCTTCTCCTGGCCGAACTTCTCGAGCAGGAGCCCGTCGATCGACGCGCCGTACTCGCGCTCCTTCTGCACGAACAGCTCGCGCGCCTCCGCCAGCCGTCGCGTGAGGTCCTCGACCTCGTCCTTCAGCGCCTGGTGCTCGACGTCCCGCTCGTGCAGGCGCTCGTCGAAGACGGACAGCTCGCGCTCGCGCGCCTCCCACACCTCGGCGAGCCGCGCGATCTGCGCCTCGCGCCAGCGCAGGTCCTCGCGGAGGAGCTGCGCGCGCCCCTCGGGCGTCTCCTTCAGCTCCCGGCGCTGCGGCGGACGGCGGTCGGCCTCCGCCGCGAGCGAGCGGCGCTCGGCGATCGACTGGAAGACACGGTCGACGAAGAGGCGGTCGTCCTCGGTGACGCTGGCCTTGCGGGCCCGGCGCGGCACCGGCGGCGGGGCGGCGCCCTCGGCGGGCGCGGGCCCGTCCGGCGAGGCCGGCTCCGGCTCCGCCGCGGAGAGCGGCTCCGGGGCGGCGCTCGGCCCGGCAGGTGCCTCCTCCTCCCGGGGCGGGACCTCGTCCTGCGCGCCGGCGAGCTCGACCCCGTCCTCGCCCTCCTCGATGACCGCGTCGTCCGCGCTCTCGATGGGCTCGGCGGCCGCCAGGATGCGCGCCGACAGCTTGCGCAGGGCGTCCGTGTCGAGCGGCATCGCGAGGTAGCCGTTCGCGGCCCACGGCGTGCGCGCGTGCTGCGCGAGGGCCTCGGGGGGCGTGTCCGACGAGTACAGCAGGATGGGCAAGCCGGCGGTCGCGCGGTCGTTGCGAAGGCGCGCGCAGAAGGAGAACCCGGACAGGTCGGGCAGCTCCGCGCGCGAGACCACGAGCTCGGGACGCCGCGTGGCGATCTCGCGCTCGGCCTCGCCCGCGCTCGCGGCGATCCGCGTGGCGCAGCCGTCCTCGCGGTACAGCGCGGAGAGCGACAGGGCGAAGGCGTTGTCCGGCTCGACGATGAGGACGCGCTTCTGTTCCATTTGGTTTGGGCGGTTCGCGAGAGGACTCCCGCGCGGCCACCGAGCATAGCCCCGGTGTCGTCCGCCAATCTAGCCATCGCTCACCGCGGCGCCGGCCGAGCGTGGGCCTCGCGCGTCACGGGCGGGCGACCACGAGGGGCGTCCGGCGGCGGGTACCCGTGCGCGGATTGCGCGCGGGGCGCGATGGACCGAAGGTGTCGTGGCGCTCCGGCGCCGCGCGCCCGGAGCGGGACGACCCATGACCACATCGGCGCTCCTGGTCGCGCTCGCGCTCACCGCCTCGCCCGGGGCTGCCGATCACGCCCGAGGCGCCCCGCGGGAGAACCTGCTGCGCGGGCCGGCGCGGGTGGTGCTCCGCTTCCTCGACGCGGTACGGCTCGCCGGTCCGCGGGGGCCGCTGCGGGCGGGCGTCGCGATCCCGGCCCGCGCCGATCACTACGCCGCCGCGACGCGCCTCGCTGCGCCGCGGACCCGGGAGGAGCTCGAGCGCATGGAGGCGGCCGGCGAGGCGCATCCCCTGGCCTTCTGGCGCGACGCCGCGCGGGCGCGCGTGCTCGACTCGTTCCAGCTGCTCGCGGTGCGGCGCGCGCCGCGCGGGACGGTGGTGGTCACGGTCGAGGAGCACCACCTCGACCCCGCGGCCGACGGGAGGCGCCTGCAGCGGACCGTCAGCGAGTACCTCGTCGCGCCCGTGGCCGGCGAGTGGCGGATCGTGGACCGGCGCGTGGGGTCCGCGTTCGACGCGCAGGCGATCGCCGGCTACGACGGTTACTGGGACGAGCGGCCGGATCGCTGATCGCCTGCCGCTGCCCCTCGCGCGCGCTACATTCTCCGCGAGATGGCCGCGCCGCGCCGCACGCTCGTCGTGGGCGACGTCCACGGGTGCTCCGCCGAGCTCGACGACCTGCTCCGGGCCGCGGGGTTCGCCCGCGGACGCGACCGGCTCGTCCTGCTGGGAGATCTGCTCGATCGCGGACCCGACCCCATCGGCGTCCTGCGGCGCGTCCGGGAGCTCCGCGCGGAGTGCGTCCTCGGGAACCACGAGGAGAAGCACCTGCGGTACGCGGCGCACGAGGCGCGCCGCCGCTGGGACCGGCGGCACGCGAACCCGGTCCGCTTCGATCCGCGCCGCGCCGCGCAGCACGCGGCGTTGCGCCGCGACGATCTCGCCTGGCTGGCGGCGCTCCCCCGGACCATCGCGCTCGGCGACGGGTGGGTCGCGGTGCACGCTGGCTTCCTGCCGGGCAGGCCGATCGCCGCGCAGCCGCCGGATTGGATGGTCCGGTTGCGCTACGTGGACGCGGAGGGCCGCCCGGTGGGACGCGTGCGCGGCGACGCGGGCGAGCCGGGGGTGCGGCGCTGGGCCGAGGTGTGGGCCGGCCCCGAGCGCGTCGTGTACGGCCACCACCCGCAGAGCCTCGTGGAGCCGATCCGCGACACGCCGGCGCCGGGCGTGTCCTGCCTGGGCATAGACACGGGCTGCGTCTACGGCGGGCGGCTCACCGCGCTCGTCCTGCCCGGCGAGGAGCTCGTGCAGGTGCCGTCGCGCATGCAGGGCGCGGCGTCCGCCAGGGGCTGAGCCGCGATCGCCGCGAGCTCAGCCGAGCTGCGCCGCGGCCAGCAGCTCACCACTGCGCTCGCGCGCCCTGGCGAGGTCCGACTCGTACTTGAGGACGAGGTTCAGGGTGTCGTCGAGCAGCGCGGGATCGAGCTCCGTCGCGTTCAGCACGGCGAGCGCCCGAATCCAGTCGAGCGTCTCGGAGATGGACGGCGCCTTCTTGAGGTCCAGGGCGCGGAGCTTGGCGACCGCCGCGACGACCGCGCGCGAGAGCGCCTCCGCCGCGTCAGGCACCTTCGCCCTCACGATCGCGAGCTCGCGCTCCTTCGAGGGGAAGTCGATGTGCAGGTGGAGGCAGCGCCGCTTGAGCGCGTCGGAGAGATCGCGCGCGGCGTTGGAGGTCAGCACCACGCGCGGCACCTGGCGCGCCCGCACGGTGCCGAGCTCCGGCACCGTCACCGTCCACTCCGAGAGCACCTCCAGCAGGAACGCCTCGAGCTCGGGATCCGCCTTGTCGATCTCGTCCACCAGCAGGAGCGCGGGCTCCGCGCTCGTGATGGCGCGCAGCACCGGGCGCGGCACGAGGAAGCGCTCGCTGAAGAAGACGTTCCCCTCCCCCGCGATCCGGTCCGCGGCCTCGGCGAGCGACCCGGCGCCGGACACCGCCTCGCCGATCCGCTCGCGCAGGAGCTGGGTGAAGAGGAGCTGCTTCGCGTACTCCCACTCGTACAGCGCCTTCGACTCGTCGAGCCCCTCGTAGCACTGGAGCCGGACGAGCGCGCGCCCGGAGGCCTGCGCGAAGGCGCGCGCCAGCTCGGTCTTCCCCACGCCCGCAGGACCCTCGACCAGGATGGGCTTCTCCAGCCGATCCGCGAGGAACACGGCGGTCGCGATGTCCCGGGACGGGAGGTAGCCGGCGCGGGCGAGCTTCTCGGAGACGTCCTCGATGTCGACGAACATGAGCCCTCGACGCGCCGCACCGGCGCTCCTGCGCCTCATTCGTAAGAGCCGGCGCCCGCGCGGTCGAGCCTCCACCGGTCGCATTCGCCCGGGTTTGCCGTACCCTGGCGTTGTCCCGCACCGTCGCTTTTACAGCGACGTCCCGGCGTGGGGCTCCGTAACATGCCGCAACCACTACACCTACGCGCTGCATCGGCTCGGCACGGGGATTGTAGTCTGGGATCCACGAGTCCCGCCGGAGGCCGGCCAAGGACCCTGCCATGAAGAATCTCCAGCCAAAGACTCGAAGCCGCAGGGCCCGCCTCCCGTATCACGTCCAAGTCGAAGCGAGGTCGGTCGCTCGACTCCTCCCCCCGCCGTTCGTCTCCTGTGAGGCGTCTGGCGGAACGTCCTAGTCGGCGCGCCCAGGGGCGCCCAAAAGCTGGAGAGGCCGCGGGGGAGACCCGGCGGCCTCTCGCTTTTCGAGCCCGGCTCCGACGTCACACCTCGATCCGCACGCGAAGCGGTCCGCCCTGCACGTCGATCACCTCGGCGTACGCCGCCCTCGGCCCTCGCAGGAAGCGCAGCGTCGCTCGCGCGGCGCCCACGCGCACCCCCTCGAGCGTGAGCTCGTCCAGCCAGGGCGGCAGCCACGGAAACCGCACGTGCAGCGTGTGGGCGTGCGCGTCGGGGAAGAGCCCGAGGACGGCGCGGACGAGCAGCATCCAGGCCGCGGACGACCAGGCCTGCGGCGAGCAGGCCACCGGATAGTGCACCGGGAAGCGGCCGCCGTCGCGCCCGAGCCCGCAGAAGAGCTCGGGGAACCGGAGGAGCCTGAAGTGCTGCGCCGCCTGCCACAGCCCGGTGAGCACCTCGCCCGCGCGCTCGACCTCGCCGTACGCGCTCATGCCCATCGCGCACAGCGCGTTGTCGTGCGGCCAGACGGTCCCGTTGTGGTAGCTCAGCGGGTTGTAGGCCGGCTGGCCCGCCGCGAGCGTCCGGATCCCCCACCCGCTCCACATGCGCTCGCCGAGCAGCGAATCGATCACGCGGTGCGCGCGGTCCGGGGAGGCGGCTCCGGAGAACAGCAGGTGCCCCGGGTTCGACGTCACGGCGTCCACCTGCCGGCCCTCGCGATCGATCGCGATGGCGTAGGTGCCCTTCTGCTCCATCCAGAAGTGGGCCTCGACGGCGTCGGCGAGGGTCCGCGCCGACGCCTGCAGCCGGTCCGCCTCCGCGTCGCGACCGAGGCGCTTGTAGAGCCCCGCCATGCGGCGGCGCGCGTCCACCGCGTAGCCCTGCACCTCCACGAGCGCGATGGGCGGCTCCGCGGGACGGCCGTCCGCGAAGGGCACGCCGTCGTGGCTGTCCTTCCAGCCCTGGTTGCGGAGCCCCTTCGGCGTGCGGCGCGCGTAGTGGACGAGGCCGCCGCGCGCGGGGTCGACGGCGCGGTCGAGCCACCCCAGGGCGCGCTCGGCGGCCGGGAGGAGCTCCTCCACGGTCGCGCGATCGGCCGTCCAGCGGTCGTACTCGTCGAGCAGCACGAGGAACAGCGGCGTCGCGTCGGCGGAGCCGTAGTACGGCGTGTGCGGCACCTCGCCCGCCGCGGCCATCTCGCCGAACCTCATCTCGTGGGGGATCTTCCCCGGCTCCTCGTCGCGCTCCGGATCCTCCACCGCGCCCTGCAGCCGCGCGAGGAAGCGGAGCGCGTCCCGCGCCACCTCCGGGACCGCCACCATCGCCTCGAACCCGGTGATGAGCGCGTCCCGCCCGAAGGGGCAGGTGTACCAGGGGATGCCGGCCGAGATCACGGGCTCGCCGAAGTGGTAGACGCGCAGCGCCTTCAGGTCCGCGACGGCCTGGCCGAGCGCGAGGTCGAAGAGGTCGTTCGACGAGCGGAAGCCGGTGGCGCCTCGCGCCCACGCGTCGTAGGCCTCGCGCGTCGCGCGGGAGCGCGCGTCGAAGGACGCGGAGGGACCGCGCGGGATCTCGCGGTCCTCGTCGCGCCCCCGGCGCCCGCCCGCCGGGCCGCGCTCGATCCCCGCCGCGACCACGAACGACAGCTCGACCTTGCCGGCGGGCTCGAGGTGGAGATCGACGCGCGCACCCCGCCCGCTCATGCGCGTGAGCCGCGCCGCACCGTCCGCGCGCAGCCCCTCCACGCGGATCTCCGTCGCGTACCCGCGCCCATCCCGCCCGTCGTAGCGGAGGATCGCCCGGTCCCGCTCGACGCGCGGCAGCTCGTAGGTGCCGCGCGCGGCACGCTGCGCGCCCCGGATCTCGAAGACGTCGGCGAAGTCCGCCGCCCAGGCCATCTCGAGCCAGAACGCCATCGGGCGATCGAGGAAGTTCGTCAGGACGATCCGCTCGACGAACACGTCGTCGATGATCTGGTCTCGCCGCAGGTGGACGTAGTTCACCGGCTCGCACCCGAGCAGGTCGCCCTCGTGCAGGCTCGTGATGGTGAAGTCGATCTGCGCCACGTAGTCGGGCGACACCTGCGAGGACAGGCACAGCGGCGGCCCTCCTCGCACGGCGAGCTTCCACGAGGACAGGTGACGCGTGTCGGTGAGGAACAGCCCCAGATCGCGCGCGCCCGCCGGCGACACGTCGCCGAGGCGGTTCGCCACCAGGAAGAGGTTGCCGCGCTTCAGGACGAGCTTGTCGACGCCGGTCGCCTCCGGCTGCGCCGAGGGGTCCGAGTAGCCGAGCAGGTCCTCCGGGCGCGCGCGGGTCACTGCGCGAGCGTCGTCCATCCGTCCTCCGCCCCGGCAGCGGCCGCCCCGGCGCGCCCGCGCGCGCGGGCGGCGATCGCGGCCCGGTACACCGCGAGATATTCGGCCGCCATCCGATCCGCACCGAAGCGGCGCCGGGCGCGCGCCTGGATCGCCGCCCGGTCGAGCCTGGCGGCGCGCCGGAAGGCTGCGGCCATGTCGTGCACGCCGCCGACGAGGAACCCCGTCCGGCCGTCCTCGACGATCTCGGGAGCCGCGCCGAGCGGGTACGCGATGACCGGGCAGCCCGCCAGCGCGGCCTCGATCATGACGAGCCCGAACGGCTCCTCCCAGCGCAACGGGACGAGCAGCGCCCGCGAGCGGGCGAAGAGCCGCCGCTTGGCGGCGAGGTCCGCCTCGTCGATCCAGCGCACGTGGCGGCGACGCAGGGCCGGCCCGAGGACCTCCTCCCTCCAGGCGCTGGGCGCCGCGTCGTCGCCGTGCACCCGCCCGGCGACGGTGATCGGCACCCCCGCGAGCCCCGCCGCCTCGATCGCGAGCTCCGGGGCCTTGCACCACGCCAGCCGCCCGAGGAAGAACGCCGCGTCGCCGCCGGGGCCGGCGAGCGGGTACAGCTCGGGCTCCAGGCCGTGGTGGACGACGTCGTGCGGCGGCGGGTCGGCGAGCTCCGCCTGCCGCGCGGAGATGGCCACGAGGCGCACATCGTCGATCCGCGCGTAGAACCGCGCGAGCGCCGGCTCGTGCGCGTGGTGAAGCGTGTAGACGAGCGGCGGGCCCAGCTCGTCGGCGAAGGCGAGCATGGCCGGCACGTTCGCGTGGACGATGTCGAAGCCGCCCGCTGCGATCTCCTGCGCCGCGAAGCGGCAGTGCAGGATCTCGGCGTAGGGGTCGGGCGGCCACACGGCCCGCTCGTACAGCGCGCGCACGCCGCGGACGCTCGAGTCGCCGGTGGCGAACACCGTCACGTCGTGGCCCGCGCGAGCGAGCGCCCGGGAGAGCGCGTGGACGACGAGCTCCGTCCCGCCGTAGGCCGGGGGAGGAACGGGGACGAAAGGGGTCGAGACGATCGCGATTCGCACCACCTCACGGTAGGGGCTGCCCCGCGACCGGGCCACGCACGCGAGCGCGCGCGGCTCCTGGGCGCGCCCGCGCGCCCGGCGGCTCGGCCCCCGGGCGCACGCGGCGACCGCCGTCCGGGGTCGGCGTAGGCGTCCGGACGACATCCACCACCGCGCGGAGCTTTCCTCGCGCGCCGGTTTGGCCCTCGCCCGCCCGGCGGTTACACTCGCGGCCCATGGAAGGCCAGGGCCCGCTCAGCGAGGAGATGTTCCATTCGTTCCTGCAGCTCGCGGTGAAGCGGCAGGCGAGCGACGTGCACTTCGAGGTCGGCTACCCTCCGACGTACCGGGTGTTCGGCGAGCTGCTCGCCGCCAAGTACCCGGCGCTCACCCACGCGGACACGGAGGCCATCGCGAACTTCGTCCTGCAGGCGCCCGGCTCCGGCTTCGCGCCGCTCGACTTCCGCGAGGTGGATCGCAGCTACTCGCTGCCCGGGGTCTCGCGCTTCCGCGCCTCCATCTTCAAGCAGCGGGGCAGCTGGGGCGCGGTGATGCGCACCATCCCCTTCCAGATCCCAGACTTCGAGACGCTGAACCTGCCGCCGGTGGTCCGCACGATCGCGGAGGCGCGGCGGGGCCTCGTGTGCGTCACCGGCGCGACCGGGAACGGGAAGTCCACCACCATCGCCGCGCTCATCAACTACATCATCCAGCAGGAGCGTCTGCACGTCGTCGCGGTGGAGGATCCGATCGAGTTCATCTTCCCGGGCGGGAAGGGGCTCGTCATCCAGCGTGAGGTGGGGTCGGACACGGCGAGCTACACCGACGCGCTGCGCGCGGCGCTGCGGCAGGACCCGGACATCATCATGGTGGGCGAGCTGCGCGACCGCGAGGCGGCCGACATCTGCCTCAAGGCCGCCGAGACGGGGCACCTCGTCATCACCTCGCTCCACACGCCCGACGTGCCCCGCGCCATCGGCCGCCTCGTCGGGCTGTTCCCCGCCGAGGAGCAGGACACGGTCCGCGCCCGGCTGGCGGACAACCTCCAGGCCGTCGTCGCGCTGCGGCTCCTCATGCGCGCCGACGCGGCCGGGCTCATGCCCGCGGTGGAGGCGCTCCTCGCGACGAGCACCGTGCGCGAGCTGATCCGCGACGGCTCGAAGGTCAACGAGCTCAAGACCTACATGGAGACGGCCGGCTCCGATCTGGGGATGAACAGCTTCGACCAGTACCTGTACCGGCTGCACGAGTCGAAGCACATCTCCCTCGACACAGCGCTCGCCAACGCCACGAACCGCGCCGACCTCGAGCGCCGCATCCTGATGGAGACGGGGGGCCGCACCGCGTGACCCTGGCCGCGCCAGCGGCGTCGCGCGTCCTCGTGGTCGGCTCGGACGCGGACGTCTCGATCGCGCTCCACCTGCACCTCGAGCGGGCGGGCTACGCGATCCATTGCATGCCGGGCCCGACCGAGCTCGAGGCGATCGTGCGCGCCGTGGCGCCGCACGTGCTCGTCCTGCTCCTGCCCGCGGCGCCCGACGGCAGCTGGGGCCCGGCCCTCACCACGGCGGCGAACGCCGCCAGGGTCGGAGTGCGCGTGGTGATGGTGGCGCCCTCCCGCGAGGTGGTCGAGCCGCTCGCGGCGGTCGCCGGCGCGGAGCGCGCGCTGGCGCGCGCCGAGGTGCTCTCGCGGCCGCTCGTCGTGGTGGAGCGCACCATCGGGGTGGCGCCGCCCGGCGCGCTGGGCACCGCCCCTCCGCCGCCCCGCCCCGCCCCGGCAGCGGCGGCCCTCGCCGCGCCGTCGCCGCAGAGCCTCCTCGACGCGGGCGGCCCGCTCGCCGCGCCGCGCCAGCGGACGAAGCCCGTCGATCTCATGGCGCTCATCGACGAGGAGCTCGTCGACGAGCCGCGCTCGCGCCCCCTGCCGACGCGCGTCGAGGTCACCGTGAGCCTCGTGTCCGAGCACAACTTCTACGTGGGGCCGACCCGGCGGGTGGACTCCGGCGGCGTGTTCATCGCGACCGCCCTCCCCCCCGCCGTGGGCACGCGCCTCCAGGTCCGGCTCGGCCTCGCCGACGGGCGCAAGATCGACCTCGAGGGCGAGGTCGCCTTCGTGCGCGAGAAGAGCGCGACCATCGGCCGCCAGCCCACCGGCTGCGGCGTGAAGCTCCTCGGCCTGCCGGGCTGGGCGGTGGACGCGATCGACCGGTTCGTGCTGGCGCGCCAGCCGATCGTGTACGCGCCGCAGTAGGGCGCGGCGGCCCGGCGCCGACCGCCGGATCACGCCGGCGAGCCGCGGGGCGCGATCGCCTGCGTCCTCTCGCCCGGATCCTCGTCGCCCGTCCGAAGCTTCGCTTCGACCGCGAGCAGCCCGTGGCGGTGGAGCTCGCGCAGCCGCTCGGCGACGTGCGGCTCCTTGCGGGCCATGGCCGCGACGCGCGCGGCGAGCGACCGCGGGGGCGGCGCGAGCGCGTCCCGCAGGAACGCGGCGACCCCCACGTGATCCAGGATCTCGCCCCCGCACGCAGAGACGATCAGCCCGCGGACGCCCTCGGGCGCGAGGCGCGCCGCGAAGAGGTCGCGGGAGTAGGTCTGGACGCGGACGAGCGGAAGGCGGAGGACGGGGATGCGCTTCAGGTATCCGGCCAGCAGCTCCGACCTCCAGCTCGCGTGCCCGAGCACGATCCGGCCGAGCTCGTGCGCGAGGACGAACGCGAAGACGTCCCGGCGCGCCTCGAGCCCGTCGAGCCCGCCGAACAGGCGGTCCCCCAGCACGATGGCGCGCGGCCCGTCCCGGCCGAGCGCGATCGCGTCGGAGAGGCCGACCGAGGACAGCGTCGTGACGTACAGCGCCGGCTCGGCGATCCCCAGGGTCCGGCACTGCCGCCGGAGCACCTCGTGGAGCTGCGGCAGCTGGTCGGGGCCGGCGCGGACGGCGTTCTCGTGGATGAGCATCCACCGGGCGAGGCGGAGGAACCCGAGCAGCGGCAGCACCAGGACCGCGGCCAGCGCGACGAGGCGCACCCGGGCCATGGCCGCCGCCGCGCGCGGGTGCGAGGAGAGCCAGCCGGGCGCCAGCAGGATCACCGCCACCGCCGCGGCGACGATCGCGAGGTTCGCCGCCACGGAGAGGATGACGACGCGACGCTCGCGCGGATGCCGAACCTGCGACAGGTCGATGGACGCGGCGCCCATCGCTCCCCCCTGCCCGCAGTCTACGCCCGCGGCGGCCAGGGAGGACGGGCGCTGCCGCCGCGTGCGCCTCGGCGCGAGCGGCCTGAGGTCGCACGCCGCCGGGGCAGGTGCCCGGGGCCGCCCGCTCAGTCCTCGACCGGGCGGTCCGTCCGGCGCACGCCGAGCAGGTACGGCTGGATGAAGCCGTCCAGGTCGCCGTCGAGCACGTCGTCCACCTTGCCGGTCTCGACCCCGGTGCGGAGGTCCTTCACCATCCGGTACGGCTGGAGCACGTAGCTGCGGATCTGGGACCCGAAGTCGATGTCCTTCTTCGTGGCCTCGACGGCGTCGCGCGCCTCGGCGCGCTTCTTCTCCTCGAGCTCGTAGAGCTTCGCGCGCAGGATCTTCCAGGCGACGCCGCGGTTCTTCTGCTGCGAGCGCTCGTTCTGCACGGCGACCACGATGCCGGTCGGGAGGTGCGTGAGGCGCACCGCCGAGTCGGTCTTGTTCACCTTCTGCCCGCCCGCTCCGGACGAGCGGTAGGTGTCGATGCGGACGTCCGCCTCCTTGATGTCGACGACGATGTCGTCCTCGATCTCGGGCGTCACGTCGACGGCCGCGAAGCTCGTCTGGCGGCGCGCGGCCTGATCGAAGGGGCTGATCCGGACCAGCCGGTGCACGCCGCGCTCGGCCTTGAGGAAGCCGTAGGCGAACTCGCCGCGGGCGATGAACGACGCCTGCGAGATGCCGGCCTCCTCGCCCGCCACCAGGTCCGCGGGCTCGACCGACCAGCCGCGGCGCTCGCAGTACCGCGTGTACATGCGGTACAGCATGGCCGCCCAGTCCATCGCCTCGACGCCGCCGGCGCCGCTCTTCACCTCGACGATGGCGCCGGCGCGATCGTGCTCGCCGGAGAGCATCTTCTGGAACTCGAGCGCCTCGAGATCCTTCGCGACCACCTCGCACTGCTGCGCGGCCTCTTGCCGGGTGGCCTCGTCGCGCGCCTCGTCGGCGAGCTCGGCGAGCGCCTCCGCGTCGTCGAGGCTGCGGCGGACGCGCGCGTAGGCCGCGGTCACCGCCTCGAGCTGGGCCTTCTCCTTGAGGAGCGCCTGCGCCTTGGCGTTGTCCGTCCAGAACGCGCCGTCCTCGGAGAGCCTGGCGATCTCCTCGACGCGCCGCTGCTTGCGGTCGACGTCAAAGGGACCCCCGGAGCGCCTCCAGGCGGTGCGCGAGCTCCGCGATCCGTTCGTTGGTGGGTCCGGCCATGGCGTGTCGTCCTCGGGTGCCGCCGCTACGTCCGCGCGGCGCGGCGGCGGCCGGCGCGGAGCGCCGCCGCGAGCGCCACGGCGGTGAAGAGCGCGCTCGCGTAGGCGAAGAGGTCGCCGACTGTAGTGTAGGGGGTGCGCCCGCGCAAGCGCGGGACCTCGGCGAGCAGCAGCCTCGCCGGCTCGTCGGGATCGGGGGCGCGATCGAGATCCACCGGGCCGATCTCGAGGGCGCCGGGCGCGAGCTCGCCGGTCGGGAGCAGCACGGCCGACACCCCGGCGTAGGCGGGCCGCACCACCGCCTTGCCCGCCTCGATCGCGCGCATCCGGACGATGGCCAGGAACTGATAGGGCCCCGACGAGTAGCCGTACCAGGCGTCGTTCGTGGAGTTCACGAGCAGCTCGGGCTCGAGCGGCTGGCGCGCGAAGGCGACGTTGATCTCGGGGAAGATGGCGTCGAAGCAGATCATCGGCGCGAGCCGCACGGACTCCCGGGCCGGCGGCTCCGCCGCGCGCGCCGGGGCGACGAGCCCGAGCGCGCCGCCGGCGCTGCGGCCGCCCGCGGGACCGGGCGGCTCCCGCCGGGCGCCCTGCGGCTCCGGGAACGCGAGCACGGCGAGCGCGGAGCCCGGCGCCGAGGGCGCGAAGCTCGGCACCACCTGCCTCAGGAACGGCAGCCACTCCTGCAGCGGCACGTACTCGCCGAACGGCACGAGGTGGTGCTTCTGGTAGGCGCCGAGGACGTCGAGGGAGGGCGTGAGGAGCAGGTTCACGTTGCCGACCCGCGAGCTCCGCCGGCCGTCCTCCCCCTGCAGCCGCTCGATGGTGGCCGCGCCCATGAGCAGGTGCGCGCGGGAGAGCTCCGGCAGGCCGTACCCGGGCGCCGCCAGCGAGCGGACGCCCGGCGAGAGGTACATCGGGTAGGACGACTCCGGCCAGGCGACGAGGTCCGCGCCGCGCCGGTCGGCCTCGAGGGTGGGCGGCACGAGCCGCTCGAGGATGTAGTCCCGGTTGTCGCGCGCCTTGTTCTTCACCGACTGGTTCACGTTCGGCTGGACCACGCCGACGGTGAGCTTCGGCGCCTCGGCCATCCGCGCCCGCACGTGCCGGAGCCGAAGCTCGCCGTGGGCCACCGCGGCGACGAGCGCGGCCGCGGTGGCGACGAGCGCCGCGCGCGGCAGGGGCCGGCCCTCCCGCCGGGCGGCGATGGCCTCGGCGAGCGCCGCGTTCACGAGCACCACGAGCGCGGCGATGGCGTAGACGCCGGCGAGCGCCGCGAGCTGCGCGACGGGCAGCGTGCGCACCTGGGTGTAGCCGAGGTTCGCCCAGGGGAAGCCGGAGAAGAGGTAGTTCCGCGAGAGCTCGAGGGCGACCCAGACGAGCGGGAGGTGGCGGTGCAGCGGCCAGCCCAGCCGCGCGCGGATGGTCCACGCCACCGCGAACGCCGCCGCCCAGTGGGCCGCCATGTAGAGCACGAGCAGCGAGAGCGCGACGAGCGAGAGCCCGAGGGAGAGCCCCCCGAACTCGGTCATCGCGTTCGAGACCCAGTAGATGGCGGCGTAGAAGTAGGCGAGCCCGGCGACGAGGCCGCGCAGGAAGGCGGCCCGCGCGGAGGGGGCGCCGCGGAGCGAGAGCAGCGCCGGGACGAGGGCGAACCAGGCCACCGGCTCGAGCCAGCCGGCGGGATCCACCTGCCGGATGGACAGGAACGGGATGACGAGCGGCAGCGCGAGCGCCATCGCGGCGCCGGAGGCCGCCGCGGCGAGGTACGGGAGGGCGCGCTTCATCGGGGTCCGTGCGAAGGAGATCTCTTGCCGATCCGGCGCTCGGCGCGCAACCACTGCCTAACGTCTCCGGGCGTCGGCGGCCGGTGCGTCCTCGGCCGGCTCCGCCTGTGCCGCGCCGTAGGCGGCCGCGGCGGCGAGGTAGTACGCGACCGCCTCGCGCACGAGGTGACCGACCGGGCGGCCGAGCCGGCTCGCGGTGGCGCCGACCGCCTCGGCGAGGTCGGAGGGCATCCGGACGGTGACGATGCGCGCCTGCGCGAGCGCCGCCTCCAGCCGCTCGAGCGCCTGGCTGGGGCGGGAGACGCGGAAGTCCCCCGCCTCGATCATCTCCCTGATCCGGCGCGCGAGCTCCTCGCGCGTGTACCACGCGCCGTCGAGCCAGACGGACTCCGAGTCGAGGTCGATGTCGGCGAACGGGTCCATGACGTCTCGGTCTCCGCGGCGCGCGCGGGCCCGCCCTCCCGGAGCGCCGCGCCGACGAGCCCCTCGGCCCGCGCGAGCTCCGCCTCCTTGCGCGCCATCCGCCTGGCGTCCGCGGGCCGCTCGTGGTCGTAGCCGAGCAGGTGCAGGAGCCCGTGCGCGAGGTACCGGTCGAGCTCCGCGCCGACCGCCCGCCGCTCCTGGCGCGCCCTGCGAGCGGCGGTGTCGAGCGAGATTACCACGTCGCCCAGGAGCGGCCCACTCCCCGGCGGCTCGGAGAGCGGGAACGACAGGACGTCCGTGGCCGCGTCCTTGCCGCGCCACTCGCGATTCAGGGCGCGGATGCGGCGATCGCCGACGAGCAGGATGGAGATCTCCGCGTCGGCGCGTCCCAGCGCGGCGAGGTAAGCGGCGGCCCGGGTCCGCAGGCGCCGGGCGGCGCTGCGCCCGCGGGGGTGCTCCGAGGAGAGACGGACCGTCACGGCTTCGCCAGGAGCTGGATGGACGGCGCCGGCGGGGGCTCCTCCCCGGGGCGCGGCGGGTAGGCCGGGCGCGTGTGGTAGATGGCCTCGAGCGCGCTCACCATCGCCCCCGCGATGGCGTTCAGATCGCGCAACGTGAGCTCGCACTCGTCGAGCTGGCCCTCGCTGAAGATCTCGTTCACCCGCCGCGAGACGAGGGCGCGGAGGGCCTCCTCGGTCGGGTCGGCGAGGGCGCGCGACGACGCCTCGCAGGAGTCGGCGATCATCACGAGGGCCGTCTCGCGGGACTGCGGCTTCGGTCCGGCGTAGCGGAACAGCGCCTCGTCCGGCGGCGCCCCCCTCCCCTCCGCCGCCTGCTTCTGGGCGCGGGCCCAGAAGTAGCCGACGAGCCGGGTGCCCTGGTGCTGCGGGATGGCGTCGGCGACGACCTTCGGGAGCCTCCACTGCCGCGCGAGCTCGAGGCCGTCGGTGACGTGCCGCTTGATGATGAGCGCGCTCATCGAGGGGGCGAGCGTGTCGTGGCGGTTCTCGCCGCGCTGGTTCTCGGCGAAGAAGGCCGGGTTCCGGATCTTCCCGAGGTCGTGGTAGTAGGCGCAGACCTTCGCGAGCAGCGGGTTCGCGCCGATCGCCTGCGCGGCCGCCTCGACCATCGATCCCATCAGGATCGCGTGGTGGTAGGTCCCGGGCGCCTGGACGATGAGCTCCTTGAGCGCGGGGTGGTTCAGGTTCGCGAGCTCGAGGAGCTTCACGTCGGTGACGTAGCCGAAGAGGCCCTCGACCGCGGGCAGGATCCCCACCACCGCGACGGGGAGGAGCAGCGCGCCGCCCGCGAGCGCGGCGCCGGCGGCGACGGAGATCTCGGCCGCGCCCTTCCCGCCGTGCAGCCCGATGGCGACGGTCACCGCCGCCCCGACCAGCCCGACCGCCAGCCCGGCGCGGAAGAGGCCCGCGCGATCGCGGCTCCCCGGCACGAGCCCGGCGGCCGCGAGGGAGGTGAGCGTCGCGTAGACCGCGAAGGACATCGACTGCCCGGCGAGCAGCCCCGCGGAGAGGCCCGCCGCGAGGGAGAAGAGCAGCGCCGTCTCGGCCGCGAGCACCTGCCGGACGATCATCGCGCCGGCCGCGAAGGGCACGAGGTACTGCAGCGACGGGGGCGGCAGGCCGGTGAACCGCTCGTGCAGCGCGTCGGCGACGGTGAAGCCGACGAACCCGAGCGCGAGCGTCCCGAGGAGCAGCGCCGCCATCAGGATCGCGTCGCGGCGTGCGGGCCGGAACCGGGGGAAGTTGCGACGCGCGTACCCCCAGAGCAGCAGCACGACGAGCCCCACCAGCGCCCCGCCGCCCAGGCGGACGTGCGCGATGTCCTCGCCGCGGCGCTGGGCGCGGATCCCGTCCAGCACGACGAGGTGCCGGGTCTCGAGCCGCTCGCCGTCGCCGATGATCTTCTCGCCGCGCTTCACGGGGATCACCACCGGCTTCACCCGCGCGGCGGCGTCCGCCTTCCGCCGCTCGGTCTCGGCCTGGTTGTGCACGAGCGTGGGCCGCACCATCGCCACGGCGAGCCGCTGGATCGCCGCGCGCACGGCCGCCGGGTACCGCTCGAGCCTGGCCGTCGCGGTCCGGGCGACCTCGTCGCGCGCCCGCTCCACGGTCCTGACGAACGAGAGATCGGCGAGGGTCCGCTCGCCCTTCAGCCGCCCGTCGCGGAACGTCCGCAGGGCGAACGCCGGATCGCGGCCGGCGGGGAGGAGCTTCGCGTCCTCGACCACCAGCCCCTCGAGCCCCTTGAGCGCGAGCGCCGCGAGATCGCGCTCGATGGCCTCGGAGAAGCGGGCCTGCGCGAGCGCGGAGAGGGCCCCGTCCTCGACGAGCACCTGGAGCCGCGCCACGAACGCGTCGCGCTGCACGGCGTAGCGCCGCTCGAGCTCGCGGCCGTCGCGTGGACCGGCAGGGGCGGCCTCCCGCAGGGCCTCCTCCTCGCCGCGCATGAGCTCGAACGCCGCGTGGACGCGCGCCACGGCCTCGTCGGCGGCGCCCGAGTCGTGGTCGTAGACCGGCCGCTCGGCGAAGGAGGCCTCGGCGCGGCGGCGCGCGGTCGCCTCCGCGTCGACGATGTCGTAGTCGCGATCGGCCTTGATGGTCGCCGGCGCGGGGAGGCCCAGCGCGTCGGGGCCCGGGAGCCGGTGCGCCGCGAACGGCGCGAGCAGCATCCCCGCGACGGCCGAGATCGCCACGACGAGCGCGAGCCTCATGGCGCGGCCGAGCCAGTCCGACCGTCGCCGTGCGCTCGGTGGGGTGGCGGCCGGGGGAGGTTGGGCCTCGTTGGTTTCGGACACGGCGCGACAGCCTCGCACCGAGGCGGGCCCCTGGCAACGGGGTCCCCCAGCTCCGGCCTGGAAACCCTCGGCGGGGCTCCACGTTCCCACGTGGGGTGCTACTCGCCCCCGCTCGGTCGCTCCGCGTCCTGGGAAGAGGTGGCCTGCACGGCCGTCCGCTCGCGCTCGGCCTTCGCGGCGTCGGCCCGCGCCCGGCGCTCCGCCTCGTACACGTCGTAGGCGCGGACGACCTCCTGCACGAGCGGGTGGCGGACCACGTCCACCTCGCTGAACTGGCAGAAGCCGACCCCCTCCACGCCGCGCAGCACCTTCTGCACCTCGATGAGCCCGGAGCCGCGGCCGGAGGGCAGGTCGACCTGCGTGACGTCGCCGGTGACGACGGCCTTCGAGCCGTAGCCGAGGCGCGTGAGGAACATCTTCATCTGCTCCTCGGTCGTGTTCTGGGCCTCGTCGAGGATGATGAACGCGTCGTTCAGGGTGCGACCCCGCATGAAGGCGAGCGGCGCGACCTCCACGGTCCCGCGCTCCATGAACGCGGTCGCCTTCTCGTAGTCCACCATGTCGAACAGCGCGTCGTGCAGCGGGCGGAGGTAGGGGTTCACCTTCTCGGCGATGTCGCCGGGGAGGAACCCGAGCTTCTCCCCCGCCTCGACCGCGGGCCGGGTGAGCACGATCCGCTTCACCTTGCGCTCGACGAGGAACGACACCGCCATCGCCATGGCGAGGTACGTCTTGCCCGTGCCGGCCGGGCCGATGCCGAACACGATGTCGTTGTCGCGGATCGCCTGGATGTAGCGCTTCTGCGCGAGCCCCTTGGGCGTGATGATCCGGTGGCGCGAGGAGACGAAGACCGTCTCGCCGAAGATCTCCTTGAGCGGCACGCCCTGGCCGGCGAGCTTCGTCGCCTGGTCGACGTCCTCGAGGTAGAGCGGGTAGCCGTCCTCGACGAGCTCGTACAGCTCCCGCACGAGCCCCTCCGCCACCGCCACGCGCGCCTCCTCAGGCGCGGCCACCACGAGCTGGCCGCCGCGGAGGCCGAGCTGCACGCCCAGGCGGCGCTCGATGAGCTTCAGGTGCTCGTTGTGCGCTCCGCAGAGCGCGCGGACCTTGTCGTTGTCGGGAAAATCGAGCCTCGCCGTCTTCAGCGGTTCCGCTGCGCTCTGGCCCAAGCGTCTCCTCCGGGACCGCGCTGCCTGCGCGCCGCGGTCCTCTCCTCGCACGATAACCGGTGTAATCCCGCGCGGCACGCGGACGCAGGCCTACTCGACGGGGGGCAGGAGCACGAATCGGCCCTCGGCCGTACGCCGGTAGTACCATTCGGCGGGCCAGGGATGGCGGAGATCCCGCGCGCTCGCGAGGTCGGCCTCGACCAGCGCGCCGAGGGACGGCGGGTACTCGCCCCGCTCCGCGCGATACACCTCGAGCGCGCCCCGCAGCCGCGCCTGGTGGCCGCGCGCCAGGAAGCGCTGACCCGCATTGTCTCCCACCGCGGCGTCGCCCCGCTCGGCGACGAGCCCGCGCTCGTCGACCCACGTCACGATCCCGGCGAGCGCGGCCGCGAGCGCCACGGTCGCCGCGACCCTCACGCCGGCGGACCGGAGGCGGGAGCCCCACCCCTCCCGGCCGTACGCGCCGACCGCGGCGGTCCGGCGCGCGGGCGCGATCGGCCGCAGGTACCCCAGGTTCACGAGGGAGAGGAGCGCCTTGCACGTCTCGAACTCGCCGAGGCGCGAGAGGTCGACGATCTTCTCGACGGGCCGGCCCGGCTCGGCCAGCGCGTGGACGCGCCGCTCGTTCGCGCCGAGCGTCGCGAACTCGCCCTTGCGCTCGACCGGCTCGTCGCCGAGGGCGTCGAAGGCCGCGTCCACGTCGTCGCCCCCGCGCGCCGCGGCCGGCTGGGCGCCCTCGAGCGGGCGGAGCCGCTCGAAGGTCATGGCCGTGGAGGTGATCCGCCCGCGGATCATCGGCCACTCGTCCACCTGCCGGAAGCCCTCCATCAGCACCGACTCGGCCCGGAGCGGCGTCACCGTCTCGCGGTCCCACTCCACCTCGCCGGGCTCGAAGGCGTACGTGCCGCTCTTCCAGTGGAAGAGGCGGTACACGGTCTCGGTGGTCTGGAGGGCGGTCATCTCCCTCAGCGCGGCCTTCGAGACCAGCGCCTCCTCCACGAGCACGTCGCCGAGACGGCGGAGGGTGCGCTTCTGGACGTCGAGCGCGTGCTCGAGCGCGTCCGGGGTGAGGAGCTCCGCCCGCACCAGCATGTTCCCGAGCCGCTCGCGCGCCTTGCGCCCGGCCGCCTCCGCCCGCACGACGGAGCCGTCGGCGATGGCGATGTGGATCTCGTCGCCCCGGCCGTGCAGGTGGAGCACGCCCGTCTTCGCCTGCTGCCCGATGAGCTGGAGGATCTCCGCGATCCCGAAGTCCTTCAGCGTGCCGGTGAGCGCCATGGCGACTCCGTCAGCGGGTGCGCCGGAAGGCGTCGCGCACCGCGAGCGCCCAGGCGAGCGCGGCGAGCGGCGCCGCGACGGCGAGCTTGCCCGCGAGCACCCACGGCGTGGGCTGCGGCGGGGGCAGCACGCCCCGCCAGAACCAGATCACGAACCCGAGGAACAGGAGGGCGACGAGGAGCGCCGCGCCGCGGACCGGGGCGCCGCTCCAGAGCTGGCCCGCGCCGCCTCCCACGATCGACAGGATGCGCGTGGAGAGGGCCCGCGCCCTCGCGTGGCGGCGGACCTGCGCCTCCTTGCGGAGCCGGTCGCGCGCGTCGACCAGGCCCCGGCGCTCGAAGGCGTTCACGCACTGGCCGCAGCGGACCTCGGACGCGGGACCGCAGCGGAGGCACGCCGGGCCGCCGCAGCCCTCGCACGCGAACGCGGGCCGCAGCCGGGTCGCGAGCCCGGCGAGCAGCCACAGGCCGGCGAGCACCGCCGCCCCGACCCACGGCAGCGCGCCGCGCGGCAGCGCCCCGGCCAGCCGCGCCTCCGTCCAGCCGCGCACCCGCTCCGCGGTCCCATCCGCGCGCGCGAGCGCGGCGAGGCGCGCCTCTGGCACCGGCAGATCGACGAGCCAGCGGTTCGGGGAGAAGTCGTCGTCGGAGCCCCGCGCGCGCAGGAACTCGCCGGCCTGCTCCTCCGCCCTGGCGCGCGAGGCCGCGCTCCGCTCCATGTCGGAGGCGCGCAGGTAGAGCTTCGAGAGGCCGTAGTTCGCCGCCCCGAGCACGAGCGGATCGCCGGCGGCGCGGTCG
Source organism: Anaeromyxobacter sp. Fw109-5 (assembly GCF_000017505.1). Classification (NCBI taxonomy): domain Bacteria; kingdom Pseudomonadati; phylum Myxococcota; class Myxococcia; order Myxococcales; family Anaeromyxobacteraceae; genus Anaeromyxobacter; species Anaeromyxobacter sp. Fw109-5. Next base: position 3,147,252 of record NC_009675.1, read on the forward strand.
CTGGCGGCGAGGTACGCGGCGCGCGCTCCTTCCAGATCGCCCTCCAGCAGGAGGGCGTTCCCCTCGTTCACGGAGAGCTCCGGGAAGCGTTCGTCCGCCTCCGCGGCGGCGCGGTAGTGACGCAGGGCCGCCTCGAGATCGCCGCGCCGCTTGGCCGCCCTGCCGAGCGCGGCGTGGAGCGCGGCCGGGGGCGGCCCGGCCTCGGCGGCGGCCTCGAGCGCGGCGACGTCCGCGTCGGCCGCGGCGCCGTGCTCCACCGCGTGGATCCGCTCCGCGAGCGTGCCGCTCCAGGCGGTGAGCCGCGCCGCGGTGCCCGCGGCCCAGGGCACCGCCAGCAGCGCGGCGAGGGCCCCCGCCACCACCGCGCGCTCGGCGCGCGAGAGATACGGCGCCGACGCGAGCGCCAGCACCGCCAGCGAGACGAACGGCCCGAGGCCGAACGCGAACGGCAGCGCGAGGAGCACCACGGCGAGGAACGCCGCCTGGACGCGCGCGGTGCCGCGCACGAGCGGGAGGTGGTGGAAGTCGTGCACGAGGAGCGGCAGCCGGCGCCCGAGGAGGAGCACGACGATGGCGGCGGACGCCGTGACGAGGGCGGCCAGCGCGGCGGCGAGCACGTCCGCCACGAAGGCGCGGCGCGTCTGGGGATCGCGCGTTGCGGCGGACGCGGCGGCGCTCAGCGAGGCGAGCACCGGCCCCGGCGTACCGGGCGCCTCGGCGAGCCGGACGTGGGCGAGCCCGAGGTGCGCGTCGGGCAGATCCGGCGCGAGCGCCACGGCGAGCTCCGCGTGCGCGACCGCGGCGGCGGTGAGGCCGGCGTCGAGCGCGCGCGAGGCGGCCCGCCCCTCGACCACCGCGAGCGCGAAGAGGTTCTCGACGCCGAGCTCGCTGCGGGCGGCGAGGAGCGCCTGCGCCGCGGCGTCCGCGCGCGCGGGATCCCCGTCGCGGAGCGCGGCGCGGCGCTCCTCCCACCGGCGCACGAGCTGCGCGTAGGTGGTCGAGACCGGCACGATGCGGCGGGCCCCCTCGGCGCGCGGGAGCTCCGGCGTCCCTGGAGCTCGCTCCGCGGCGGTCGAGGTCGAGGTCCCTCGACTCGGCGTCTCCGCCGTCGCGGGGACGCTACGCTCGGGATGACCGGCCTCGGGCAGTCCGGCCGGAGGCGGAACCGGCGCCGGGGCTTCCTCGACCGGCTCCTCCCCCTCCACCACCAGGCGCGGCGCGGCGACCTGCGCGCCCGAGACGACGGGCGCGGCCAGCGAGAGGAGCGCGAGGAGGAGGGTGTGCGATCCGCGGTGGGCCACGCGAGAACGGGATGCTAGCACGCCCGCTCCTGGGCTAAGAACACGCGACCATGTCGCGCGCGACCGATGCCATCGAACGTCTCCTCGGGATCATGCAGCGGCTCCGCGGCCCCGGCGGCTGCCCGTGGGACCGCGAGCAGACGCTGCGGAGCCTGCGCCCCTACGTGCTCGAGGAGACGTACGAGGTGCTCGAGGCCATCGACGCCGGGGACGCGCGGGAGCACTGTGAGGAGCTCGGCGACCTCCTGCTCCAGATCGTGTTCCAGGCGCAGCTCACCCGGGAGGCCGGACAGTTCGACTTCGCCGACGTCGCGAACGCCATCTCGAACAAGCTCGTGTCGCGCCATCCGCACGTCTTCGGCGACGTGGAGGTCGAGGACGCGGAGCAGGTCCTCCGCCAGTGGGCGGCGCTGAAGCGCGAGGAGAAGCGCGCCAAGGGGCGCGGCGAGAGCGTCCTCGAGGGCGTGCCGAAGGAGATGCCCGCGCTCGCCCGGGCGGACCGGCTCACCGAGAAGGCGAGCCGCATCGGGTTCGACTGGCCGGACGCGAGCGGTGCGCGAGAGAAGGTGAGCGAGGAGATTGGCGAGCTCGATCGCGCCATCGCCGCCGGCGACCGCGTCGAGATCGAGCACGAGCTGGGAGACGTCCTGTTCGCCGTCGCGAACCTGTCCCGGAAGCTCGGGATACCCCCGGAGGAGGCTCTGCGTGGGACCGTGGCGCGCTTCATCGCGCGCTTTTCACACATCGAGCGAGAGCTCGCGCGCCGCGGCGTGCCTCACGGCGGGGCCTCGCTGGAGGAGATGGACGTCCTCTGGAACGAGGCGAAGGTGCTGGAGGCCAAGGCGAAATCGGGCAGCGCTCCCGCCGTCACCGAGCCGCCACGGGGTTTGGGGAAAGAGCGTGGATAACTTTGTGGGCAGCACCTTCCTGCCCGTGATTTTCGCATCATCGGTGGGTCCCGGCGCATCCTGCATCAGCCCCTCGGCACCGTGATTCCAACAGGTTGGCACGGCACACCCCGGCGCCAATCCACAACCGGCCGTCAAGTGCCCCGGGGGGATTCCCGCTTTCCCGTCGCAAGTGGATAACTCACCTGCCCCGTGTCAAATCGACCCGGACCGGAGGTGTGATCGCCGTTCGGGTCTCCCCCGAACTCCCGTGGCGGAAGGCCGCACGATATGCAGGCGAGCAACCGATCAACTCGCTCGCCAGCCGCCGGCGCCGCCGGCGCCGCCGGCGCGCGCTCCGCGGAGTCGCCGGTTCCCCTGCCGGCGCCGCCCGCACCGGCGGAAGATCCGCAACGACACGCCACCGAGCGGTCATAACCCCTTGACGTCGCTTGCGATGGACGGTAGATAGCGCGCCCTCGAACCCTCGAGACGACAAGAGGTCAGCTTGGCGAACACCGCATCGGCCGAGAAGCGCAACCGTCAGGCGCAGAAGCGCCGCGCCCGCAACGTTCAGGTCCGCACCGGCGTGAAGAGCGCCGTGAAGAAGGCCCGCGAGGCGATCACCCAGGGCGACGGCAACGCCGCCCGCGACGCCTTCAAGGCGGCCGCCCGCGCCCTCGAGAAGGCGAGCTCGAAGGGCGTCGTCCACAAGAACGCGGCTTCGCGGAAGATCTCGCGGCTCGCCAAGGCGGCCGCCAAGGTCGCGGCCGCGAAGTAGTCGGTCCCGCCGTCGCCAGCCGCGCCGAGCACGGCGCGGCCGGCGGCGCTCCTACCGCTCGAACGCGCGCAGGAGCTCGCGCGCCGCCTCCTCCGTCACCCGGCGGAGCGCGAGCGCGCGGCGCCCCTCCGTCTCGAGCGCGTCGGCGCCCACGCCTGCGAGGTAGTCGGTCTCGCGCCGGACGGTCCGCTCCGAGACGGTCGCGCCGTCCACGACGAGGCGCGCTCTCACCTCCACGCCGATGCGCCACGTGGCGCTCTCCGGCGAGGACGGCCCCGGTGCGCCCGCGCGCACCTCCCCTACGAGCTCCGCCGGTGCGCCCGGCCCCGCCGCCGCCCCGCGGCGCGCGAGCTCGGTGCGCAACGCGGACGTCAGCTCGGCGCCGAGGGACGCCTCCGTCGACAGGTTCTCGAAGGCGCGCACGTGGATGTGCTCCGCGCCCCCCTGCGCCACGTAGCGCGTCTCGAGCGCGTAGCCGCAGGCGGAGAGCGCCACCGCCACGGCGAGCGCGCCCGCGCGGACCGCACGCGAGCGCAGGGGCAGCCGGATGAGGCTGCCCCGGAGCGAGCCGGGGGGGCGTGGGGGGGTAGCCAGCCTCACCGGCTACCCCACCACGAAATTGATGAGCCGCTTCGGCACGAAGACCACCTTGCGAACGGTCTTGCCGTCGAGGTGCGCCCGCACCCGCTCCTCGCCCTCGGCGAGGGCGCGGACCTCCGCCTCGCCGGCCGCCACGGGCGCCTGCACCTCGCCGCGCAGCTTGCCGTTCACCTGGACCGCGATGGTGACGACGTCCGCGGCCACCAGCGCCGGCTCGAACGAGGGCCACGGCGCCTCGGCGAGCAGCCGCTCGCGAGCGGCCGGCCCGAGCACCTCGTGCCAGAGCTCCTCCGCCGCATGCGGCGCGAACGGGGCGAGCAGGGTCGCCACGGCGAGGAGGGCCTCGCGGACGGCGGCCTGCTCCGGCTCGCTCTTGGGCTCGAGCTGGTAGAGCGCGTTCACGAGCTCCATGAGGGCGGCGATGCTGGTGTTGAACTTCAGCTCGCCTTCGAGCCCCTCCGTCACGCGCTTGATGGTCCGGTGCGTCCTGCGGCGCAGCTCGAGGAAGTCCCCCTGCGCCTGCGCGAGCGCCGCCTCGGGGGCGCGGAAGCACTCCTGGCGCGCGTGGAAGATCCGCCAGACGCGGGCGAGGAAGCGGAACATCCCGTCGACCTGCTCGTCGGACCAGTCGATGTCCTTCTCGGGAGGCGCCGCGAAGAGCATGAAGAGCCGGACCGTGTCGGCGCCGAAGCGCGCCACCATCGGCCCCGGCGCCACCACGTTGCCCCAGCGCTTCGACATCTTGCGGCCGTCGGGGCCGTTCACGATGCCCTGGGTCACGAGCCGCTTGCACGGCTCGTCCTCGCGGACCAGCCCGAGCCGGTGCATCACCCGGTGCCAGAACCGGAAGTACAGCAGGTGCATGACGGCGTGCTCGGGCCCGCCCACGTACACGTCCACCGGAAGCCAGCGCGCCGCCTCCGCGGGGTCGAACGGGCGCGTGTCGTCCTTCGGCGAGAGGTAGCGCGCGTAGTACCAGGACGAGTCGACGAAGGTGTCCATCGTGTCCACCTCGCGCCTGGCGGGCTTGCCGCAGCGCGGGCAGGTGGTGTTCACGAACGACGGGACCTTCGCGAGGGGCGGCTCGCCGGTGCCGGTGATGATCGCCTCCTTCGGCAGCGTGACGGGGAGCTGGTCCTCGGGGACGGGCACCGCCCCGTGATCCGGGCAGTAGACGATCGGGATCGGCGTGCCCCAGTAGCGCTGCCGCGAGAAGCCCCAGTCGCGCAGGTGCCAGCGGACCGTCGGCTGGCCGAAGCCGCGCGCCTGCGCCTCCGCGGCGAGCTTCTCGCGCGCCTGCGCGCTCGCGAGGCCGGTCGCGCTGCCCGAGCCCTCGAGCACCCCGTCCTCCGTGAACGCCTGCGCCAGCGCCTCGCCGGCGGGGAGCTTCTCCCCCTTCGCCGGCTGGATGACGACGCGGATCGGCAGGCCGTACTTCCGCGCGAACTCGAAGTCGCGCTGGTCGTGGGCGGGCACGCTCATCACGGCGCCCGTGCCGTACTCGGCGAGCACGAAGTTCGCGATCCAGACCGGGACCTGCTCGCCGGTGTACGGGTTCACCGCGTGCGCGCCGGTGAAGACGCCCTCCTTGGGCGCGCTCTCGCCGGTCCGCTCCGCGGCCTCGGTCCTTCGCATGCGCTCGACGAACGCGCGCACCTCGGCCTGGCGCTCGGGGACGGTGATCCGCTCGACGAGCGGGTGCTCCGGCGCGAGCACGACGTAGGTGCAGCCGTAGATGGTGTCGACGCGCGTCGTGAAGACCTTGATCGGGAGTCCGGGGGGCGCCGCCTCACCGCGCCCTCCGGCGAGGATGAAGTCCACCTCCGCGCCGACGCTCTTGCCGATCCAGTTCCGCTGCATCGTGGTGATGCGCTCGGGCCACTCGGTGAGGCGGTCGAGCCCGTCGAGCAGGTCCTGCGCGAAGGCGGTGATCCGGAACGCCCACTCGGGGATCACCTTCTCCACCACCGGCGAGCCGCAGCGCTCGCAGGTGTCGTCGACCACCTGCTCGTTCGCGATGACGGTCGCGCAGCCGGTGCACCAGTTCGCCTTCCCCTCGCGCCGGTAGACGATGCCCAGCTCCAGCATCCTGAGGAAGAACCACTGATTCCAGCGGTAGTAGGACGGGTCGGCGGTGACGACCTCGCGGTCCCAGTCGAAGGCGTAGCCGAGCTTCTTCATCTCGGCCCGGAACGCCACGATGTTCTCGCGCGTCCGCTCCTCGGGGTGGCGCCCGTCCTTGATGGCGGCGTTCTCGGCCGGCAGCCCGAGGGCGTCGAAGCCGATGGGGTGGAGCACGTCGTGCCCGCGCATGCGCAGGTGGCGCGCCAGCGCGTCGCCGATGGTGTACACGCGCGCGTGGCCCATGTGCATCGCGCCGGAGGGATACGGGAACATCTCGAGCACGTAGCGCTTCTCTGCATCCGGACGGCGGCCGGCGCGGAAGGCGCCCGCCTCCTCCCAGCGTGACTGCCAGCGGGGCTCGATCGACTGCGGCTCGTAACGTTCGTTCATCGACATAGGGGCCGGCGATATTACCGGAGGGAGGGGGTCTCGTCTGCCCTTCCTGAGCCCTCGTCGCCGCGGACCCCGCCGCGGGGGCTTCGGCTATATTGCCGGCTCCTTCAGCGCTCGAGCGCAACGGAGCCCACGCGCATGTTCCCGCCCGTCCACGTCGCCGACATCGCCCAGCACGAGGGGAAGGAGGTCACCCTCCACGGCTGGCTGTACAACCGCCGCTCGTCGGGGAAGCTGCACTTCCTCCAGGTCCGCGACGGCACCGGTACGATCCAGTGCGTGGTCTTCAAGGGGAACGTGAGCCCGGAGGCGTTCCGCGAGGCGGACCACCTGCCTCAGGAGACGAGCCTCACCGTCACCGGGCTGGTGAAGAAGGACGAGCGGTCGCCGATCGGCTTCGAGCTCGACGTGCGCGACCTGAAGGTCGTGGCCCTGCCTTCCCAGGAGTACCCCATCGGCCACAAGGAGCACGGCGTCGCCTTCCTGATGGAGCAGCGGCACCTCTGGCTCCGCTCGCAGCGGCAGCAGGTCATCCTGCGCGTGCGGCACACGGTCGAGAAGGCCATCCGCGACTTCTTCGACGCGCGCGGCTTCACCCTCGTCGACGCGCCGATCTTCACGCCGTCCGCCTGCGAGGGGACCTCCACCCTCTTCGAGGTCCCCTACTTCGAGCTGGGCAAGGCGTACCTGACGCAGTCCGGCCAGCTCTACATGGAGGCCGCGGCCATGGCGCTCGGGAAGGTCTACTGCTTCGGGCCGACCTTCCGCGCCGAGAAGTCGAAGACGCGCCGCCACCTGACCGAGTTCTGGATGGTCGAGCCGGAGGTGGCCTACATGGACCTCGACGGCGACATGGAGCTCATGGAGCAGTTCGTCTCGCACGTCGTCCAGACCGCGCTCGAGAAGCACCGCAAGGAGCTCGTGGCCGTGCTCGAGCGCGACGTGTCGAAGCTCGAGAACGTGAAGCCGCCCTTCCCGCGCATCACCTACACCGAGGCCGTCGACGTGCTGCAGAAGGCCGGCCACCCGATGAAGTGGGGCGACGACATCGGCGGCGACGAGGAGACCGTCATCGCGAAGCAGTACGACCGGCCGGTGATGGTGCACCGCTACCCGGCGGAGATGAAGGCCTTCTACTTCAAGAAGGACCCCACGGACCCGAAGGTCGCGCTCGGCTGCGACGTGCTCGCGCCGGAGGGCTACGGCGAGATCATCGGCGGCGGCGAGCGCGAGAGCTCGCTCGAGACGCTCGAGGCGGCCATCGCGCACCACCAGCTCCCGAAGGAGGCGTTCGAGTGGTACCTCGACCTGCGCCGCTACGGGACGGTGCCGCACGCCGGCTTCGGCATGGGAGTGGAGCGCTGCGTCGCGTGGATCTGCGGGCTCCATCACGTCCGCGAGACCATCCCGTTCGCGCGGATGATGGAGCGGATCACGCCGTGAGCCTGACCGCGCGCTTCGCGCGCGGCGGCTCACGGCCATGATCGAACGGGGGGCTGCGCCCCCCGCCCCGTCGACGGCTGACCGCCGTCGCCCGGGGCCCACCCCTGCTCGCCGGGGCCCGTGACCTCCGCCGGAGGCGGAGGTCCCCGGCGCGCCGGCTTCGCCGGCGGTTACGGCCGACACCGCGCGCTGCCGCATCGGAAGCGCCCCGCGCCTTCCCGCGCTACGCGCGGCGGCTCACGGCCATGATCGAACGGGGGGCTGCGCCCCCCGCCCCGTCGACGGCTGACCGCCGTCGCCCGGGGCCCACCCCTGCTCGCCGGGGCCCGTGACCTCCGCCGGAGGCGGAGGTCCCCGGCGCGCCGGCTTCGCCGGCGGTTACGGCCGACACCGCGCGCTGCCGCATCGGAAGCGCCCCGCGCCTTCCCGCGCTACGCGCGGAGGCTCACGGCCATGATCGAACGGGGGGCTGCGCCCCCCGCCCCGTCGACGGCTGACCGCCGTCGCCCGGGGCCCACCCCTGCTCGCCGGGGCCCGTGACCTCCGCCGGAGGCGGAGGTCCCCGGCGCGCCGGCTTCGCCGGCGGTTACGGCCGACACCGCGCGCTGCCGCATCGGAAGCGCCCCGCGCCTTCCCGCGCTACGCGCGGAGGCTCACGGCCATGATCGAACGGGGGGCTGCGCCCCCCGCCCCGTCGACGGCTGACCGCCGTCGCCCGGGGCCCACCCCTGCTCGCCGGGGCCCGTGACCTCCGCCGGAGGCGGAGGTCCCCGGCGCGCCGGCTTCGCCGGCGAGACGCGTGATCAGCTTCGTGGCTCGGGCGACTCAGGCCTCGTTCCTGGACTGTCGGTGCACGGATAGTATCGCCGGCTCGGGGGTCGCCATGCCGCTCTTCGCGCTCGTGATTCCGGTCCTGCTCGCGGCGGATCTCGGCGCCGCGTTGCCCGCGGGGGCGCTTCCTGACGCCCGCGACCCCATCGCGCCGCTTCTCGCCGCCTCGCCCGCGGGCGAGCGCTTCGCCCACGAAGAGGACGTTCAGAGCGCGGTTCCACCAGGCCGATGGCTGGCCGCGTCGGGGGCGACGCTCCTCGGCGACGCAGCCGTCACGGGGCTCGCCCTCGCCGGCGCCTCGATGTCGGTCGATGCGTGGCTGCGAGACCGTCCGACGACCGCCGGGGGAGCCGTCACGGGCGTCGCGGTGCTCGCGGCGCTCGTCGCCCCGCCCGTGTTCGCGACGTGGGGGGCGCGCCGCGCGGGCGCGCCGGGCGAGCACGCGGGCCGCGCCTACGGTCTCGGCCTCCTCGCGCACATCGGCGGCGCCACCGCGGCGTGGGGGCTCTCCGCGGTCGCGCAGCGCCACACCTCCGTCGAGCCGGGCCCTGTCTTCGTGGCGGCGTTCGCGGTCTCGGAGCTGGCGCTGATGCCGTGGGTGGTGACGCGCGCTCTCGGGGGAGCCTCGCTGGCGGACGAGCCGACAGCGCCGGTGGACGGAGGGCCCTCGACACGCGCGCGCCCGCTCCGCGACCCGGCGCTTGCTACGCGCTGAACGAGTCGTCACCGACTCGAGTCACGACGAGACTCCTCCCTCGGTGGATCGCGAGGGGACGGCGCCGACGGCCGGGCGGCCGGACCGAGCCAGCGACACCGGCCCGTCCGATCACGCCGGACCTCGCCGCGATCGGATCCAGGTCGGAAATGCGCGTCTGGAAGGCTCGAGAACGCAATCGGCCGATCGGGCTCGCTGCGTCTGCGATCGGTGGACTCCAAACCACGTCCATTGACCGTCAGTGTCAGACCTCCATGCCATCCTGTGCGCGATGGAGGCCGCGCTCCCCACGCTCGAGACGGACGCGGTGACGCCCGACGCCTCGCTGGCCGGCTTCGCGGCGCCGCGGCTCGAGCTGCCGCCGCTCACCCGGGCCGAGCTCGAGACGTGGTTCCGCGGCGGGGAGCCGGAGGCGGACGCGTGCGAGCACCTCCTCGCCTGGGCGGCGCGGGCGCGGGCCGGATTGGATCTCGCGATCGGCGAAGGGCTCGACGCGCTCAGGCGGCGGGAACGGCTCGCGGAGCTGGGCTATCACCTCGACGACTATGCCCGCGAGGTCCTCGACCTCGGGAAGCGCACGGCCGAGAACCTCGCCCGGCTCGGGGCTGGGCTGCGAACACGTCCTCTGCTCCGGGAGGCGCTGCGGTCCGGGCGCGTCCGGATCCGCGCGGCGGAGACGGTGCTGCCGGTCGCGGTCGGCGAAGCCGAGGCGCTCTGGATCGAGCGCGCCAGGGTGCAGACGGTCCGGGAGCTGGAGGAGGAGGTCCGCGCGGCGCGCGCGCAGCCGAACGACGATGGCGAGGAGGAGTGGGTCCGGCTGCGCACGCATCTGCCACCGAACGAGCGGCTGGTCGTCGACGAGGCGCTCGCGGCCGCCCGCGAGCAGCTGCCGGGCTCGACCCGCATCGAGCAGCTGGAGGCGCTCGCGCAGGAGTACCTTGCCGAGTTCTCGACCGACGGCGACTCCGACGAGACGCGCCCGCTCGGGCCCGGGTTTCGCGCGTGCGGCCTCGGTCACCCTGCGCGGCGCGCGGCGGGCGGGGCCGCGACCGATCGATGCGCCGAGCTCCCCCCGGTTCCGGAGCTCGCCGCGCCGGACGTCCCGTTCGACGAGACCTCGACGGCGCAGGAGATCGACGAACGTCTCCGCGCGCTCTCCCGCCTTCGGATGGCATGGGATTCGCTCATCGGATTCTGCGGGCACGCGGTGAAGCGGAGCGGGATGCACGTGCTCCTGGGGTACGGCGGCTTCCGCCAGTACGTCGAGGAGCGGCTGGGGCTCCCCGCGCGCGCGGTGGAGCAGCGCGTCGCGCTCGAGAAGCGGCTCTGGGACTCTCCGGCGCTCCAGGAGGCGCGGCGGCAGGGCGTGTCGTACGAGAAGCTGCGGGTACTCGCGCGCCTGCCGGAGGCCGACATCGCCTCGTGGATCCCTCGGGCGCTCGAGGCGACCTGCATCGCGCTGAACCGCGAGGTGGAGGGCGAGCGCGACGGGCAGATGCGTGCGCGGCAGAAGCTCCTCGTTCCGCTGCCGCGCCGCGTGGCGGTGCTCCTCGAGGCGGCCGTCGAGGCCGTCCGGGGACGATTCGGGCGCGTACTCTCGACCGGGACGTGCCTCTCGGTCATCGCGTTCCATTTCCTCGCGTCGTGGAGAGGCGCGGGCAGACGTTCGAAGACCCGTTCGCAGAAGATCCGCGACCGGGATCAGGGCTGGTGCCAGGTCCCGGGGTGCAGCCACCGCGCCGCCCACTCGCACCACATCGACTACCGCTCGCACGGCGGCAGCGACGACCTCGAGAACCAGGTCGGCCTCTGCGCCTTCCATCACCTGCGCTGCATCCACCGCGGCTTTCTTCGCGTATTCGGACGGGCGCCGGACCGGCTCATCTGGATGCTGGGCGAGACGGTCTGGAAGGGACCTCCGGTCCGGAGCGCCGGCGCAGAGCTGCTGGCGAGCTGAACCGCGGTGAGGATATGGCGCACAGGGCGCGGGCCTTTGCCCCGTCGTCGCACCCCGGGTCGCCGTCGCCATTCAGAATCTCCCCACGAGCGCGAGGCCGCCGCCGAGCGGCGCGAGGGCGAGGCGTGCCGGGCCGCCGCGGGCGTGCAGGAGCGGGACGGCGGTCCCGACCGCCGCCCCGGCCACGAACCCCACCACCACGTCGGTCGGGAAGTGGTGGCCTCCCCAGACCCGCTCCACGCCCACGCTCGCGCCGCCCACGGCGGCCACGAGCCAGGGCCAGCGGCGCTCGCCGTAGCGGAGCCGGATCGTCCAGGCGGCGTCGGTGAGCGCCGCGACGGTGGCGCTCGTGTGGCCGGACCAGAACGCCCGGTAGGAGCCCGGCTCGCGCAGGTACGCGGGCTGGCCCTCGTACGCCCGCGGGATGGGGCGCTGGCTCGTGTACTTCGCGAGCGTGGTGAGCGCGCCGCTCACGGCGAGCGTCTCGGCGAACACCGTGAGGTCCTGCAGGAACGCGCGGCTTCCCCCGAGCACCGCCCAGTCCGCGAGCGGCGGGGCGAGCAGGGCGAGGAACAGCGTCGCCTGGCTCGCGTGCGCCGCGGCGTCGCTGTGGAGGCCGATCGCCCAGCGGTCGAGCGGGTTCACCTCGCCCTCGTCGCACGGGCAGCGCAGGTCGATGATCCGGTCCTCGAGCAGCCAGGGCACGAGGTTCGCGAGCCCCGCCCCCGCGACGATCGCGCCGTCCACCAGGGGGTCGACGCGGAACACCTCGGCCGGGTGCGCAGCCGCCGCGGGGGACGGGGCAGACACGATCACCGCTGCGGCGAGCGCGACGACCGCCCAGGACTTCAAGAGCCCTCCCCTCCGCCGACGTCGCCCAGGCGAATCATGGAGACCGCGAGCCGCCGTCGCCTGGTACGCCTGCGGGTGCGTTCGCCGCCTCGCTCACGATCCGCCCGAGGCTCGGGTAGTCCCGATCGAAGTGATGCCCGCCCGGGAGCACGACCCGGTCGACCCAGGGCAGGTCCGCGAGGTGGGGGCAGAGGCTGTCCTGCTCGTCCGCGCCCTGCACGCACAGGAACCGGGTGGCGCCCGCCGAGGCGCGCACCGCCGCCTCCGTGGACGTCGCCGTGCTCCGCCGCGGGGTCGAGAACAGGTCGACGACGTGGACCTCGAACTCGGCGGACGTCCCGGGGCCGAGCATCGCGACGAGCTTCAGCGCGGCGCGCTGGTCGGCCGGGAGGCGCGTCGCGACGAACGGCACGATGTCGGCGCCCCGGGAGTAGCCGAGGAGGAGCAGCTCGCTCCGGCCCCACGCGGCGCGGTAGTGCGCGAAGATCCGTGCGACGTCCGCGGCGGTCTCGCCGGGCGTCCGTCGCCGCCAGAAGTAGCGGAGCGAGTCGAGCCCGACCACCCCGACGCCCGCGTCGGCGAGCGCGCGCCCCACCCCCTTGTCCAGGCCGACCCAGCCGCCGTCGCCCGTGAGGAGGACGGCGAGACGTGGACCGGGCTTCGCGGCGGGAACCTCGACGAGCGGCAGATCCTTCACCTGCGCACCCGCGTCCGGCCCTGGCTTCGCCGCTGGCGGCGGCGCCGTCCCGACCGGCCCGGCGTGGTGCGCCTCGATGCGCGCGATCTCGGCCGAGACGGCGTCCGCCCAGCGATCGCCGGGCGCGAGCGAGTGGGCGGCCCCGGCGACCACGGTCACGGCGAGGGCGGCGCGTGCTCGCCCGAACTCCTGCGCGCTCGCCGCGGGGCAGACGCGGTCGTCCGCCCCGGCCACGATCGCGAACGGTGCGCCCGGGCGGGCCTGGTCGCCCGGGAGGTCGCCTTCGGGCGTCCTGCGCGGCGGCGGCCCCGCGCCCGCGCAGAGCGTCACGCCGAGCGGCTTCCCGGGGCAGGGCGCGAGGGCGACCACGCCCGCGAACGTGCCGTCGGGCGCCTGCGCCAGCGCGGCCCACGCCGCGGCGGCCCCCTGCGCATAGCCGACGAGCATCGGCCGGACGTACTCCTCGAGCCCGAGCGCCTTCTCGACGTGCTGGGCGAGCGATTCCAGGTCGCCCGCCGGGTAGACACAGCGGCCCGCCCGCCGGAGGGCGAGGTAGCCGGGCGTGTCGATCGCGAGCACGAGCGCCCCCTGCGCAGCGAGGGCGTCGGCGAGGGCGAGCTCGCCGCGCGCGAGGCCACCCTCCCCGGAGAGGAGCAGCACCGCGCGCCGCGGCTGGCCCGCGGGAGCCCGGACGTGGACGGTACCGACGCCCGCGAGCTGGAGGGTGCGCGAGGACGGCGGCGGGGTCGCCGGGGCGCTCGCGCCGAGCAGCGCGGCGACGACGAGCGCGATCATCGGGTCACCACGCCCTTCAGGCCGCGCGAGACGAGCGCCGCGACGTTCGTGAGCACGAGCGGCAGCCGGAACCCGCTCGGCGCGGCGAGGAAGCGGGGGCGCCACTCCGGCGCGAACTTCTCCTTGTACTGGCGGAGCCCCTGGAAGTTGTAGAAGTACTCGCCGTGCCGGTAGAGGCGGGCCCCGAGCCTGGTCCAGAGGGGCGCGAGCGTCCGGTCCTCCAGGCCCGAGAGCGGCGCCATCCCGAGGTTGAACGCCTCGTATCCCTCGCCGAGCCCCCAGCGCATGAGCGACACGAACAGGAAGTCCATGGTCGCGCGCGGCGCCTCGGCGACGTGGCGCATGAGATCCACCGACAGCTCCGCCCGGCACGTGCCCGCCCACACGTTCGCGAACGCGACGGGGCGGCCGTCGAGGAGCGCGAGCGCGACGGGCCCCTCGCGCAGGTAGCGCTCGTCGAAGTAGCCCAGCGAGAACCCCTTCTCGCGCGTGCTCCGCTCGGCGAGCCACGCGTCGGAGATGCGCCTGAGCTCCGGGACGAGGGGCGGCACGCGATCGGCCGGGACGAGCTCGAACGCGAGCCCGTCGCGCTCGGCCCGGTGGAACGCCTGGCGCAGCGGCCGCCGCTCCGCGCCGTCCAGGGAGAACGTGCGGAGCGGGACGATCGCCTCCTCCCCGAGCCGGTGGATCGCGAGCCCGAGGTCCAGGTAGCGCGGGAGCGCCGAGGGGCCGATCTGGTAGAAGCAGGCCCAGCCACCGTGGCGGTCCGACAGCTCGCGGAAGCGCCACGCCAGCTCGGTCGCGGCGCGGCTCGAGCCGATCGGATCTCCCATGGAGCACCAGGTCCGCCCCTCCACGCCGTACATGAGGAACGACGCCCCGTCGTCGCCGAAGAGGATGGGCTTGTCCCCGAGGAGGGCGACGTGGGCGGTGGAGTCCTCCGCCCGGGCCACGATCGGCCGCAGGCGCGCGAGCTCCGCCTCTCCCGGCGGCGCGGGCTCGGGCGGCGCCGGGTGCACGAGGCGCACGATGCCGTAGAGCACGACCGCGCAGACGCCGACGACCGACGCGCGGAGGAAGCGCGGGGCCTCGGCGTGGAAGGCGAAGTCGAACCACAGGTCGCGCGAGTACTCGACGTGCCGGAAGGCGAACAGCCCGATCCAGAGCGACGCGCCGAGCACGGCGAGCACCGCCGCGATCCAGCCCGGCGACAGCGGCACGTCGAGGAGCGCGCTGCGCCGGTAGAACTGCCGCCGGAACGGCAGGAGCGCGAGGAGGAGCGCCGTGAGCAGCGACGCCTCCTCCCAGTCGAGGCCCTTCGCGAGCGACGCCGCCGCGCCGGTCGCGAGGAGCGCCACCGCCAGCACCCACGCCCCGTCGAGCCGCCGCGCGAGCGCGCGCGCCAGCAGGAGGAGCGCGGTGCCGACGAGGCTCCCCACCAGGTGCGACGCCTCGAGCAGCGCGAGCGGGATGGTGCGCCTCAGCAGGTGGAGGCGACCCGCGCCGGCGGGGGTCGCGCCCGACACGAGGAGGACCGCGCCCGCGATCATGCTCCCCAGCGCCGCCAGCCAGGGCACGACCGGCGCGAACGAGGCGTGCGCGACCCTCAGCGCGCGCCCCAGGCGCTCGCGCCGCACGACGAGCTCGTTCACGGCGAGGAGCGCGAAGGCGACGACGAAGGGCGCGAGGTAGTAGACGAGCCGGTACGCGACGAGGCTCGACAGCACCGCCGGCGCGGGCACCGCGGGCGTCAGCGCCGCGAGCACGATCGCCTCGAACACGCCCACGCCGCCGGGGAGCTGCGAGGCGAGCGCCGCCACCTGGGCGACGACGAACAGGCCGACGAGGCCGGCGAGCGGGAGCGGCGACGACGGGGGCAGGAGCACTTGCAGGACCACCGCCGCGAGCACCCAGTCCGCGGCCGACACGGCCACCTGCGCGGCGGCCAGCCCGAGCGAGGGCAGCCGCACCGTGGCGCCGCCGATCCGCAGCTCGCGCCCGAGCGCGGCGAGCACGAGGTAGGCGGCGGTGATGGCGAGCGCCGCGAGGCCGAGCGCGCGCGCCACGAGCGGCGGGAGCGGCACCGGCGCGCCGGCGAGCAGCGCGACGCCGAGCAGGGGGAAGAGCCCCGCCCAGAGCTGGGCCGCCGTGAAGCCCACCACCTTCGTGATCTCCGCCGCGGACAGCCCCCACTGCGAGTAGAGCCGGAACCGCACCGAGCTGGAGGAGAGGAGCGCGAACCCGACGTTGTTCCCGAACGCGTAGGCGATGAAGGAGGTGAAGGCCACCCGACCGTACGGGAGCCTGCGGCCCGCGAAGCGCAGCGCGAGGAGATCGTAGGCCCCGAGCAGGAGATAGTCGGCGAGCGTGACGGCGACCGCGGCCGCCACGGCCGCGGCCGGCAGGGCCGAGAGCCCCCGCTCGACGTCCCGGAGGTGGAACGCCCGCAGCTCGGCGTGCAGCGACCAGGCCGCCACCCCGAGCAGCACCGGCGGGACCAGGGCCGCCGCGATCCGCCTGACGCGCGTGCGCATCGTTCGAGTGGCGCTTCCGAGCGGCCCCATCCGGCCGCCCTGCTCCACCCGTCTGATGTCACCCGGCGCCCGCGCGCGGCTCAACGTCCGCGCGGGGCTGCGCTCGTCGCGGGCTGCGCCCCGGGGCCGCGCCCTGAGGCGCCGGCCACGATCGAAAGGGGGCCCCCTGCTTCAGCTGCGCGGGACCGCGGGGGCGCGCAGCACGCCGCCGACGTGCGGCAGGGCACGGGCCCGCGGCATCTCGACGCGGGTGGGCGGCGCGATCACCTCGACCTCGACCGCGAGCGTGTTGCGGGCGGTGGAGAGGTCGCGCTGGAGCTGCCGCGCGTCGCCGAGGACCACCTGGCGGCGCACGGGCTTCGTCAGGCTCGCCTCGACCCACAGCCGCGCCGCGAGGGCGGCGTCGCCGCCGGAGAGCGACGGCATGGAGATCGCGAACGCCTCGCTGCCGGCGCGCGCGAGCGCCTCCAGCCCCGCGCGCGCGGCGGGCAGGAAGGCCTCGGGCGCGAGGGAGACGTCCGGCAGGCCGAAGCAGAAGAGCCGCGCGGGCCCCATGCGGCCGCCGGTGGGCAGGAGGAGCGCCTCGCCCCGCGCGCCCTCGAACAGGCCGTTCCGGATCGCGCGCGAGATGGCGCCGCACATGCGCCAGTCCACGAACCCCGCGAGCCCCTGCAGCGGGCGCTCCGGCCCGACGAAGACGCCGACGGCGTCGACGTCGAGCGCGTCGAGCGCCGGGAGCCCCAGGTCAGCCACCTCGATCTTGAGGGCCACGCCGCTCCCTTCTCCTACCGGTCCGTGCGGCGCCGCTCGGGCGGGAGCCCGGCGGCGACCTTGTCGAGGACGCCGTTCACGAAGGCGCCCGAGCTCTCGGAGCCGTACTTCTTGCCGAGCTCGATCGCCTCGTTGATCGCCACCTTCACCGGGACGTCCGTCCGGAGGAGCTCGTACACCGCCAGCCGCAGGACGTTCCGGTCCACCTTCGCCATGCGGTCGAGCCGCCAGTTGGTCGAGACGCCCTCGATGGTATCGTCGATGGTCCTGCGGTGGGCGGCGACGCCGCGCACGAACCCCTCGGCGTCCTCCATCACCTCCCGCTCCACCGGCTCGAAGCTCTTCCAGAACCGCGAGAGCGCGTCGTCGATCCCCTCGGCGGCGACGTCGATCTGGTAGAGCGCCTGCAGCGCCCGCTCGCGCGCCCTCGTCCGCTTCAGCGACACGATCACTCCGCCCGGCGGGGCGAGGGCACCTTCGCGGCCTCGCGCAGCACGTTCGCCTGCTCGACCGCGGCGACGGCCGCCTCCGCGCCCTTGTTGCCCGCCTTGACGCCGGCGCGCTCGAGCGCCTGCTCCAGGGTGTCGCAGGTCAGGATCCCCATCGACACGGCGCAGTCGGACTCGAGCGCGATCTGGGCCACGCCCTTCGTCGCCTCGCCGGCGACGTACTCGAAGTGCGGGGTGCCGCCGCGGATCACCGCGCCGAGCGCGACCACCGCGTCGTAGCGCGCGCTCCGCGCGACGCGACGGAGCAGCGCGGGGAGCTCGAAGGTCCCCGGGCAGCGGAACACGTCGATGTCGCCGTCCTTGACGCCGTGGCGCCGGAGCGCGTCGGCGGCGCCGACCAGCAGCTGCTCGGTGACGAGCGAGTTGAAGCGCGCGACCACCAGCCCGACCTTCAGCCCGGTCGCGACGAGCGAGCCCTCGTAGACGTTCATCGCTTCCTTCCTTTCGCGCGGGACGCCGTCCGCCGCGCCGGCGCCGCCGGCGCGAGCGTGAGCAGGTGGCCCATCTTGTCCCGCTTGGTGATGAGGTACGCGCGGTTGCGGCGGGTGGCCGGCATCTCGATCGGCACGCGCTCCACCACCTCGAGCCCGTAGCCCTCGAGCCCGATGATCTTCTTGGGGTTGTTGGTGAGCAGCCGCATCTTGCGGACCCCGAGGTCGCGGAGGATCTGCGCGCCGATCCCGTAGTCGCGCAGGTCCGGCTTGAAGCCGAGCCGCACGTTCGCCTCGGCCGTGTCGTACCCCTCGTCCTGGAGGTTGTACGCCTTCAGCTTGTTCGCGAGGCCGATGCCCCGCCCCTCCTGATCGAGGTAGAGCAGGACGCCCTTGCCCGCGCGCTCGATCTGGCGGAGGGCGGCCTGGAGCTGCGGGCCGCAGTCGCAGCGCTCGCTCCCGAACACGTCCCCGGTGAGGCACTTCGAGTGGACGCGCACCATGACCGGCTCGCCCTCGCGCCACTTCCCCTTCACGAGCGCGACGTGCTGGTGCCGGTCCACCTCGTTCTCGTACGCGACCGCCCGGAACTCCCCGTACTCCGTGGGCAGCGGCGCCTGCGCGGCCCGGTGGACGAGGGTGTCCTTCAGCATCCGGTACGAGATGAGGTCGGCGACCGAGACGAGGGGGAGGTCGTGCTCGGCGGAGAGCCGCTCGAGCTCCGGCATCCGCGCCATCGTCCCGTCGTCGTTCATCACCTCGCAGATGACGCCGGCCGGCTTCATGCCGGCGAGGCGGGCGAGATCGACGGAGCCCTCGGTCTGGCCGGCGCGCACGAGGACCCCGCCCTTGCGCGCGCGGAGCGGGAAGACGTGGCCGGGCCGGGCGAGATCGTCGGGGCGCGCGTCGTCGCGCACCGCGGTGAGGATGGTGTGGGCGCGGTCCTTGGCGCTGATCCCGGTGGTCACGCCCTCCTTGGCCTCGATCGAGACCGTGAAGGCCGTGCCGTAGGAGGAGGAGTTGGCGCTCTCGTCCACCATGAGCGGCAGGCGCAGCGTGCGGACCTTGTCCTCGGTGAGCGAGAGGCAGATGAGGCCGCGCCCGTACTTCGCCATGAAGTTCACGGCGGCGGGGGTGACCTTCTCCGCCGCCATGCAGAGGTCGCCCTCGTTCTCGCGATCCTCGTCGTCGGTGAGGATCACCATCTTGCCGGCGCGGATGTGGGCGATCGCCCGCTCCACGCGCTCCACGGCGTGCGCCGCGTGGTCCTTCACTGTCCGCTCCCCGAGCCGTAGCCCCAGCGCGAGAGGTCGGCCGCGCTCGGCCCCTCGAACTCGCGCAGCCGCGCCACGTGGCGCGCGATGACGTCCGCTTCCAGGTTCACCTTCGTCCCGGGCCCGGCCTCCCCGAGCGTCGTGCGCGCGAGCGTCTCGGGGATGAGCGCCACCTCGAACCGATCCCGCGTCGCCGCCGCGACCGTCAAGGACACCCCGTCCACCGCGATCGAGCCCTTCTCCGCCACCAGCGGCGCGATGCTCGCCGGCAGCGAGATCGTGAGGCGCGCGCCCTGGCCCTCCGGCCTCCGCTGCACGACCTCGCCCACCGCGTCGACGTGCCCCTGCACGAGATGCCCCCCGAGCCGCTCCCCGACGGCGAGCGCGCGCTCGAGGTTCACCTTCGTCCCCGGACGCCAGCCGCCCACCGTCGTCCGGGAGAGGGTCTCCGGGACGGCGTCGAAGGAGACGCGCCCCCCGCCCCGCTCGACGACGGTGAGGCACGCGCCCGAGCAGGCGATGCTCTCGCCCAGGACGAGGGCGTCCACGGGGAGGGCCGCCGGCCGGACGGTCAGGCGAGCGCCGCCCTGCCGTGGCACGATCGCCTCCACGAGGCCCAAGTCCGCGACGAGACCGGTGAACATTCGCGGCGAATCCTAGCCCCGGCGGGGATTTTTAGCCAACAGGCCACGCGGGCCCCGGCGCGCCGGCGTGCCGGTCACGAGGACGTCGTCGCCCACCCGCTCGACCCGCACGTCCGCGAGCGACAGCGCGTCCGCCATCCGCGCCGGCCCCCGGCCGGCGACGAGCGGGATGCCGTCGCCCCCGGCGATCTTGGGCGCCACGAAGATGGCGACGCGATCGACGAGCCCCTCCTGCAGGAAGCGCGCGTGGACCCGCGCCCCGCCCTCCACGAGCAGGTGCGTCACGCCGCGCGCCGCGAGGCGGGCGAGCAGGTCGCGGAGGTCGACGCCGCCCGGGCCGCGGCGGCAGCGCAGGAGCTCGATCCGCGGGCCGAGGTCGCGGGCGCGCGCCGAGGCGTGCGCGACGAGGGTCGGGGCCGCGGAGCGCTGCCGGAACAGGTTCAGATCCCGCGGGAGCGAGAGATCCGTGTCCAGCACCACGCGGATGGGATCGCGCCCGCGCCCGCCGGGGAGCCGGGTGGTGAGGCGCGGATCGTCCGCGCGGGCGGTGCCGCTGCCCACGAGCACCGCGTCCACCCGGTCGCGCAGCCGGTGCACCCAGCGGCGCGCCGGCTCGCCCGTCACCCAGCGCGCGTCGCCGGTGCGCGTCGCGATCCGGCCGTCCAGGGTGACCGCCGCCTTGAGCGTCACGTGCGGGCGCCGCTCGGTGATGAAGGTGAACCAGTGCGCGTTGAGCTCGTCGCAGGTCTCCCGCAGCACGCCGGTCACCACCTCGACCCCTCCCTCGCGGAGGCGGGCGACGCCCCGCCCGTTCACGAGCGGGTTGGGATCGGCGGAGCCGACGAACACGCGGCGGACGCCCGCCTCGAGCACCGCCACGGAGCATGGCGGGGTCCGCCCGAAGTGGTCGCAGGGCTCGAGCGTCGTGTAGAGGTCTGCGCCGCGCGCGCGGGCGCCCGCGGCGCGCAGCGCGACCACCTCGGCGTGAGGACCGCCCGCCCGCGCGTGGTGGCCGCGAGCGACGACCCGCCCGCCCTTCACCAGCACCGCGCCGACGGCGGGGTTGGGGCTCGTCCGGCCCAGCCCCTTCGTCGCCTCGCGCACCGCGGCGCGCATGAACGCCTCGCGGGCGGCCTCGTCGGGCGCGGCGGCGCGGGGCGCAGCGCGACGGGCGCGCAGGGCCGGAGAGCGGCGGCCGCGGCTGACGACCCGGCTCATCGAGACCCCTCTCCTCCCGGCTTCGAGCCCGGCTCCTTGCGCCCGAGCCCCTCGAGCTCCGTCATGAACTCCCCGACGTCCCGGAACGCCCGGTACACCGACGCGAACCGGACGTACGCCACCTCGTCGAGCCGCCGGAGCCGCTGCATCACCGCCTCGCCGATGGCGACGGTGCGGATCTCGCGCTCGCCGAGCTCCTGGAGCTGGCGCTCCACGCCCGAGACGAGCGCCTCGATCTCCTCCGCGGACACGGGCCGCTTCTGGCAGGCGCGGGCGACGCCCTCGACGATCTTCTTGCGATCGAAGGGCTCCCGCCGGCCGTCCTTCTTCACGACGTGCGGGAGGATCTCCTCGATGCGCTCGTAGGTCGTGAACCGCCGGGTGCACCCCAGGCATTCCCGCCGGCGCCGGGTCGCCTGCCCGTCCCCCGCCTCGCGCGAGTCGACGACCCGGTCCTCGAGGTGTCCGCACCAAGGGCAGCGCATGGCGTCTCCGCGGGCGGCGCGCGGCTCGCCGCGAGGGCCGCCCGCGCGGGGGTTCTACAACCGGTCCTGGTACATCGGGAACTGCGCGCAGAGCTCGCGCACCTCGCCGCGCACCGCGGCGATCACCTTCTCGTCGGCCGGCGCGTCGAGCACCCGGCCGATGAGCGAGGCCACTGTGGCCATCTCGCCGGGACCCATCCCGCGCGTGGTGAGCGCGGGCGTGCCGACTCGGATGCCCGAGGTGGTCATGGGCTTCTCGGGATCCCACGGGATCATGTTCTTGTTCACCGTGATGCCGGCCTTCCCGAGCGCCTCCTCGCCGATCTTGCCCGTGAGCTTCTTCGGGCGCAGGTCGACGAGCATGAGGTGGTTGTCGGTGCCGCCCGAGACGAGCCGCAGGCCGGCCTCCTTGAGCCCCTCGGCCAGCGCCTGCGCGTTCTCGACGATCCGCCGCTGGTACTCCTTGAAGCTCGGCTGCAGCGCCTCGTGGAACGCCACCGCCTTCGCGGCGATCACGTGCTCGAGCGGACCGCCCTGGATGCCCGGGAAGATCTGCGAGTTGAGGACCTTCGCGTGCGCCTCGCGGGTCAGGATGAGGCCACCCCGCGGGCCGCGCAGCGTCTTGTGCGTGGTGGTGGTGACGATCTCGGCGTGCGGCACCGGGTTCGGGTGGAGCCCCGCCGCGACCAGGCCGGCGATGTGGGCCATGTCCACCACCAGCGCCGCGCCGACCTCCCGCGCGATCCCGGCGAACCGGTCGAAGTGGAGCGTGCGCGGATAGGCGCTCGCGCCGACCATGAGGACCTTCGGGCGGTGCTCCCGGGCGAGGCGCGCGACCTCGTCCATGTCGATGGTCTCGTCGCTCTGCTTGAGCCCGTAGGGGACGATCTTGAAGAGCTTGCCCGAGAAGTTCACCGGCGAGCCGTGCGTCAGGTGACCCCCGAAGTTGAGGCTCATCGCGAGGACGGTGTCGCCCGGCGTGGCGAGCGCGAAGTACGCCGCCATGTTGGCCTGCGAGCCCGAGTGCGGCTGCACGTTCGCGTGCTCGGCGCCGAAGAGCTGCTTCGCGCGGTCGATGGCGAGCTGCTCGACCTTGTCGACCACCTCGCACCCGCCGTAATAGCGCTTGCCGGGGTAGCCCTCCGCGTACTTGTTCGTGAGGGTGGAGCCCATCGCCTCCATCACCGCGGGCGAGACGAAGTTCTCGCTGGCGATGAGCTCGAGCCCCTCCGCCTGGCGGCGAGTCTCCTCGCGGATGAGCTGCGCGATCTGGGGGTCGGCCTCGGCCAGGGGCTTCGTCGGCATCATCGAAAGATCTCCTCGCGGCGAGCGGCGTTCATACCGCCCCGCAACCTACTTTTCCATGTCCTTCAGCTTCTGGACGCGGCGCTCGTGGCGGCCGCCCTCGAAGCGCGTCTCGAGGAACGCCTTCACGATCGCGGCCCCGAGGCCCAGCCCGACCACGCGCTCGCCGATGCAGAGCACGTTCGCGTCGTTGTGGAGGCGCGCCATCCGCGCCTCGTACTCCGAGGCGCAGTGCGCAGCGCGCGCCCCCTTCACCTTGTTGGCCGCGATCGACATCCCGATGCCGGTCCCGCACACGAGGAGGCCGAGCCGCGCCCGCCCGCTCGCCACGGCCTCGGCCACCTGCCGGGCGTAGTCCGGGTAATCCACGCTCTCCCCGGAGAACGGCCCGACGTCCTCGACCTCGAAGCCGGCCTCGCGGGCCACCTTCACGGCCTCGGCGCGGAGCGAAAGCCCCGCGTGGTCCGAGCCCGCGATCACACGATCCGCCATGGAGTCCTCCGGAAGGGGCGGCATTCTTCCACACCGGCGGGGCTCGCGTCGCCCCCTCTCGTCGGGGGCGGCTTGGCCGCCGGACGCCCGCCCGCCACGAGACGCCGAAGGGCGCCGCCCGGCGGACGGCGCCCCAGGGACTCGGCCGCGACGCCGCTACGCCCTCTTGAACAGCAGCACCGCGTTCGTGCCGCCGAACCCGAAGGAGTTCGACATCGCGTAGTCGATCCGGACCTCGCGCGCCTGGTTCGGGATGACGTCGAGCGGGCACTCGGGATCCTGCTCCTCGACGTTGATGGTCGGAGGGAGGACGCCGCGCGCCAGGGCGAGGACGGACACCACCGCCTCCAGCCCTCCGGCGGCGCCGAGGAGGTGCCCCGTCATCGACTTCGTCGAGGACACCATGAGCCCCTGCTTCGCGTGCGCGCCGAACACCTTGCCGATGGCCTGGCACTCGGCCACGTCGCCCTGCGGCGTGGAGGTGCCGTGCGTGTTCACGTAGCCGACCTGGTCGGGGGAGATCCCGGCGTCGCCGAGCGCCATGCGCATCGCGCGCTGGCCGCCCTCGCCCTCCGGCGCGGGCGAGGTGATGTGGTTCGCGTCGGCGCTCGCGCCGTAGCCCACCACCTCGGCGTAGATCCTCGCGCCGCGGCGGCGCGCGTGCTCGTACTCCTCGAGGATGAGGAGGCCGGAGCCCTCTCCGGCGACGAAGCCGTCGCGGTTCTTGTCGAAGGGCCGGCTCGCCTGCTCCGGCGCGTCGTTCCGCTCGGAGAGCGCGCGGGCCGCGCAGAACCCGCCGATGCCGAGCGGCGTGATGGTGGCCTCGCAGCCGCCCGTGATCATCACGTCGGCGAGGCCGCGCTCGATGTAGAGCGTCGCGTCGCCGATCGAGTGGTTGCCGGTCGCGCAGGCGGACACCGGCGAGAAGTTCGGGCCCTTCAGGCCGTACTTCAGGCTGATCTGCCCGGGCGCCAGGTTGATGATGAGGCTCGGGATGAAGAAGGGGCCGATCTTGCGGACGCCCTTCTCGAGGAAGACCTTGTGCTCCTCCTCGATGGTCCCGAGGCCGCCGATGCCGGCGCCGACGATGGCGCCGATCCGCTCCGGGTCCTCCTTCGCCATGTCGAGGCCGGAGTCCTTCATGGCCATGTCGGCCGCGGCCAGCGCGAACTGGATGAACCGGTCGTTCCGCCGCGCTTCCTTGCGATCCATGAACTTCGTGGGATCGAACCCCTTCACCTCGCCCGCGATGCGGGTCGGGAAGGTCGACGCGTCGAACAGGGTGATCGGCCCGATGCCGCTCTTCCCGGCGACGAGCGCGGCCCAGGACTCCTCCACCCCGATGCCGACGGGGGAGACGAGACCGAGCCCGGTGACGACGACACGGCGCCTGCTCATGCGGTTCACCTCAGGTAAAATAACCGAACTGCGCCCCGGGCGCTTCTCGCCCGGGGTCCCTCGCCTGCCGCTACTTCTTGTGCGTCGTGATGTAGTTCACCGCGTCCTGGACGGTCTTGATGTTCTCCGCCTCCTCGTCCGGGATCTCGACCTCGAACTCCTCCTCCATCGCCATGACGAGCTCGACGATGTCGAGCGAGTCGGCGCCGAGGTCCTCGATGAAGCTGGAGGTGATCTTGATCTCGTCCTCGCCGACGCCCAGCTGGTCCGCGATGATGTTCTTCACCTTCTGCTCGACGTTCGCCGTGGTCATGTTCCGTCCTCCTGTGGTGTGAAGCCGTTGAAGAGCCGCGCCCGCGCGGGCGAGGCTACATGTACATGCCGCCGTTGACCCGCAGCACCTCGCCGGTCACGTACGACGCCAGATCGCTCGCGAGGAACGCCACCGCGTTCGCGACGTCGTCCGCGGTCCCGAGCCGCGCGAGCGGGATGAGGTCCTGCAGCTTCGCCTTCGCGGCCTCGGGGAGCGCCGCGGTCATGTCCGTCTCGATGTAGCCCGGCGCCACCGCGTTCACGCGGACGTTGCGCGAGGCGAGCTCGCGCGCGACGGACTTGGTGAGGCCGATCAGGCCGGCCTTCGTCGCCGCGTAGGCGGCCTGGCCGGCGTTGCCCATCTCGCCGACCACCGAGGTGAGGTTCACGATCGCCCCGCCCCGCGCCTTCATCATCGGGCGCGTGACGGCGCGCGTCAGGTTGAACGCGCCGGTGAGGTTCACCTGGAGCTGGCGGTTCCAGTCCTCGTCCTTGAGGCGCATGACGAGCTGGTCCACCGCGATGCCGGCGTTGTTCACGAGGACGTGCAGCCCGCCCAGCTCCGCGACGATCGCCTCGACCGCCTGGTTGCAGGCGGCCGGGTCGGCGACGTCGAACCGGTAGAGCTTGGCCTTCGGCGCCCCCGCCTGCTGGACGAGCGCGAGCGCCTCCGCGGCGGCCGCCTCGTTGCCCGCGTAGTTGAGCGCCACGTTCGCGCCGCCCCTCGCGAGGGCGACCGCGACGGCGCGCCCGATGCCGCGGGAGGCCCCGGTCACGAGCGCGGTCTTGCCGGTGAAGTCGAACATCCCCTCTCCTCTCACGCCGCGAGGGCGGCGAGCGTCTTCTCCAGCGACGCGCCGTCCTCGACGTTCCAGGTCTCGACGCTGCGGTCGATGCGCTTCGCGAGGCCGGACAGCACCTTCCCCCGCCCCACCTCGACCACGCGGGTGACGCCCTGCCGGACGAGCTCCTCGACGCACTCGATCCAGCGCACCGGGGCCGTCACCTGCTCGACGAGGAGCGGCACGATCCGCCCGGCGTCGGCGTTCGGCCTCGCCTCGACGTTCGTCACCACCGGGCAGCGCGGCGCCGCCCAGGGGATCTCCCGCAGCACGGGCTCGAGCCGCGCCTTCACCGGCGCCATGAGGGCGCAGTGGAAGGGGGCGGACACCGGGAGGGGGAGCACGCGCTTGGCCCCGGCCTCCTTGAGGCGCACCCCGGCCTGCTCCACGGCGCCCGCGGCCCCGGCGATGACGGTCTGGGCCGGCTCGTTGTAGTTCGCGGGCGAGACGACCGCGCCCGTCTCGGCCGCCACCGCCGCGCAGATCTCGCGCACCTTGGCCGGGTCGAGCCCGAGCACGGCGCTCATCGCGCCCTCGCCGGCCGGCACCGCCTCCTGCATGAACGTGCCGCGCGCGCGGACCGCCTTCGCGGCCGCCGCGGCGCCGCACGCGCCCGCGGCGACGAGCGCGGAGTACTCCCCGAGCGAGTGGCCGGCCACGAGCGCGGGGACGACGCCGCGCGCCGCGAGGACCGCGGCGGCCGCGGCGGACACGGTCAGGATGGACGGCTGGGTGTTGGCGGTGAGGCGGAGCCGGTCCTCCGGCCCCTCGAAGCAGAGCGCGGAGAGCCGCTCGCCGAGGGCGGCGTCCACCGCCTCGAACACGGCGCGCGCCTCGGGGAACCGATCGTGGAGGTCCTTGCCCATGCCCACGGCCTGCGACCCCTGGCCGGGGAAGACGAATGCGAGCTTGCCCATCGCCGTGCCGTTCTCCTCGCCTACCACCGCACGACGCTGGCGCCCCACGCCATGCCGCCGCCGATCGCCATCATCAGGATCACGTCGCCCGGCTTGAACCAGCCGGCCCGGTTCGCCTCGTCCAGCGTCATCGGCACGCTCGCCGCCGAGGTGTTGCCGTACTTCTCGAGGTTCATCCAGCACTTCGAGGCGGGGAGCTCGAGCCGCTGGAGCGTCGCGTCCAGGATCCGCTTGTTCGCCTGGTGCGCGATGACGTAGGTCACGTCGCCCGGGGTGAGCTTCTCCGCCGCGAGCACCTCGCGGCAGCTCTCCTCGAGCGCGCGCACCGCGACCCGGAACACCTCGCGGCCGTTCATCTTCACGAAGTGCGACTTGTCCCGGAGGACCTTCTCCGAGATCGGCTCGCGCGAGCCGCCGCCGGGCTGGAAGAGGATGGGGACCAGCGCGCCGTCCGAGTGGAGCCGCGTCGTGAGGATGCCGCGGCTCGGGTCGTCGGTGGGCTTCAGCACCATCGCGCCCGCGCCGTCGCCGAAGAGGATGCACGTGTTGCGATCGGTCCAGTCGGTGATGCGCGTGAGGGTGTCGGCCCCGACCACGAGCGCGTTCTTCACCGCGCCGCTCGCCACGTATCGATCGGCGACCGACAGCGCGTAGAGCGAGCCGGCGCAGGCGGCGGACACGTCGAACGCGAACGCCTTCTTGTTCCCCAGCCGGCCCTGGAGGACCGCGGCGGCGGAGGGGAACGGGTAGTCGGGCGTGATGGTGCCGACCACGATCGCCTCGACGTCCTTGGGATCCAGGGAGGCCGCCTCGCACGCGCGGACGGCCGCCTTCACGGCGAGGTCGCTCGTCGCCTCGTCGGGGGACGCCACGTGACGCTCGCGGATGCCGGTCCGCTCGACGATCCAGTCGTCGCTCGTCTCGACCATCTTCTCGAGGTCACGGTTCGTCAGGACCTTCTCGGGCGCGTAGGAACCGGTGCCGGCGATGAACGATCGCATGTCTTCCTTTCGAATCAGGCGTCGTGCGACGAGGCGCGGCGCGGAGGGGGTGGCCTCGCGGCGCGGCCGGCGGCGCCCTCGAGGAGCGCCTCCGACGGCGCGACCGCGCGGGCGATCTCGTCTACGAAGTGGGCGCGGGCGGCGTCCCGGGCCCGGTGGATGGCGTTCTCGATCGCGATCGCGTCCGAGCGTCCGTGGGAGATGAAGCCGACGCCGTTCACGCCCACCAGCGGCGCGCCGCCGACCTCGCGCCAGTCGAGGCGCTTCTTCATGCCGTCGAGCGCGGCCTTGGAGAGCATCCCGCCGATGGCGGAGACGGCGGTGGAGCGGAGCGCGCGCTTCAGGTACTCGCCCACCACCTTCGCGGTCCCCTCCATCGTCTTGAGCGCGACGTTGCCGGTGAAGCCGTCGGTGACGATGACGTCCACCTCGCCGGTGAGGAGATCGCGCCCCTCGCAGTAGCCCACGAACTGGAGGGGGGCGTGCCGGAGCGCGGCGGCGGCGGCGCGGGTGAGGTCCGTCCCCTTCGACTCCTCCTCGCCGTTCGCGAGGATGGCGACCTTCGGGCGGGCGACGCCCACGACGCGCCGGGCGTAGACCTCGCCCATCAGCGCGAACTGGACGAGGTGGATGGGCTTGCAGTCCACCACCGCGCCCATGTCGAGCAGGATCGAGGAGCCCTTGAGCGCCGGCAGCACCGAGATGATGGCCGGCCGCTCCACGCCCTCCGGGCGGCCGAGCACGAAGATCGCGCCGGCCATCACCGCCCCGGAGTTGCCCGCCGACACCATCGCGCTCGCCCGGCCCGACTTCACGAGCTCGAAGCAGACGCGGATGGAGTTGTCGCGCTTGCGGCGCATCGCCTGGCCGGGGTGGTCGTCCATCTCGACGACCTCGCCGGCGTGGTGCACCTCGATCGGCAGCGCGTGCCCGGCGCGATGGCGCGCGAGCTCGTCGCGCAACCGCGCCTCGGGGCCGACCAGGAGGATCGGCAGCCCCTTACGCGCTGCGTTAATGGCGCCTTGAACGATCGCGCCCGGGGCGTGGTCGCCCCCCATCGCATCCACGGCGACGGGCGCGATCTTCCCGACCATCGGGGCTTGCTACGTCGCCTCGGTGATCTGCTCGCCCTTGTACGTCCCGCAGGACGGGCAAGCGCGGTGCGAGATCACCGGCTCCTTGCACTTGGGGCACTTGGTGACGTTCGCCACCTTGATCTTGAAGTTCGACGCGCGGCGGCGATCGCGGCGCATGCTGCTCGTACGCTTCTTCGGGACACCCACGGCGTGCTCCTTTTGCTGACTGGTACGGCCGCTCCTACAGCTTCACGTTCTTGAGGCCCGCCCAGCGCGGATCCGGAACGTGGCGATCGCAGCCGCACTCGCGATCGTTCAAGTTGGCCCCGCACACGGGGCAGAGGCCCTTGCAGCCCTCGGTGCACACCGGGTAGCCCGGGAGCGCGAGGAGGATCTGCTCGCGGAGGATCGGGTCGAGGTCCACGACCTTGCCCGAGTACGTGTCCTCCTCCGCCTGCCCGGGATCGAAGCTACCGGCGACCGGACCCGTGTTCGAGTCCTTCCCGCCGTGCGTCTCGCCGGCGAGCTCCTCCGCCGGCACGAGCGTGAGCTCGAAGTCGACCGGGACGTCCAGTGAGATCGGGACGAGGCAGCGGCCGCACGCCGCCGAGAGCTCGGCCCGGGCGTGCCCCTCGACGCGGACGCGACGCTCGATCCGCTCGAGCTTCGCCTCCACGTGCGCAGGGCCCCGCGCGCGATACCCCGCGCGGTCGCCGGCGACCATCTCGTCGAGCTGCTCGCGAGCCACGTCCCAGCTGCGCCGGAGTCCGGCCTCCTTGATTTCGTCAATGTTGACGCGCATTTACAACGCTTCCCGAGACCAAAAAAGGGCCTCATTATAGGGGTCGATCAGGCGAAGTCAAGGCGCGCCGGGCCAAGCCGCGCGCCTTCGGCCGCCCTCCTCACCAGAAGGAGACGCCCTTCTTAACCCCCGCTCGAGGGATCTTCAGCGCGGCGAGCGGGGGCGTTCCTCCGGGCGAGACCCCTCGTCTCAGGGCTTCACGAGGCCGCGGGCGACCGCGAGGAGCGCCGCCTCGGCCTTCGTGGAGACGTCCATCTTCTCGTAGATCCGCTTCACGTACGTCTGCACGGTCCCCTCGGCGATCCCGAGCGCCTGCGCCACGTCCGCGTAGGTGTGGCCGTGCACGAGCAGCTGCAGCACCTCGAGCTCGCGCTTCGAGAGCGCCGGGCCGTCCTTCGCCTTCTGGTCGGGCGGGTCGCCGCGCAGCTCGGAGAGGAGCACCTTCGCGGCGCGCGGGCTGATGGGGGCGGCGTCGCCGCTGAGCACGTCCTCCACGGCGCGGGTCAGCTCGGCGGCGTGGAACGGCTTCAGGATGTAGCCGGAGGCGCCGGCGCGCATGGCCGCGAGGACGCGCGCGGGGATGTCCACCGCGGTCAGGGCGATGCAGGCCGTCTTGGGGAGCTCGTGCCGGATGGTGGCGATGACGTCCTCGCCGCTCATCTTGGGCAGCCCGAGGTCCACGAGCGCCACGTCCGGACGCTCCCGGCGGGCGAGCGTCACCCCCTCCTCCCCGCTGGCCGCGGTGCCGCACACCTCGAAGCCGTGCGAGGTGAGGACCTGCGCGATGAGCCGGGAGACCGCCTCGTCGTCCTCCACCGCGATTGCCCGGATAGCCATGTTCCCCCAAGTCCGAAGTGGAGGCACATCCAGCCTCCGCAAGCGGTCCATTCAGTAGCAGCCCGCGCGGTGGGGGGTCAAGAAACCCACCCCCCCTCCGAACCGGGCGCGCGAGCCGACCGCCGCCCACCCGTCCGCACACGGAAGTACCTGACACCAAATGGAAATCTCGGGAGAGCTGTGTCAGGTTGCTCGCCTGGTCGCACAGGAGGCGTTCATGCGAAGCGGACACGCTCGGCTCGGGCTGCTCGTCGCTGCCCTTTCCTCATTCTTCCTCGCCTGCAGCTCCGGGGGCGGCGGAAAAGATGATCCGGCGTGCACGCTCGCCGGCCTCGGGCAGGCGTGCGCAGCGCCGTCCGAGTGCTGCTCGGGCGCTTGCTCGGCCGGCATCTGCGTGCCGGACGGCTACTGTGGCGGCGAGGGCGCCGCGTGCGACGTCTCCGGGGACTGCTGCGACTCTCCCGCGGCGCTGCTCTGCAGCAGCAACGGGGTGTGCGTCGATCCTGGTGCCTGTCTCCCCGACCCAGGCGCGGCGTGCACCGCCGACGCCGACTGCTGCAGCGGGGCGTGCAACGGCGGCCACTGCGGAGAGCCTCAGGCCCCGCAGTGCAGCCTGCAGAACGAGGCGTGCACCGCCAACGACCAGTGCTGCTCCAAGACCTGCGCCTCCGGCAAGTGCACCGACTCCGGCGCCTGCACCGTGGAGGGCAGCTCGTGCGCCGCCGACCTCGAGTGCTGCTCGAAGAACTGCCTCGGCGAGACCGCCACGGCGCGCGGCACCTGTGACCCCCGCACCTGCATCCAGGCCGGCGATCCCGCGACCCAGGCCGCGCTGTGCTGCTCGAAGACGCTCGCGGGCGGCGTCTGCCAGCCGCTCGGCTCCGACGGCACCAAGTACGCGTGCACGACGCTGGGTGAATCCTGCGGCTCGAGCGACGCCTGCTGCTCGCGCAACTGCCAGGGGGGCACCTGCGTCCCCGCCTCCTACTGCAACGCGCCTGGCGACATCTGCCTGCGCCCGCAGGACTGCTGCTCCGGGCTCTGCACCGCCGACGGCGACGGCTCCCCCGGTCGCTGCAAGGCGCCGGACGGCGGCTGCACGCAGGACGGCGTGCCGTGCACGAACGACTCGAACTGCTGCACCCGCAAGTGCGTGGACCTCGGCAGCGGCACCAAGGTCTGCCAGCCGGCGGGCGGCTGCCGGATGACGGGCTCGTTCTGCGACAGCACCGACGCGTGCTGCGGCGGCACGAACGAGGCGTCTCCGGGGACGAAGGAGAGCACCTACGGCGTGTTCTGCGACGGCCCGTCCGCCAGCGACACGGCGCCCGAGTTCGACCCGAGCTCGAAGAACGATCGCACCTGCTCGAACGGGCAGAGCTGCAACCCGCCGGGCAACATCTGCGGCGCGTTCGGCGACAACGCCTCCCAGAACTGCTGCGTCCCCGGCGACTTCAACGGCAGCGGCAAGATCGTCTGCAAGCTCGACACGAACAAGATCCCCCGCTGCTTCGGTTCCGGGCCCGGCGGCGGTACCGGCACCAAGTGCCCCACCGGCTACGACTGGTCGAAGCCCGAGTGCTGCAAGCCCATCGGCGAGGTCTGCCAGATCCGCGAGCAGTGCTGCGACCTCGCGCCGTGCGTGCCCGACGGCGAGGGCGTGCTCCGCTGCGGCGGCGGGGCCGGCGGTCCGGCCTGCAGCCCGCGCGGCACCCCGTGCACGGGGACCTCGGACACGAGCTGCTGCGAGGGCACGACGTGCAAGCTCATCGCCGAGGCGGGCTACTTCTGCGCCGACTCGCAGGGCGGCGCCGGCGACTGCGTGACGAACGGCGGCGCGTGCACCGGCCCCGGCCAGTGCTGCGCCGGCGCCTGTGACCAGGGCACCTGCCGCGTGTGCCAGGCCGAGGCCGCGAGCTGCACCGTGGACGCCGACTGCTGCAGCGGGCTCTCCTGCGACATCGAGCCCGGCGCCACCGCCGGCGCCTGCAAGGCGCCGACCTCCGGGCCGACCTGCTCCGAGTCCGGCCAGGCGTGCACGGCGACCTCGCCCTGCTGCAACGTGAACGAGGAGTGCGTCGAGGGCACCTGCGCCCCGCCGCCTCCGCTCTGCGGTGGGCTGACGCAGAGCTGCCAGACCCAGCCGTGCTGCGAGGGGCTCACCTGCGATTCGACCACGAAGGTGTGCGGCGAGCTCGCGTGCGCCGCCACCGGCACCTCGTGCACCACGCAGAACCCGCTCTGCTGCGAGTCGGGGGCCTCCTGTCGCGCGGCGGGGAACCCGTCGCAGGAATGCACGGACGGCGCGAGCTGCGCCTGCGTGAACCTGTCCGTCTGCGCCGAGCCCGCGGCCCCCTGCGCTCCGACGCAGACGTGCTGCGACGTGAGGCAGTACTGCGCGGAGAGCTCCTCGGTCCAGCCGTGCACCGGGAGCAGCGCGAGCTGCGTCTGCAAGTCGCAGTCGGCGGGCTAGCGCCGCCGCGGATCACCCTCGCATCGAACGGCCGCTCGCGCTCGCGCGGGCGGCCGTGCTGCTTCCGGGCCGGGAACGCGAAGGCCGCTCGCGCAGGCGAGCGGCCGCCGGGTCCGCGCGCTGGACGCGAGGGTCAGCTCTCGGGCGTCTCTCCCCCGAGCCCCTCGTCCTCGCCGACGCCCTGGAGGTCGAGCGCGATGGCGAGGAGGTACAGGGCGAGCGAGGAGGTCCCGAAGAGCTGGCCGAGGCTCATGGCGAGCACGAGCAGCAGCGGCGATGGCCAGAAGAGTCCCGCCACCATGAGCCCGAGCGCGATCAGCGTGAGGACCGCGGAGACGAGGACCAGGCGGCGGACGGTGATCCGGGAGAGACCGATCACGGCGCTACTCCTTCCTCTCGCCGCCGGCGGACGCCGTCGGCGCGCGGCCGTTGCCGCCGTGGTTGAAAGAGCGCGGGTGGACCTGCGCGCCGCCGTGGCAGTCGACGCAGCTGGCGTCGCCGGCGCGGAGCTCCTCGATCATCCCGCCGTGCTCCTCGCGCGCGAGCCAGCTCGGCGCGGTGGTCGAGTGGCAGCGGGTGCAGCTCCCGTTCTTGAACGGCTTGTACAGGTGGATGCGGGGCCCACCCTCTCCGTACTCCCCCGAGTCCGCGTACGCGGTGATGTAGTAGTAGAGGTGCTTGAGCCCGTTCACCTTCGTGGTCATCGCGCCGAAGAGCTGGTAGTCGGCGTGGCACGTGTAGCAGCTCTCACCGCCGAAGCTGGAGTTCCGGCTGTGGATCGCGGCGAGGCTGTTCGACTTCGGGTCCGCCGCGTCCTCGGTGTAGGGCAGCATGACGTGGCAGGAGCTGCAGAACTCCCGCTTCAGCGTGTACTCGAAGCCCGCCACGTTCCCGGTGAGCGCGACGCCGATGGGCATCACGCCGAGCCCGAACAGCAGCATGACCTTCGTGATGCGCCCGAGCGGCGGGCGCTTCACCAGGTACCAGACGATGATGACGGCCGAGATCGCGGCCGCGACGACCGCCGTGACCTTGAGCAGCTGCTCGAGCGAGTGAATGTCTTGCACGGGATGCCTTGCTAGCATGTAGGAGGGGGTCGTTCAAGGCGGAACCGCGACATTACGCCGCACTTGGAACCGCCCTCTCCGGCCGGGCAGCGGCGAGCGGCGGGTCGGCCGAAGATCGCCGACCACCGCGAACTGCCTTGCCTTTCCGCCCCGCCTGCACTAGATACGGCGGCTCGCGAGCGCGGTTAGCTCAGCTGGATAGAGCGTCGGCCTCCGGAGCCGAAGGCCACAGGTTCGAATCCTGTACCGCGCGCCACTCCCGACGGCCGGTCACCTCCTGGTGGCCGGCCGTCTCTTTTTTCGCGGGTCCCGGGACCCGGGTGGCGGCGGCGCAGGAAACGACGAGGGCCGGCCCGGGTTGCCCGGGCCGGCCCTCCGTACCGAACGATCGCCGAGCGCCGGTCAGGCCACGGCGGCCTCACGCTGCTGCCGGGCGTGCGCGTACCAGCCCCAGCCGACGAAGGCGGCCTCGGCGAGCGCCACCAGGATCATCCACTTCACCACCGGCGAGTCGCCCATGCCGTAGGAGTGGAGGCCCGTACCGAGCACGTAGTTCACGCCCAGGTACGTCATGAGGATGGTCTGGAAGGCCACGATCGACAGGGCCGCCACGCCGAACTGGCCGATGAGCTTGTCGAACCGGCCGTGGACGATCGCCATGTACGCGAGGAACGCGACGAGCGACCAGACCTCCTTCGGATCCCAGCCCCAGTACCGGCCCCACGAGGACGCCGCCCAGATGGACCCGGTGAGGATGCCCGCGATGAGGAGGATGTTGCCGACCAGCATGTACCAGTAGTTCAGGTCGGCCATGCGGTTGGTCAGGTCCGTCCGGCGCGGCGCGAACATCGTGAAGCCGATCTGCATGTGCGCGATCACGACGCCGAGCGCGAGGACCGAGTAGCCGACCATGATGATCGGCACGTGGATCGCGAGCCAGGGCGTGCCCGAGAGCACGGGCGGCATGGGGTGGATGAACCGGTCGATGGGCAGGAGGTCCGTGAGCGCCATGGTGAGCGCCGCCATCGCGTTCGCGTTCAGGACGACGAGGCGGTTGCGCAGCACCGGGAGGGCCACCACCGCGAAGAGGCCGACGCCCCACGCGAGGAAGAGCAGCGACTCGTACATGTTCGACGCCGGGATCCGGCCGGCGACGGCCCAGCGCATCGCGATGCCCCAGCTCATCACCCCGAATCCGCCGAGGAGGCCTGCGAAGGCGAGGACGTCGAGGAGCCTCGACCTGCGGCTCCAGGCCACGAGGGACAGGACGAGGGCGCCGAGGAGCACGATCCAGGCGACGCGCGTCGCGCGCACCTTCTTGTAGAGGATCTCGCGGTCGATGGCGGCGGGGCTCGGCCAGCCCTCGAGCCGCGGGCCGGTGGAGAGCGCGACGAGATCATCGACGCTGCCCATCGGCTGAGGGACGCCCCAGCGCGCCCGCGGCTGACCGGCCACGGGGATGGCGCGGAGCTTCTCCCGCTCCAGGAAGCCCTGCATCCAGACCAGCCGGCCCTCGAGCTTCTCCGCCTCGCTGAGGACGCCGGTCCGCGGGCGATCCTGCGCCGCCGCCTGCCGCGCCTGCTGCATCAGCCCGAGCACCCGCTGGCTCGAGACCAGCTGCGAGAACGACGCGTACTTCGTGCCGCTGGGGAGCCCGACCGCGACCGCGAGCTCGGGGCTGCCGAGCTCGACCAGCGGCGTGTTGGAGGCGCGCATCGGGTCGAAGAGCCACTGCGCGACGGTGACGACCGGATCTTCGCCGTTCCAGGAGTACTTCCCCGTCACGTTCCAGACCGCCTCGCGGGCGAGCGTGTCGAGCGGCATGGAGCGGCCGTCGTGCTGCACCGGCAGCCGGCGCATCGCGTCCACCTTCGCCCAGCCGTCCAGGGCCGCCGGAGCCTGCGCGGACGCGACGCCCGCGAACAGCGCCAGCGCCACCGCCGCGGCGGCCTTGCCCGCCCGGCCCGCGGGGCGAGGCCCGCCGGCCTCGCCGCCGTCCAGCATGCGCTCGAGCTCGGCGCGCTTGCGCGCCTCGACCATGCGCGTGCCGAGCACCACGATCATGCCCAGCACGAGGAACGTGTAGCCCACGAACACGATCGTCTGCCCGGGGTCCTTGGAGACGGAGAGGATCGTCGCCTCGCGGCGGATCTCGTTGGTCTGCGGGTCGCGGTCCTGCTGGTAGCTCGACTGGAACAGGCTGTACCCGCGGTAGTGCAGCGGGTGGTTCATGTAGATCTCGGTCGCGAACGTCTCGCCCGTCTCGCCGTCGGTGACCTGGACGCGGCTGCGGAACTGCGACGGCCGCATCGTGCCCGGGTAGTTCTCCACCTCGAAGTCGTCGAGCTTCACCGTGAACGGGAGCTTGTGAGGCGCGCCGGGCTGCCCGGCCTCGTCGAACACGGCGATCTCGCCGCCGCTGTTCCCTTCCCAGAGGCCGAGCTGCCCCTCGGTCTTGAGGAAGTACGTGAGCCCCGCCCCGATGAAGATGACGATCATCGAGGCGTGGGTGAGGACGTAGCCGATGCGGTTCTTGCCCCACGGCGCGAGGGACAGGATCGACGCGGTGACGTTCACCGCGAAGAGCCCCTGCAGCGCGAGGAACCACCAGGCGTAGTACACGGTCTGCTGAGCCACGGGCGCGCCCCTGGACGACTCGATGATCGTCCCCGCCGCGAGCCCGACGAGCAGCAGCACGAGCAGGATCACGGCGAGCTTCAGGGAAGCGAGCTGGTTGAGGAGCCTCTTCATCGACGCAAACCTCCGAACGATCCGGCGACGCGCCGGACCTCCCGCCGTGGGCGGGCACCCGTGGACGGCACCCCTGGAGCGGGGAGCCGAGGACGTCCGCTTGCGCGAGCCGCGGGGTCCGCAGCGCGCACTTGCCATCTTCGGGCCACCCGCAGAACGTCGCGTTCAGCGTGAATAATCCGGGCAGGAATCGCCCGGAGAGCGTTCGCTCGCTGCGGCGAGCCGTCGCGAGCCCTGCGCCGCGAACGCGAGGCCTCGCTCGGGATCTCGCGGTCTTGCGTGAGATCAGCCCTGGGAGCCCCCAGGACGGCCGAGCAGAGCTGGCGCGCGCCCGGAGGCGCTTCCGGGGCTCCTCCGCCGAACCCGCCGGCTGCGCTGATGCGCTGCGTCGGCGGGTTTCCGAGGGCCCAGCGCACGATCTGCGCGGCCACACCCGCCGTTCGCCCTCGGCGCGCCGGAAGCGCCGCTCGAGAGCGCGGCCCCCCTGCCCTCCCACGCGGCGGGAGCGAAGGGAGGGAGGACTCCGGCAGCGCGGGAGGACAGGAGGCCGGCACGCGGGAGCAGCACGGCCCGGAGGCGGAGCCGCTCGCGCGCCCGGGTAAGGGAGACCGCCCGCGAGGCCGTCGCGCTGAGGTGCGCGCGGCCCGCAGGATCACGGCGTCCGGTACCGCGGGGTTCCCGTCTAGCTTGGGGATCGCGGACGAGGTCCGCCACCGGCACGACGCGGACCGCGTCGCTGGTGGCCGGGGAGCTCGTCGCGTGCTGCGGGTGGGGGGGGCGGCGCGTGCGCCGGATGCCGGCGCAGCGCCGCCCGCCACGATGACTACAGGAGCCCCGGCTTGCCCTGCTTCCAGCGCTCGAACTCGGTGGTGAGCAGGGCGACGTGCTCCCGCTCCTCCGCGGCGAGCTCCTTGTAGAGCTGGCGCTCGGCCGACCCGGGCGCGGTCTTCTCGGCGCGCTCGTCGAAGAACTTCACCGCGCGCTCCTCGAACGCGATCGCGATCCGGAACAGGTTCGCCGGGTCCTCGGGGCGGCTCGCGATGCCCGCGTAGACCGCGGCGCGCTCCACCTTGAAGTCCGCCGACGGCGCCGGCACCTCCGCGTGGTAGCGGCGGGAGAGCGTCGCCATGTGCTCCTGCTCCATGACGGCGAACTTCCCGAACAGCTCCTTCAGCACCGGGTCCGACGTCTCCTTGGCAGCCCGGCCGTAGAACGCCATGCCGCCGAGCTCGATCTCGAAGGCGACGCGGATGGCGTCCTGCGCCGCGGCGTCCTCGACCCTGCCGCGCTCCAGGGCGGCGAGCTTGCCGCCGCACGCGGGGCACATGCCGTACGGGAAGGCGAAGCCCTCGCTCACCTTGCCGCAGTCGTCGCAGCGCCACTGGAGCGTCGAGCCGGCGCAGCAGACGTACGCCTCGTCGCCCTCCACGGGCCGGTGGCACTTCGGGCAGGTGGCCCCGGGGGTCTCGAACGCCCCGGCGACGGCGGAGGCGCCGGCGAAGCGCGCGGTCTCCGGGAGCGGCGTCGGCGGCTGGAACGCCGCGATGTCCTCCTTGCTGAGCGGCCACTTCTTGCCGGTGGAGAGGTACGTCGCGATCGACCTCGCCGCGCGGCGGCCCGCGCCCATCGCGAGGATCACCGTCGCGCCGCCGGTGACGATGTCACCGCCCGCGAACACGCCCGGGAGGTTCGTCGTCTGCGTCGAGTCGAGCTGGCCGTCGTCCGCGGCGATGTTGCCCCACTTGTTGAGCGCGAGGCCCGGCGTGGACTGCGTGACGATGGGGTTCGCCTTGGTCCCGAGGGCGACGATGACGGTGTCGCAGTCGAGGTCCTTGAACTTGCCCGTGGGCATCGGCTTGCGGCGCCCCTTCTCGTCCGGATCGCCGAGGACCATCTCCTCGACCTTCATGCCCTTCACGTTGCCGTCGGCGTCCGCGTAGACCTCCACCGGCGCGTGGAGGAAGAAGAACTCGATGCCCTCCTCCTTCGCGTGGCGGATCTCCTCGATGCGGGCCGGCGCCTCCGCCTCGGTGCGGCGGTAGACGCAGCGGACGGTCGGCGCGCCGAGCCGCTTCGCGACGCGCAGGCAGTCCATGGCGGTGTTGCCGGCGCCGATGACGGCGACGCTCTTGCCGAGGGTGATGGGCGTGTCCTTGAACGGGAACACGTTGCCGCCCATCAGGTTCACGCGGGTGAGGAACTCGTTCGCCGAGTAGACCTGGCTCGCGGACTCGCCGGGGATGTTCATGAACGCCGGCGCGCCCGCGCCGACCCCGAGGAACACCGCGTCGTAGCCCTTCTCCATGAGCTGCGGGACGGTGAAGGTCTTGCCGATGACCTTGTTGGTCTCGATCTTCACGCCCTGGTCGACGAGCTGCTTCACCTCGCGGTCGATGATCTCGCGCGGGAGGCGGAACGGCGGGATGCCGTACTGGAGCACGCCGCCCACCACGTGCAGCGCCTCGAAGACGGTCACGTCGGCGCCGTACTTCACGAGGTCGGCGGCGGCGGCGAGGCCGGCGGGGCCGGAGCCGCAGATCGCGACCTTGCCGAGCTTCTCGGCGAAGCGCGGGGGCGAGACGGGCTTCGACTTCGCGTTGTCACCCACGAAGCGCTCGAGGCGGCCGATGCCCACCGACTCGACCTTCTTGGCGATCACGCACTGGGCCTCGCACTGCGACTCCTGCGGGCAGACGCGGCCGCAGATCGAGGGGAAGGCGTTCGCCTGCTTGATGACCTCCAGGGCGCCGTCGAAGTCGCGGACCACCACGTGCTTGATGAAGCCCGGGATGTCGATCTGGACGGGGCAGCCGGAGACGCAGGTCGGCTTCGCGCACTGGATGCAGCGCTCGGCCTCCTGGAGCGCGTCCTCGAGGCCGTAGCCGAGGTTCACCTCCTTGAAGTTGCGCGACCGCTCGAGCGCGTCCCGCTCGGGCATGTGCGTCTGCTTCGGGAGGAGGTCCTTGATCTTGCGGTAGTTCTTCTTGTTCTCCTCGAAGAGCTGCTTCTCGAGGTTGCAGACGTGCGCGTAGTCCTCGCTCGCGCGCTGCTCCTGGCTCTTGAAGCGCTTCTGCCGGGAGAGGAGCTCCTTGAAGTCGACCTTGTGGCCGTCGAAGTCCGGCCCCTCGACGCAGGCGAACGCGACCTTGCCGCCCACCGTCACGCGGCAGGAGCCGCACATGCCGGTGCCGTCCACCATGATGGCGTTCAGCGACACCATGGTCTTCACGCCGAACGGCCGCGTGGTCTCGACGCAGGCGTTCATCATCGGGAGGGGCCCGATGGCGACGACGAGGTCGGGCCTGTCCTTCTCGAGGATCTCCTTCAGCGCCGCGGTGACGAAGCCGGGCTTGCCGTAGGAGCCGTCGTCCGTGCAGACGACGAGGTCGTCGCAGTACTTCCCGAACTTGTCCTCCCAGAACACGAGGTCCTTGTTCCGGAAGCCGATGATGCCGGTGGTGCGGTTCCCCGCCTCCTTGAAGGAGCGGAGCTGCGGGTACACCGGCGCGACGCCCAGGCCGCCGCCGACGAGGACGACGTGCCCGTACTTCTCGATGTGCTGCGGCAGGCCGAGCGGGCCGACGAAGTCGATGAAGCTGTCGCCCTGCTTGAAGTCCGTCATCATCTCCCGGGTCGTCTTGCCGAGCGTCTGGACGACCATGGTGATGGTCCCGGCCTTGCGATCGTAGTCGGCGACCGTCAGCGGGATGCGCTCGCCGCCCTCGCGGAGGCGGAGCATGACGAAGTGACCGGGCTCGGCGGAGGCGGCGACGTCGGGGGCCTCGACCTCCCAGAGGAAGGTCGTGTCGGAAAAGGCTTCGCGGCGGACGATCTTGTACATCGGGGTTTCGATGCCTCCCTGAGGGTGACGAAGGGCTGCGCGCGGCAGCGCGGTCGTAGCAGCCACCGCACTGGGGCGTCAAGGGGAGGTCCGCGAAATTCCTTGGCTATTTCCTGACGGAACGGGTCCACATTCGGCGCTCGCGCCGCGTGATGGGCGGAGCGAGCGGCCAGGTCGCGTCAGGGGGCGAGCTCGAAGGCGAGATCGTCGTGGTCGGCGAACGGCCCGATCGAGCAGGCCTCCTGCGGCGCTGACGCGTCGCGATAGACCGCCCGCACCGCCTGGACGTCTCCGGGGTCGAGCACGAGGGTGGCCGTGAGCGTCTGCGGACCGGCGCTCGCCGGCACGAGCGCTGCCACCGGTGTCCAGACCGGGCGGAGCGCCAGCGCGTCGGCGGTGTACCAGAGGTCGACCGCGTCGGTCGCCCACGTCTCGGCCCCGAACACGTCCACCTCGACGAGGACCTCCTCCGCGAAGACCACGTCGTCGTGATCGTCGTACAGGCCGGAGACGACGCGGCGCGTCTGCGCCCCGCCCTCCTCGGTCCGAGCCACGGTCGTGCCGCACGGGCCGCGCGCGCCGCCGTAACGGAAGCGCGCGCGGAGCGCCTGCAGGCCGGGCGGGCGGCACGACGAGCGTCGTCGAGAGCACCTGCTCCCCGGCGCAGGCCGGCTGGAGCGTCGCGAGGTGACGCCAGGCCGGCGAGTCGGCTCGCGTCGCGTGGTACAGGTCCAGCGCATCGCCGTCGAACGGGTGCGCCGCGAACACCGTCACCTCGACGCGCACGGCGGCGCCAGGCGTGAGCTCGCGCCCGTCCTCGGTCCGGAGCTCGATCCGCTCGATGGACTCGTCCACCCGGTAGGCGCCCGCGTCGCCGTCCGGGCAGGACGAGGCGATGGTGCTCGGGGCGTAGGGCTCCGGGCCGAGCGTGTCGCGGCCCTGCACGAGCGTGCCCGTGTCGCAGAAGCTCGTCGGCTCGAGGCAGGCCGGCGCCGAGCGCGCCGCCGGGGTCGCTCTCGTCGTGCCGAGGGCCCCGCGTTCGCGGGAGCACACCCGCAGTGTCAAGGACGAACAGTCAACTAATGGCGATCACTGCACGTGTACGTGCCGGAGCCGCGCGGGTGGGTTAGGGGTCGCGCGCACCCCTGTGCGAGGTGCACGCACGGCGGCGCTCGCTATGCTCTCGATGATGCCCGCCCGCGAACGCGCCCCCCGCTCTCGGTCCCCGCGCCGCCGCACGCCCGTCGTGACCTGGGCGCTCGCCGCAGCGAACGTCTCGTTCTTCGCGCTCGTCCTCTCCCGCGGCGATGCGGCGGATCCGGAGCTGCTCGTCCGGCTCGGCGCGCTGGAGCGGAGTCGCGTGTGGGCGGGGGAGCCCTGGCGTCTCGTCACGGCGGGCT
Source organism: Anaeromyxobacter sp. Fw109-5 (assembly GCF_000017505.1). NCBI lineage: Bacteria > Pseudomonadati > Myxococcota > Myxococcia > Myxococcales > Anaeromyxobacteraceae > Anaeromyxobacter > Anaeromyxobacter sp. Fw109-5. The sequence continues at coordinate 3,189,008 of NC_009675.1, forward strand.
TCCTGCACGGCGGCTGGCACCACCTCGCCATGAACCTGGGCGCCCTGCTCCTCGCCGGCCCCATCGTCGAGCGGGGGCTCGGCCCGGCCCGCTTCCTGGGCCTCTACCTCGCGAGCGTCGTGGGCGCCTCGGCCGCATCGCTCCTCGCGCACGACGCGGTGGTGGCGGGCGCGTCGGGAGGGGTGTTCGGGGTGGTGGGCGCCCTGCTCGTCCTGGAGCTGCGCCACGCGGGGAGCGCGCGGCGCTTCGTCGCCGCGCCGCATACGATCGCCGTCCTCGGCGCGCTGGCCGCCGGCTTCCTCGCCTCGCGCCTCTTCCCCGCGCGCCTCCCGTCGGACGACTTCGCGCACGCCGGCGGGCTCGTCGCCGGCGCCGCCGCCGCGTGGCTCCTCACGCGCCCCGCCCCGCGGACCGCTGCGCCCTGGGCGGCGCTCGGCCTCGCCTTCGCGGCGGCGGTGCTCCTCGCCGTCTGGCCCCGCCCGGGGGCGACGCGGTTCCAGGCGGCCGAGCTCGAGGGCGCGCTCCACGCCGCGCTCCGCCGCGAGGACGCGGCCGAGGCGCGGCGGCTCCTCGCCATCGCGGAGGCGCGGGGCCAGCGGTCGCCCGCGCTCGACTACCTCCGCGCGCTGGTGCAGGCGCACGACGGAGAGCTGGAGGGGGCGCTGCGGGCGCTGCGCGAGCTCGCGGCGCGCGCCGGCGACCCGCTCGGCGAGGACGCCCGCCGCTCCGCCGCCCGCGTGGCGCGGATCCTCGCCGACCGCCACGCGAGCGGCCTCGGGCGGCCCCAGGATGCGGCGCGCGGGCTCGCCTATCTGGAGGAGTCCTGCGCGCTCGGCGACGCGCGGAGCTGCCGCGACGCGGCCGCGAGCCGCGCGGCGCGGCGATGAGCGACGATCACTCGCCGATGGCCTTCAGGACCACGCGCTTGCGCCGGCGCCCGTCGAACTCGTAGTAAAAGACCTGCTGCCACGGGCCCAGGTCGAGCTTCCCCTTCGTCACGGGGAGGATCACCTGGTGCCCGACGAGCAGGTTCTTGAGGTGCGCGTCGCCGTTGTCCTCGCCGCTCCGGTGGTGGCGGTAGTCCGGCCCGGGCGTGCGGTCGTCCGCGGACGGCCCCGGCGCGAGCCGCTGCACCCACTCCTCGATGTCGGCGTGCAGCCCGGGCTCGTCGTCGTTCACGAAGACCGCCGCCGTGATGTGCATGGCGGACACGAGGACCATGCCCTCCGCGAGGCCGCTCTCGCGGACGAACGCCTCCACCTCGTCGGTGATGCGCACGAGCCCTCGGCGGCGGGGAAGCTCGAACCAGAGGTACTTGGTGTGACTCTTCATGGACGAGAGCGTAGCCCCGGTCCGGTCGCATCGCCCGACGGCGTGCGACCCGCCCGGCTCGAACGGGGAACGGTCCGGGGGGGGCACCGGGTGAATCCCCGAGGGTTCGCCCGGAGCGTCCCGCGCCCAGGGGTGAGGCGCTCGCGGTACTTGTGGCGCGACGCCGGCCGCGAGATGGTCGTTCCCACCGGAGGCGATCATGTCCGCGGACTGGACGCCAGAGCTCGCGGTGAACCACCCCCAGCTCGACGAGGAGCACGTCGAGATCTTCCGCCTGCTGGAGGCCGCCGCGCGGTCGCTCGACGGCACGCGGGAGGCGGCGGAGCGCGCCGTCAGCATCCTCGCCGACGCCATCGTCGAGAACCTCGTGTCCGAGGAGCGTCTGATGGAGGAGACGTTCTACCCGGACCGCTCGAGGCATCGGGCCGCGCACGAGCTGTTCATGGCGGACTTCGCGAGCATGCGGGACGAGCTGCGCGAGAAGGGCCCGACGCCGCTCGTGGAGGTCTGGCTCGGCACGCGGCTCCCGGAGTGGCTCCGCTTCCACATCCGCGTGAACGACGCGCCGCTCGCCGCGCACCTCGCCCGCCGCCGCCCGTCCGAGCCCGGCGACGCGCGATGGAGCCGGACGGGTACGCACCGGGTGTCCTGAGCTCGCGGTGGCGACGCAGGCGACGGGAGGTTCACCGCGCGTCCGCCTCCGCCGGCGCGCCGAGGAGCTCGTCCACCTCCGCGCGCAGGAGCCAGTCCTCCGGGAACTCCGCCGCGGCGTCGCGGATGGCGATGAGCCGCTCGCGCGCCGCGGTCCCTGCCTCACGCAGCCGCCGCACCTCGGCGTAGAGCGCCGCCAGCCGCGGCGGGAGCGCCTCGGCCTTGCGCGCCCGGGCCCGCGCCTCGCCCTCTCCCTCGGCGAAGGACGACAGCTCCCCGAACCAGCGATCCCACGCCCCCGGATCGGCGGGCCCCCCCGCCACGGAGCGGAGGTCCTCGGAGACGAAGAGGAGGGCCCAGGAGGGGAGCTCGAGCGGGCGACCGGCGACCGCGCCGCGCAGGTTCACCACCTCGCCTCCCCCCACCGCGAACCCCTGCAGCGCGAGGCCCGACGAGAGCGCCACGTCGAACGCGCCGCGCTCCGGGAGCGCCGCCCGCCCGAACGCGACGACCACGTCGCCCTGCCAGGGCTTCCCCTCCGCCACGCCGCCGCGCGACACGAGCACCGGCCCGTCGAGCCGCGCGAGCGCGCGGCGGAGCCCCGGCGCGGCCTCGCCCGTGCCGTCGACGCACGCCACCACCCGCCCCGAGAGCTCGCGCCCCGCGGAGAGGACGAGGTGGTTCACGGAGCGGGCCCGGCGCGCCTCCTCGAGGCCGTGATCGCCGCCGCGCTTCCAGGACAGCGTCGCCGCGAACCCGTCGAGGACCTCGAAGAGCTGATCGAAGTCGCGCGCCACGAAGAGCTGCGGCTGCATCCGCGTGATGTCGTAGGCGAGGTCCGCACACGCGGCGGTGAGCGGGAGCTTCTCCACCGCGGGCGTGAGGCAGTGGACGGCCTCGCCGATGGAGGAGAGCAGCCCGGCGCCGTAGAGCCGCGGCGCGTCGAGCGCGCCCACCAGCCCGTACTCGGCGGTCCACCAGTAGAGCCGGCTCGCCCGCGTGGACTCCGAGGCGTACCGGACGCTCGCCGCGGCCGCGGCGAGGCGCTGCTCGGCGAGGGCGACCTCCTCCTCTCCGGCGGTCGGATCCTCCTTCACGACGGACAGGTTGCGGATCGCCTCGAACACGGCCTGGTCCTCGGCCGAGGCGATCGCGCGGAACCCCACCTCGCCGGCGCGCCGCAGGTACTCGGCGTAGGTCGGGTCCGCGATGAAGGGGGCGTGGCCGGCGCTCTCGTGGACGATGTCGGGCGCCGGCGTGTACTCGATGTGCTCGTGCGTCCGGATGTCGGCGGCGATGGCGAGGACGCGCCGGCTCTGCAGCTCGGTGAAGACCGCGGGCGGGATGAACCCGCGCACGGCGACCGCCGCCCAGCCGGCGCGCGCGAGCCGCTCGTTCATCTCGTCGAGGCGGGGGATGCGCTCGACGTCGATGCCGGTGGCCTCGAGCCCGGCGAGGTAGCGCGGGTGCGCCCGGGACCGGAGGTGGGCGGTGAGCCGGCGCAGGATGTGGCGCCACACGGCGTGGTCGCGCGGCGTGTACGCCTCGTAATCCTGGGTCACGACGAACCGGCGCAGGTGCGGCGGGAGACCGGCGATGGCGCGCTCGGTGGGGGTCATCGATCCTCGCTCCCTCCTTCGGAGAAGGTTGCTCCCGCCGCTCGCCCGCGGAAGCGCACCGCGGCGGCGAGACACCGTCGCCCCCTCGATTAACCGGCGGGCCGGCAGGCGCCAGGTCCCGCGCGCGATTCCGGGGGACGCAGCGCGCCCTCGCGGCCCGGCCTCGCCGGGCGCGCCGTCGCGTGGCCCCCGAACGAGCCGTCCTCCGTCGCGGGGTTTCTGCTGTGCTCCTCGTCCCACACGGCGCGAGACGGGAGAGCACCCGATGGCCCATCACGCTTCGCGGTCCTCCGTCTACCGGCGGCTCACGGACCGGCTGAACCGCTCCCCGCAGGGCGCGCCGCCCTCGGAGACCCTCTTCGAGATCCTGCGGCTGCTGTTCAGCGAGCGCGAGGCGGAGCTCGTCTCCGTCTTGCCGCTCAAGCCCTTCACCGTGGCGAGGGCCGCGGCCGCGTGGAAGACGACCGAGGCGGAGGCGCAGCGCGTGCTCGAGACGCTCGCCTCGCGCGCGCTGCTCGTGGACCTCGAGGGGAAGGACGGCGTCCGCTACGTCCTGCCGCCGCCGATGGCGGGGTTCTTCGAGTTCTCGATGATGCGCGTGCGGAGCGACCTCGACCAGAAGGCGCTCGCCGAGCTGTTCTACCAGTATCTCAACGTCGAGGAGGACTTCGTCCGGGCGCTGTTCGCGGGCGGGGAGACTCAGCTCGGGCGGACGTTCGTGAACGAGCCGGCGCTGGGAGACGACGACGCGCTGCACGTGCTCGACTTCGAGCGCGCGAGCGAGGTGATCCGGACGGCGACGCACCGGGCCGTCGGCCTGTGCTACTGCCGCCACAAGATGCAGCACCTCGGCCGCGCCTGCGACGCGCCGCAGGACATCTGCATGACGTTCAACCTCTCCGCCGCCGCGCTCGTCCGGCACGGGCACGCGCGCGCCGTGGACGTGGCCGAGGGGCTCGAGCTCCTCCAGCAGGCGTACGAGCGGGACCTCGTGCAGTTCGGCGAGAACGTGCGGGAGTCGGTGAACTTCATCTGCAACTGCTGCGGCTGCTGCTGCGAGGCGATGATCGCCGCCCGCCGGTTCGCGGTGATGCACCCCATCCACACGACCGCGTTCCTCCCGGCGGTGGAGGAGAGCGCCTGCAACGGCTGCGAGAAGTGCGTCCGCGTCTGCCCCGTGGAGGCGATGAGCGCCGTGTCGGCGAACGACCCGCGCCACCCGAAGAGGACCGTCGCGCGCCTCGACGAGGACCGGTGCCTCGGCTGTGGCGTGTGCGTCCGCGCCTGCGCGCCCCGGGCGATCGCCCTGCGCCCCCGCGCGAGCCGCCGGCTCACTCCGCTCAACGGCGCGCACCGCGCCGTGCTGATGGCGATCGAGCGCGGCAAGCTCCAGGACCTCGTGTTCGACGATCGGCTGCTCTTCAGCCACCGTGCGCTCGCGGCGCTCCTCGGCGCCGTCCTCCGGCTGCCCCCCGCCAAGCGGCTCCTCGCGACCGAGCAGGTGCGGTCCCGCTACCTCGAGGCCCTCTGCAGGCGCTTCGCGTGAGTGACCCGCCTACGCCGGGGAGACGCGTCCTCCCCCGATGCGCCAGCGCTCCGCCCGCGGAGGCCCCTCCACCCCTCCTCTCCCCACGCCGAGGACCCGCTCCGCGAACGCGTCGTCGTGCGTCACGAGCAGGATCGCGCCGGGGTACTCCTCCAGCGCGGCTTCGAGCCGCTCCACCGTGGGCAGGTCCAGGTGGTTGGTCGGCTCGTCGAGCACGAGCGCCCAGGCGTGGCGCCCGAGCCCGAGCGCGAGGAGGAGCTTGCGCGCCTCTCCCGGCGACGGGTCGCACGAGGCGAGGAGCCGCGCCGGATCGCTCCCGAGCGCCGCCACGAGCGAGAGCACTCGCCCCTTCACGTCCGGCGCGAGCCTCCGCACCTCGTCGAGGAGCCGGGTCCCCGCGCCCGCGGGCAGCTCCTGCGGCAGGTGGAGGAGCCGCTCGCCCGGGAGGGTCGAGCCGGCGAGGAGCGCCTCGACGAGGGTCGTCTTGCCCGCCCCGTTCGGCCCCTCGAGCCGTACGCGCGCCTCTCGCGCGAGCCGCACGTGGACGTCGCGCAGCACGGGCGCGGGGCCGGCGCGGAGCACCTCCGCGTCGAGCGAGAGCAGCACCGGCCGCGGCGCGCGCTCGAAGCCGAGCCGGATGGTGCGGCCGAGCTCGGCGTCGGGCACGTCAGGGATGGCCTCCTCCGCGCGCCGAGCCGCCGAGCGGAGCCGGTTCACGTCCCCTCCGAGCCGGTCCTCCGCCCAGGCGCGGAGCGTCTTCGCGCCGAGCGTCCGTCCGTCACGGTCCTTCGGATCGCGCCGGCGCCCGCTCTGCGAACGCTCCGCCGCCTCGCGCTCGCGGCGCGCCTCGTCGAGCTTCCGCGCGGCGCCGCGCGCCGCCTCCTGGGCGGCGCCGCGCCGCTCCCACGCGGCGCCGAGCTCCGACTCCCACGCCGCGCGCGCGGCGCCGTACGGCAGGAGCCAGAGCCGCGCCTCGCCCCGGTGGAGCCGCAGCGTGCGCGGCGCGATCGCCTCGAGGAGCGTGCGGTCATGGGAGACCACCACCCCCACCCCGCGGAAGCGGCGCAGCGCCGCGACGAGCATGGCCCGCGCCTCCGCGTCGGCGTGGTTCGTCGGCTCGTCGAGGAGCAGCACGTCGGGCTCGGCCGCGAGCGCCGCGCCGATCTGCCAGCGCTTTCGCTCACCGGGGGAGAGCGTCTCCCAGCGCGAGAGGTCCTCCGGCGCGAGCGCCAGCGACGCCCGCAGGCGGCGAGCGGGGCCGTCGTCGCGCGCCGCGAGGAGGGGCGGCTCCGCGCCCGGACGGTGCACCTCCTGCGGGCAGACGGCGACGATCGCGCCGCCGGGGTCGAGGCGCACGCGGCCGGCGTCCGGCGCGAGCGCGCCCGAGAGCAGCGCGAGCAGCGTCGACTTGCCGGCGCCGTTCTCGCCCACGAGGGCGGTCCAGCCGGACGGGAGGACGAGATCGACGTCGGAGAGGACGGGTGCGGCGTCCGCGTAGGCGAACGCGAGCCGCTCGAGGCGGACGGAGGGCATCTGGCTGCTCCAGGACGGGCCGTGCGCCACGCGGGGATCGCGGGCGCGGGGGACGAGAGGGCCTCGGGTTCCGGAGCTAGGCGAGCATGGACGCACCGCGCGAGCGGCGCGGAGACTTTCTAGCCCGACCGCGCGCCTCGGGCAACCGCGAGGCAGATCGGCCGGCGCGCCGGTAGGGAACGCTCGCACGTCCGGGCGAGCCCCACGCTCCTGGGACCTAGACGCGCTTGCCCCACGGGGGTGGGCGCGGTTATCCACCGGGCGAGCGGATGAGCCCCGAGCCTCCCAGGATCCTCGTCGTGGACGACAGCGCCGCCCTGCGGGAGAACCTGCAGGAGTGCCTGGAGCTGGAGGGCTACGCCGTCAGCGTCGCCAAGGACGGCGTGCACGCGCTCGAGCGGCTCGCGGAGGAGCCGCCCCCGTCCGTGGTGCTCCTCGATCTCGCCATGCCCGGCATCGACGGCCGCGAGCTGGTGGCGCGCATCCGCGCGAACCCGCGGCTCGCGGGCGTGCGCATCGTGATGTCGAGCGGGCACACCGCGCCTCGCATGCGCGAGGGGATCGCCTTCGACGCCTTCCTCGCCAAGCCCTTCGGCGTGGACGAGCTGCTCGCCGCGCTGCGGCGCGTGCGCGGGTGAGAACCGGGCGCCGCGGACGCGCTGCGAGACGCGGCGCGGGCACCCGGTCTTCTCCGTCGCGCGTGGCGGGAGCCTCGATCCGCAGAGGCGCGCCACGCGGACGCCGGCGGGAACGGAGCGCTGGACCTAGTCGAAGACGCAGAAGCCGCCGTAGTTCAGGATTCCGTCGATGCACGCCGCGATGGCGAGCTGATCGTTGCGGTTCTCGGGGCGGCAGTCGGCGATCTCCGCCTCGATCTCCCAGGCCTGGCACTCAGGCTGGCCGCCGCCGCACTGGCCGGGGCACTGGATCCCGTTCGATCCCTGGCCGATCGTCGGGTTGCTCAGCTGCAGCGCGACCCAGAACTTCTGGAGCACGTCGCCCGACGCGCACGTCGCGGGACATCCCTCGCGATCCTGGCCGGCGTTCGCGGAGGTGGGCCCCACGAAGCACTCGCACATGTCGGCGCAGGAGGTGAAGCCGTAGAAGTCGTTGCACTGGTCGTCGGTCGCCGTGCTCGCGCCGCCGCACCAGAAGCCCGGGGTGAACCCTTCGCACGTGACGACGTGCTCCGCCGTCGACTGCTCCAGAGACGAGTCGCTCGCGGTGCCGCCGCACGCCGCGAGAGCAGCCGCCGCGAACAGCGCAATCATACCCTGCGTATAACCCCTCATCGCGCATCCCCTTCGGTGGTTGGGTGGAACGGGCCTAAGCTGCGTCGGAACGTGGATGGCGGTGAATGATTGTGATGGGTCGTTCCCCAATACTGCCCGCTCTTTGCGCCGACCCCTCGTCACGCGCCGTGACCGAGTGACAGGTCTGGCCGAGTGAACGCACCGAGCCAGGGCAGCCCGATGACCGCCTGGTTCCAGGCGCCCCGCGGCCGGTGGACTCGAGCGCGAGGAGCGCCGCCACCAGGCGACGCCGAGCACGTCCAGCGGAACCCGGACCCCGACGATGTCACCAGAGCTGCCCGAGCTCCTGGCGCGCGTCGTCCTTCAGATGCGCATCGGTGGCGTCCGCCGATCGCCTTCGCGCTCCGGCGCCTCGACGCCGCCGGGCAGGCAGGCAGGCGCCCCGTCGCACGGACGCGCCTCGTCGATGCGCTGGACGGGACGCTCGCGCTCGAGACGTCAGGCCGCCGGCGCCGCGCCCCGCGCCGCTTCGTCCGGGGGCGACCGCAGCGTGAGCAGGTCCCACGCGATGATCGCCGCGCCCGCGAGCACCAGCAGGCCGTGCAGGAAGACGAGGAGCATCCAGAAGCGGATCGGCTCCTGGGAGACGATGTACGGCTCGCCTCGCATGCGCTCGAGATAGGACTGGAGGACCCCGGCGACGGAGAAGGCGAGGCTCATGCCGACGAGGCCGAAGCTCGCCGCCCAGAAGCCCACCTGGCCTCGGCGCTCGCGGAAGCGTCCGCCCGGCAGGGCCCTGAGCCGCGGGATCGCGAAGTAGAAGAAGGTGAGGTTCACGAGCACGTACGCTCCGTAGAAGGCGAGGTGGCCGTGCGAGACGGTCACCTGGCTGCCGTGCGTGTAGTAGTTGATCTGCGGGAGCGTGTGCGCGAGGCCGAAGAGCCCCGCCCCCACGAAGTGGAGCACCGCCATGCCGATCAGGAGCGTCCACGTGAGCCGAGGCTCGAGCTTGCGGCCGCCCTCGCGCTCCGCGCGGAACGTGTCCCAGAGCATGAGGAGGATGGGCAGCGGCTCGAGCGCGGAGAAGACGCCGCCCACCCACAGCCAGTACCTGGGGGTACCGAGCCAGTAGTAGTGGTGGCCGGTGCCCGCGATGCCGGTGAAGAGGAACAGGCCGAGCTCGACGTAGAGCCACTTCTCGACGACGCGCCGCTCCACGCCCGTGAGGTGGATGAGCATGAACGCCACCAGCGCCGCGGTGACGAGCTCCCACGCCCCCTCCACCCACAGGTGGATCACCCACCACCAGTAATACCAGTCGGTGGCGAGGTTCCGGTAGAAGGGGATGCCGAACAGGTAGAGGACGGCGAGAAACACGAGGCCGGCGAGCAGGCTCCCCTGCGTCACCGTGAACCGGCGCGCGAGGAGCATCGTCGCTCCGACGTTGCCGAGGAACATGAGCGCGCCGGCGACGACGAGCAGATCCAGCGGCCGCGGGATCTCGAGGAGCGGCCTCCCCTGGGTCCACCCGAAGAGGAACCCGACGATCGCGACGACGCCGGTGCCGGTCAGGACGACGAGCTGCGCGATCGCGAGCTTCGGCGAGGCGAGCTCTCTCCCGGTCTCCTCCGGCACCATGTAGTAGGTCGCGCCCATGAAGCCGAGCAGCAGCCAGAGCACGAGCAGGTTCGTGTGGATGGCCCGGGCGGTCGAGAAGGGGAACACGTCGACGAACCCCTGCGGCAGCGTGAAGAAGTAGCTGAAGGCGAGGAAGAGGCCGAGGAGCACCTGCGCGACGAAGAGGAGGAGCGCGACGACGAAGTAGGGGTACGCCACCCGCTGGCTCTGGTAGTTCACGGCACCCTCCCCCGCGCTGCGAGGCTCACCACCAGCTCCCCGATCATCTGCCGCTGGCCCTTCGAGAGGTGGCCATAGGCCGGCATGGTCGTGCCCGGCTGCTGGCGCTGCGGGTCCTCGAGGAACTCCGCGACGTACGCCGCGTCTCGCCGGCCGCCGATCCACTCGAGGCGCGGCCCGATGCGCTCCCCCTCCGCGCCGAGCGCGTGGCACTGGAGGCAGCTCTCCTGCTTCAGCAGCGCGGCTCCGGGCGAGAGGAGCCCGCCGGCGAGGAGCCGCTCGGTGGAGCGCTTCCAGGCGCGCTCCGAGTCCTGCGGCGGCCAGTCGTTGTTCTCGATGCCATCGACCCAGCGGAGGAAGCGGACCATCCCGTCGAGCTCGGCCGCCGAGAGCCGCTGCTGCGGCATCTTGCGATAGGACGCGCGGAACACCTGCTCGGGATGGGCGAGCCGCCGGCGGATGCCCTCCTCGCCGATGCGGGCGTGGGCGCGCGTCAGGTCCGGCGCGTAGTAGCCCCCGAAGCCGAGGATGGTGTGGCAGTCGTTGCAGTTGCGCGCCTCGAAGGCACGCTTGCCTGCCACGACCTGCTCGTCGAGCGCGTCGGCGTTCGTGAGGCGATCGAACTCCCTGTGAGTGTCGACGGTGAGGGCGAGGAACAGGGCGGCCGACGTGAGCGTACCGACCCAGAAGACGACCTTCGACTGGCCTTCGGTCATGACCCGGTCTCCCCTCCGCCGCGCCGCGGCGGGTTCGCCCACGGTACGGGAGCCCGAGCGGCCGCCGAGCCGGGAGGGAGGGTTCCGTCGAGCCGGTGACCTCGCGAGAGGCGCGCGGCTCCGGTCGCTCTCGACCCGATCGCTGGTCGGGGTGCGGCACACCGCCGCGGCTCGCCGAGCAGGACGAGACGCAACGGCGGCGCAGCGTCATCGGTTCACGGTACGTGACCACCGGCGCCCCGAGCAGCGCGTGGTCTCCCGCGCGATCCGTGGCTACCCGAGCGTACGGCGGTTCGTCCTCCGGGACGGTGGGTGAAGCCGTGGAGAGGGCAGGCCCGCCCTCTCGCGAGACGCCCTCGCTGAACCGCCGCCCTCGAAGGGAGAGGCATCATGGGACTGCCGTGGTTCGCCCTCGTCGCGTTCTTCCTGTTGGCTCCCGCGCTCGCGCGGGCGGACGGGCTCGCTCCGCTCGAGGAGCTCGGCCGGCGGTTGCTCTTCGACGCGGGGCTCTCGACTCCGCCAGGCCAGTCCTGCGCGACCTGCCACGATCCCGCGGTGGGGTGGACGGGGCCCGACTCCGAGCAGAACTACGATACGGCGGTCTACCCGGGCGCCGTAGCCGAGCGCTTCGGGAATCGGAAGCCGCCCTCTGCGGCCTACCTCGGCTTCACGCCGATCCTCCACCGCTGCGGTGGCGGGGACGGGACGTGCGGCGGCGGAATGGGCGGCGGCGGGATGGGCGGTGGCGGTATGGGCGGTGGCGGCATGATGTCGCCGGGCGACGTCGTCGGCGGCCTGTTCTGGGATGGCCGCGCCACCGGCTGGACCCTGGGCGATCCCCTCGCGGAGCAGGCGATGGGGCCGTTCCTGAACCCCCTCGAGCAGAACGCCCCCAACGCGAGGTACGTGTGCCTCCGCGTCCGCGCCGCCGATTACGCGGGCCTCTTCGAGGAGGTCTGGGGAGCCGGCTCGCTCGACTGCGTGAAGGACGTGGACGGCACGTACGAGCGGATCGCCCGCTCCATCGCCGCCTACGAGCGGTCCGCCGAGGTGAACCCCTTCAGCTCGAGGTTCGACCGGTTCTGGGATGCCTCCAGGGGCCGCATGCCCGCCGTCTGGGCCATCAACGGGATGAACTGGACCCGCTTCCGCGGCCGGGGCCTCACCGACCTGGAGCTGCAAGGGCTCGCGGTCTTCAACACCAAGGGGAACTGCTCGGTGTGCCACCCGCTCCGCCCGATGGCCGGCAGCGAGTACCCGCTCTTCACGGACTTCCGCTACCACAACCTCGGGATGCCGAAGAACCCGCGGAACCCGTTCTACGAGCTCCCGCGCGTGTGGAACCCCGACGGCGCCGGCTGGATCGACCTGGGCCTGGGCGGGTTCCTGGAGACCGTCGACGATCCCGAGCTGCGCGCCCTCGCCGCCGAGAGCTACGGCAAGCACAAGACGCCGACCCTGCGCAACCTCGAGAAGCGCCCCTCCCCCGAGTTCGTCAAGGCGTACGGCCACAACGGCTGGTTCAAGAGCGTCGCCGCGGTCGTCCACTTCTACAACCTTCGCGACGCGCTCCCCGGGTGCGACGCGGCGGGCGTGCCCGCGGTGGATTGCTGGCCGGCTCCGGAGGTGGCGGAGAACGTCGACCGCGTCAACCTGGGCAATCTCGGGCTGACGCCACCCGAGGGGATGGCGCTCCTGGCCTTCCTGAAGACGCTGGACGACGAGGAGCCCCTCGCCTCGGAGTGAGGAGGGGCGTCCGGACGCCACCCTAGAACGCGTGCACGAACAGCCCGGAGCGCAGCTTCGGCTCGAACCACGTGCTCTTCGGCGGCATGAGCTTGCCCGCGTCCGAGACCGCGATGAGCTGCTCGATGCGCGTGGGGAAGAGGTGCAGGGCGAGCGACCAGCCCTCCTCCTTCACGCGCCGCTCGAGCTCCTCGTGGCCGCGGATCCCGCCGACGAAGTCGACGTCCCTCGAGGTGCGCGGGTCGGCGATGCCGAAGATGGGCGCGAGGAGCTGGTCCTGGGCGATGGCGCAGTCGAGCGACGCGACCGGGTCGTGCGCCGGGTACGACCCCGGCCGCACCCGGGCGTGATACCAGCTCCCCGCAGCGTAGACGCCGAAGGCGAGCGGGCCGGGCGGGCGCGGGTCGCTCGCCGGCGAGACGTCCATCACCTTGCCGATCTGCGCGAGCAGCTCCCCCGCGGTGCGTCCGCGCGGGTCCCGCACCAGCCGGTTGTAGGCGAGGATCTGCATCTGGTCGTGGGGGAACACGACCGCGAGGAAGGCGCCGTGCTCGCCGGGCTGGCCGGCCCGCTTCGCGTGGACGCGCGAGGCCGCGGCGGAGCGGTGGTGGCCGTCGGCGACGTAGAGCGCGGGGACGGCGGCGAAGAGCGCCTCGAGCCGGGCGCCGATGGCGGCGGGGACGACCCAGAGCTGGTGGGCGACGCCGTCGGGCGTCACGAGGTCGTACTCCGGCGCCGCGCGCTTCACCTCCTCGACGGCGCGGTCGATCTCCGGCGCGGCCCGGTAGGTGAGGAACACCGGCTCGTCGTGCGCGGAGAGCGTGTCGATGTGGCGGACGCGATCGTCCTCCTTGTCGGCGCGCGTCTTCTCGTGCTTCTTGATGGCGTCCCGGTCGTACTCCTCGACCGACGCGCACGCCACGAGCCCCGTCTGGCGGTGCGCGCCCATCCGCTGGGCGTACACGTAGAAGCGCGGCTCGGCCTCCTCGCGCAGCACGCCGCGCCGGACGAGCTCGCGGAGGTTCTCCGCCCCCTTCGCGTACACCGCGTCGGCGTGCTCGTCGGTGCCCTCCGGCAGGTCGATCTCGGGCCGCGAGACGCGGAGGAAGCTGTCGGCGTTCCCCTTCGCGAGCGCGCGCGCCTCGCGCGTCGAGACCACGTCGTACGGAGGCGAGGCGACGTGCGCTGCGAGATCGGCGGGCGGGCGGAGCGCCCGGAACGGCTTCAGGGTGGCCATGCGATCCTCCGGCGGGCCGGTCGTTCTAGCAGAACGCGGCGCTCGTCGCCCGGATCACGCCTCACCCCCACAGCTTGTCGTCGCGGGTCGGCAGCACGCGGCCGCAGATCGCGCAGATCTTCACCCGCGCTCCCGTCGTGGCGTGCCGGCCGTCCGCGTAGCTGTGATCGCACTCGTCGAGCAGCTTCGCCTCCTCCGCGCGGAGCGCGGCGAGCATGCCCTCGTGCTTCGCGATCTCCGCCCGCAGCGCGTCGCGGCGGGCGAGCCGTTCCGTCTGAGTCACGGCGTGCCTCCCGAAGAGTGAAGCTCCAGTGTACGCCAGCCGGCGCGCCGTCGGAAATGCGCCAGGCGGACCGGGCTTCCGGCCGCATCCCTTGCGGCACCCTCCCCGCGTCCAACGCGAACCGCGCAAGCCGTTCGCCCGGGCGCTCGGCCTCCCGGCAGCGCGGGTTCGCCGCGACGCTGCGTACGTGCCTGTCCCGCCTGAGCTACGACATCGGCGCCTCGCGCCCGCGCACAGGGACGTACCCTGGCGGGGCACGCTCGTTGCTACGGGTGAAGGGCCTCGCGCCCGCGAGGTCCCGTCGCGGCCGCCCACGCCGGGAGCTTCGATGGCCGCCACCAGACTTTCGCTCTGCTGCCTCGCGACCGCCGCGCTCGCCGCCGCCGGCTGCGAGGGCACCGCCCGTCCCATCGCGGACCACGGGTTCACCGCGGGAGATGCCTGCACCCTCTGCCACGGCGATGCGGCCCGCCAGGTGGACGCGCCGATCGTCCAGGCCGCTCCGGCGACGGGCGCGCACCTCGCCCATCTGCAGGGCTCGACCTTCCGCGACCCCATCGACTGCGCGGAGTGCCACCCGATCCCCGCCAACGTCTCGCACGCGAACGAGGAGGTGGACTTCCGGTTCGGCGAGCTCGCGAGCGCGCGCGGCGTCACGCCGTCCTACGTCGACGCGAGCGGGACCTGCACGACCGCGTGCCATGGCGCGGCGCCCTCCCCCGCCTGGACGTCGAATCCGGCGCTCGGCTGCACGAGCTGTCACGGCTACCCACCCGCGTCTGCGCCCCACGACGCGACGACGCAGGCGTGCGCCACCTGCCACCCGGGCACGGTCCTCGCGACGGGCGAGCTGAACCGCTCCTCGAAGCTCCACCTCGACGGCAAGGTCGACGCCGGAGCGTTCCACGGCGCCACCTGGGCGAGCCCGGCGGAGCACGGTCGCGCGGCGATGACGGAGCTCCGCGGCGGCTGCGCGGGATGCCACGGAGCGGACCTGGCCGGCGGCAGCTCCGGCGCGTCCTGCACCGGCTGTCACGACGCGGCGGGCCACGCCGGATGGGCCACCGAGTGCACCTTCTGCCACGGAGATCCGGCGAGCGGTCGCGCCTCGCCGCCCGTGGACACGCAGGGGCGGAGCGACGCGTCGAGGGTGTCGGTCGGGACCCACGCCTCGCATCTCGGGACGGCGATCGCGGCTCCGATCGCCTGCGACGCGTGCCACCCGTCGCGCGGCGACGTCCGGACGGACGCGGCGCATCTGGACGGGGACGGCGTCGCGGAGGTCGTCTTCGGAGGCGTGGCCACCACCGGCGGCACGACGCCGGCGTACGCGCGGGCGAGCGCGACGAGCGCCACCTGCGCCTCCACGTATTGCCACGGCCGCTTCTCCGGGGGCGTGAACGGCGGCTCCGGGGCCACGGTGAGCTGGACGAGCACCACCCAGGTGACCTGCACGTCCTGCCACGGGAACCCGCCGGGCTCCGGAGAGCACTCGAAGCACGTGTCGGGCGTGGGGATGGCGTGCGCGAACTGCCACGACGCGGCTTTCCCGTCACTGCACGTGAATGGCGCGAAGGACGTCCGGCTCGGCGGCACCCTTCGCGGCAGCTCCGTGACGGGCGCCTGGTCGCCGGTCTCCCGCTCGTGCTCGGGGCTCAACCAGACGGCCTGCCACGGCACGAAGTCCTGGTAGCGGTCCGCCTGACCGTGAACGAGCCGTGGAGCCCGGGTGGGTCGCCGCGCACCGGTCCCGCGCGTCCGCGACGCGCGCCAGATCGGTGCTTCGGCGTATACTCTTGAGCGCGGTCAACGAGGATCCGCCGCACCGAGTGCATCCTCCGGCATCTCGCCGGGCCCGCTCTCGGGCTCGCGTCCCGCTCTCCCGAGGTCCGACCGACATGCCCAACCAGCGATTCGCCCTGCTCGCCCTCGCCGCGGGCGCGATCACGCTCGCCGCGTGCGACGAGGCTCGCACGATCGACGCGCCCGAAACCTCGAGCGCCGCTTCGTGCAGCATCTGTCACGGCTTCCCTCCGCCGGCGCCGCACCCGCAGTCCCAGAGCTGCTCCACCTGCCACCCGGCGACGGTCGATGCCGAGAACCGGATCATCCCGGGCGGCCCGCACGCGAACGGCGTGATCGACGTTACCTTCGGACACCCTGACGGCTACGTCGCGAGCCACAGCGGCGACGCCATCGCCGACATCCAGAGCTGCGCGGTGTGCCACGGTTCGGGCTACGACGGGGGCATCGCCCAGGTCTCCTGCAACGCCTGTCACCAGGCGGCGCTCCAGATCCAGAGCTGGCAGTCCAACTGCACGTTCTGCCACGGGACCCGCGACCCCGCGTTCACGTTCGACGACCTCGCGAAGGCGGCGCCGCCGCAGGGCGTGCGCCAGGGCACCGCGACCACGGATCCGCAGGTCGGCGCGCACCAGAAGCACCTCGGGAACGGGAGCGTCCTGTCGAACGGCTTCCAGTGCCAGACCTGCCACCCGCTGAACGGCGGCCTCGCCCACCTCGACGGGAACGTTCCGGTGGAGTTCGGCGCCCTCCCGCTCGCTTCGGCCGAGGGCGTGACGCCGACGTTCACGAAGGCGACGCAGACCTGCGCGGTGTACTGCCACGGCTCGACGCTCGAGGGCGGGACGGCGCCGCAGCCTGTCTGGACGGCTTCCCTGGCCTGCAACTCGTGCCACGGCCTCCCGCCCGACTCTGGACCCGAGGCGCTCCCCACCGCGCACCGGTTGCACGCCGTGGACTTCGGGGTCGGTTGCGGCGCGTGCCACGCGGGCTACGACGCGGCGTCCGTCAACAAGGCCACGCACGTGAACGGCACCCGTGAGGTCGTCTTCGCCGGCGTGACCATCAACGGCTGGGACTGCGGGACCTGCCACGCGCTCCGGTAGGCGGGAGCACTGCGCGCGGTGATCGAGGGCCGGGGGTGCACCCCGGCCCTCTTCTTTTCGACCCACCTGTGGCGAAGTCTCCCCGTGCACAGCTTCGCGATGGGGGAACGCCATGGCGAAGCGCGAGGACCCGCGGAAAGCGGGTGACAAGCCGCCGTATCCGAAGCAGCAGCAGGCGACGCCCGGCTCCGAGGCCGAGATGCGGCCGCGCCCGGACTTCGGCGAGGAGAGCTACCGCGGGCACGGCCGGCTGAAGGACCGGGTGGCGATCGTGACGGGCGGCGACAGCGGGATCGGCCGCGCCGTGTCCCTCGCGTTCGCGCGCGAGGGCGCGCACGTGGTCGTCTCCTACCTGGACGAGCACGAGGACGCGGCCGAGACGAGGCGCGTCGTCGAGGCCGCCGGGCGCACCTGCCTCACCATCCCCGGCGACATCGGCGACGAGGCGCACTGCGAGCGGATCGTGAAGGAGACCCTCGAGCGGCTGGGGCGGCTCGACGTCCTCGTGAACAACGCGGCGTTCCAGGGCCGCGCCGTCGAGCGCTTCGAGGACCTGGACGCGGCGCGCGTGGAGCGCACGTTCCGCACGAACGTCCTCGCGATGTTCCACCTCGTGCGCGCCGCCCTCCCGCACCTGAACCCGGGCTCGGTGGTCATCAACTCGACGTCCATCCAGGCGTACCACCCCAACCCGCAGATCCCGGACTACGCCACCACGAAGGGCGCGATCCGAACCTTCACCCAGGGGCTCGCGAAGGAGCTCACCGCCCGCGGCGTCCGCGTGAACGCCGTGGCGCCCGGGCCGATCTGGACCCCGCTCATCCCGCAGTCCTTCGACGAGGAGAAGACCTCGAGGCACGGGGAGAGCGCGCCGCTCTCGCGGGCGGGCCAGCCGGCGGAGGTCGCGGCCGTCTTCGTCTTCCTCGCCTCGGACGAGTCGAGCTACGTGAGCGGCGAGGTGGTGGGCGTCACCGGCGGCTCGCCCCTCGCGTGAGGGTCGTCGCCGGCAGACAGGGTCGGGCGCTCCGCTCGGGACCCCCCGCGCGGCCCTGCCCCGCCCGCCCGGCCGGTCCCAAGTTTCGCCCGTGCAGGCCTCGCGGCGCGATCGTCTCGCCTCCCTCACCGGGCTCCGCTTCGCGGCCGCGCTCGGCATCCTGCTCTACCATCACGGCGGCCCGCTCGTGGCGGGGCTCCCGGCATGGGTGGAGCGGGTCCGCACGGGCGGCCACGTCTGGGTCGGGCTCTTCTACGTGCTCTCCGGGTTCGTGCTGGCCTGGGCGAACCCGCTGCCGATGGGGCCCTCGGAGCGGCGGACGTTCTACGTCGCGCGCTTCGCGCGCCTCTATCCGGCGTATCTCCTCGCCTTCGTGCTCATCGCCCCGTTCGCCCTCGAGCGCTGGGAGGGCGGTGGCTCCGTCGCGCTCTCTAAGGCGGCGATCGTCGCGACCGCGTGCCTGCTGCTCGTGCAGGCCTGGGCGACGCCCCTCGCGCGGCTGTGGAACCCCCCGGGCTGGTCGACGTCGGTGGTCGCCGCGTTCTACGCCGCGTTCCCGTTCCTGGCGGCGCGGCTCGCGCGCCTCTCCCGGCGCGGGCTCGCGCTCGCGGCGCTGGGAGCGTGGGCGTCGAGCCTCTCGCTGCCGCTCCTCTACCTGGCGCTGCGCCCCGACGGGGAGGTCCCGCCCGGCGCGCTCACCTGGGAGGAGCCTTTCTGGCTGGAGTCGCTGAAGTTCCACCCCGTCGCCCGCGCCGGCGAGTTCGCCTTCGGCGTCGCCCTCGGCCTGCTGCATCACCGCGGGCTCGCGCTCGGCCGCGCGGGGGGCGCCGCCGCCGTGGCGGCGCTCGGCGCGCTGGGGGTGCTCCTCGCGTGGGGGGGCGCGCCGTACGTGCTCCTGCACAACGGGCTCTCCGTGCCGCTGTTCGCGATCGCGCTCCTCGGCCTCGCGTCCGGCCACGGCGGGACCGCCCGGCTCCTCTCGACGCCCGCGGCCCGGGCGCTCGGGGACGCGAGCTTCGCGCTCTACGCGCTGCAGGAGCCGCTCTGGCTCTGGGCGCGCCGGCTCCTCGCCGAGGATCCCCTGGGCGCGCCGGGCGCCGCGTTCGTGGCGGGCTGGGCGCTGTTCGCGATCGCCTTCTCCGTGCTCGTGTCGCGCACGCTCGAGCGCCCCGCGCGGCGCGCCCTCCGGGCGCTCCTCGGCGGTGAGCGGGCGCGCGAGCCGTCGGTCCGGTCGTCGGCCGAGGCGATCGCGCCCGCCGAGCGGCGCTAGCCCGGACCCGCCCCGTCCGCGCCCGCCTCGCGCCCGCGGTCCCGCTGCTCGCGGCGCGGCCCGGGAAGCCCCACCACCCCGCCCGCGAAGCCGAAGAACAGCGCCGCCGTCCCGACGTTCGAGGTGAGCGGGCACGTCCCCGTGTTGCAGCCGATGAAGAAGGCATACGCGGCCCCGGCGGCCGCCCCCAGCCCGGCCCCGGCCGCGGTCCGCCAGTGCCTGGCGGCGAAGGTTCGAGCGTTCATCGGTCGTTGGAGCCTCCGGCGCGGCTGGAGATTCACCCTGCTCGTCCTGGGGCTGCGACCGCCGTTCCGCTTGACCGGGCGCCCGCGCCAGCCTTCTCTAGCCGCGCCCATGGACCGTGTCCCCGTCCTCGCGCTCCTCGCCCTGGCGCTCGCGGCCTGCCGCTCCGCGGAGGTGCGTCCCGCGTCCGGCCCGGCCTCGCCGCCCGCCTGGGAGGCGGAGAACCCCGTCCGCCCACTCCCGGCCGCTCCGCTCGGCAGCCCGGCCGACTTCTCGAGCGTGCCCTGGGTCACCCCGGAGAAGGTCCGGCTCGGCCGCTGGCTCTTCTACGATGCCCGGCTCAGCGCCGACGGGACGATCTCCTGCGCCACCTGCCATCGCCCCGAGCACGCCTTCTCCGAGCCGACCGCCGTCTCGACCGGCATCGGCGGCCGCCAGGGCCGCCGGAAGTCGCCGCCCATCCTGAACGCCGCGTGGCCGGTGTACCCCCGGTACTTCTGGGACGGACGCGCCTCGAGCCTCGCGGAGCAGGCCAGGGGTCCGCTCGAGAACGAGGTCGAGATGGGCAACACGCTCGAGCACGTGGTGCTCACCGTCTCGCGCGTCGCCGGCTACGCCCCGTACTTCCGCGAGGCGTTCGGCGACCCCGGCGTCGACATCGCGCGGGTGAGCGAGGCGATCGCCGCCTACGAGGCGACCCGGCTGTCGGGGAACTCCCGGTACGATCGCTTCGCCGCGGGCGACGAGTCGGCGCTCGGCCCGGACGAGCGGCGCGGGATGGAGCTGTTCTTCGGGCGGGCGCAGTGCGCGCAGTGCCACCTCGGCCCCAGCCTCTCCGACGCGCAGTTCCACAACCTCGGCGTCGGCTGGCGGCCGCCAGACCCCTACGTGGAAGCGCCCATCGCGGGCTTCGCGGACAAGGGCCGCTACGAGGTGACCGGCGACCAGAAGGACGTGGGCGCGTTCAAGACGCCGACCCTGCGCGACTGCTCGAAGCACGCGCCGTACATGCACGACGGCTCCATGGCGACGCTCGAGGAGGCGGTGCTGCACTACTGGCGAGGCGGGTTCCCGAACCCGTGGCTCTCCGAGCGGATGACGCCGGTCCCGATGTCGCGCGGCGACCTGGAGGCGCTCGTCGCCTTCCTGCGCGCGCTCGACGGCGAGGGGTACGCCGACGTCGCCCCGCGATCTTTCCCGCAGTAACGCCGCAGACCTGATTGGTGACCAGTCGGGCGGCCGCCGGCGTCCCTGAGCAGCGCCGCAGGGTTGAGGTCCAAGCCGATCCACGACCCGGCGTGCGCAAGTTCGCACGCTGATCTCACCGAGGGTACGAAGAAAGAGCGGCGGGTGATC
Organism: Anaeromyxobacter sp. Fw109-5; assembly: GCF_000017505.1. Taxonomy (NCBI): domain Bacteria; kingdom Pseudomonadati; phylum Myxococcota; class Myxococcia; order Myxococcales; family Anaeromyxobacteraceae; genus Anaeromyxobacter; species Anaeromyxobacter sp. Fw109-5. The sequence continues at coordinate 3,209,553 of NC_009675.1, forward strand.
CTAGCCGATCACCCGCCGCGAACGGCCTGTCGCTGGGTAGGAGCCCGGCGTGAGCCAACGACCCCGAGATCTTACGGGAGGAGATCGGTGAGGGAAAGACGAGTTCGCCGGGTGGCCGGGCTGCTGCGTGCCCGCCTCCCGGAGCTGGACCTTGAGGCGGTGCCCGACGTCCGCGCCAGGGAGGGACGCTGGTCGCTGGCGGAGATCCTCACGGGGGTCCTTCTCGGCATCGTGGCCGGGGCGCGGAGCTTGGCCGAGGCCGAGGAGCTGACCGACGGGATGAGCCCCGCGGCACGCCGGCTCGCCAGCGTGCCACGACGGCTTCCGGACACCACGGCGCGCGACGCGCTCTGCGCCGTGCCGCTCGACGGGCTTCGCGCGGCGCTGCACCGGCTCGTGCGGGCCGCGTGGCGCCGCAAAGCGCTCACGCCGGTGGACCTGCCGGTCGGGGTGGTCGCGCTCGACGGCAAGGTCACGGCGTTGCCGACGCTGAACCATCCGCTCATCCAGAACCAGCACCCCGACGTCGGGCTGCCCTACGGCCTCGCCCGCACGGTCACCTGCGCGCTCGTCTCGGCGCCGGGGCGGCCGTGCATCGACGCGGTCCCGATCCCGGCGGAGACGAACGAGGCGGGTCACTTCCAGCACGTCCTCGCGGGCCTCGTTGAGACCTACGGCGCGTTGTTCCAGGTGGTGACCTACGACGCGGGCGCGCTGTCCGAAGCCAACGGCGCTGCGGTAGTCGCGGCGGGCAAGGACTACGTGTTCGCCCTAAAGAACGATCACTTCACGATGGTGAAGCTCGCGACCGAGCTGCTCGACCCGCACGAGATCGCGGCGCGGCGCGAGGACGTCCTCGACAACGCGACGACGGCAACGCGCGAGATCCAGATCCTCGCCGTGGACCCGAGCCACGGATACGGCGCGGGCAAAGGGCCCGAGGAGTCGGTCTGGTCGCATGCGAGGACCTTCCTGCGCGTGACCTCGACGGTGCGCCGCTCCGGCGTCGTGATCGAGCGTGACAGTCGGCTCTTCGTGTCGAGCCGAGCGGCCGACCAGCTCACGCCGGACCAGTGGCTCCAGGTCGTTCGCGCGCACTGGGGTGTCGAGAACAACAACCACCACACGCTCGACACCGCCTTCGCCGAGGACGAGCGGCCGTGGATCGCCGCCGACGCGAACGGCATGCTGGCGGTGCTCCTGCTCCGCCGCATCGCGTACACGCTGCTCGCGCTCTTCCGGGCGGTGACGCTCCGCTCGGACGACCACCGCGCGATGCGCTGGCTCGCCCTGCTGCGCTGGGTGCGCGACGCGCTCATCGTCCTCTCCGCGGAGCACGTCGAGAACCTGCGTCTTCGCTCGCTCGCCGTCGCCACACGCTGACATCGCCGGGCTCCTACCCGCGGCGAGCGAACATCGAAGGGACCTGAGGGCGGGCGGCGGGCGCGTCGGCGCCGGCCGGCTGCGGCCGCTGCTTGCCTCGACGTCCAGGCCGACCGCCGGCCCGGCACCCCGGAACGAGAGCCTAACCCTGGGATCGGCGTGACCGATCAGGTCTGAGTAACGCCGCCGCGGCGGTCGGCGTGTCAGACCGCCTTGCGAGACTGCGGCTCGTGCGACGCTTCGTCACGCTCGATCTCGAGACCGTCCCCGACGAGGCGCTCGTCCGCGCGGTGGACGGTGAGCCCACCCGCCCGTACCCGGAGCAGCTCCGCCGCGTCCTCGCCGACCGGCGCGCCCGGACCGGCGGCAAGAGCGACTTCCTGCCCCTGCCCTACCACCGCCCGGTGGCGGGCTGTCTCCTCGAGGCGGTGGAGGACGGCGGGATCGTCCGGGTGGCGGACGTGTCGGCCTGGACCGATCGGCGCGGCGACGAGGCGTCGTTCCTCGCGCAAACCTGGGAGCGGGTCGCCGGAGCCGCGCTCGTGACCTTCCACGGGAAGGGCTTCGACCTCCCCGTGCTCGAGCTGCGCTCGCTGAAGCACTCCGTCCCGACGCCCGCCTGGTTCTCCGCCGGCCGGCGGCCGGGCGCGAACGATCACTTCGACCTGAAGGAGCTGCTCTCGGCGCACGGCTCCGGCGGCGCCGCGCCGCTGGATCTCTACGCGAAGCTCGTCGGCCTCCCCGGCAAGGAGGACGTCGCGGGCGAGGACGTGCAGGCGCTCTACGCAACCGGCGCGCTCGACCGCATCGCCGCGTACTGCATGACGGACGTGGTGCAGACGTTCCTGCTGTTCCTGCGCTACCGGCTGCTCGAGGGCTCGCTCTCGCCCGACGGCTACGCTGAGAGCGCCGCCCTCGCGCGGGCGGCGCTGCCGTCGCTGTTCCGGCGCCGCTTGCCGCTGGGCGAGCACGCGGCGCTCGACGGCTTCCTCGAGCGCTGCGCGCCGTTCTTCGGTGAACGGGCCCTGACGTTCCGCCCGCCCTTCGACAGGCTCACGGCGAGCGGGGCCTGACCCTTCGACAGGCTCGGGGCGACCCTTCGACAGGCTCAGGGTGAGCGGGGGTGACGTCCGCGCGGGCTACTTGGGCGCGCGCTTCGCCTTGCGCTTGCGCTTCACGGACAGGGCGCGCTTGCGGGTGGCGGTGGTGCGCTTGAGCTTCGAGCGGTTCGCGACCTTGCGCTTCGAGCGGTTCCCCTTCTGTGCGGGCATGCGTCCCTCCTGGATGCGTGTGAGCGCGGGAGTGTCGCCGCGGGGGCGTGCGGCGTCAACTCCGCTGGCCTACTCGAGCCAGTCCCGATCGCGCAGCTTCCTCGGCAGGTACTCCTCGGTGATGAAGCTGATGCCGCGCCGGGACAGCGCCTCGAGCTCGTACTTCTGCCCGGAGTGGACCATCTCCTCGATCTCGCGCTGCCACTTGGGCCGCTGGAACCAGGGGTAGGCGAGCATCTGCTTCGCCCGCGCGTTGTCCTGGTCGTTCATCTTGATGGCGACGTTGTCGGGGAGCTTGTACGTCGCCTTGTCGAACGAAGAGAGGCCGATGAAGCGCGCGTCCGGCACCGCCATGCGCATGGACTCGTAGGCCAGGTTGATCGAGCCCTGCTTCATGACCGAGTAGATGTAGAAGCCCCACGGATCGTTGTCGACGAGGACGTACACCGGCAGCTTCAGCTCGGTGTGCAGCCGCTGCACGAGCCGGCGCACGCCGCGCGGCGGCTGCCCCTGCCCCGTGACGATGACGCACTTCTCGCGCTGCCAGAACTTGTCCTCGTTGAAGCGCCGCCAGACCGCGTCCTTCTCGATGAGCAGGACGTACTTGGCCTCGGTCTTCGTGAACTGGACGACGTGCTCCTCCACGATGGAGGGCACCGACCAGCCGCCCGACCCCATGCGGCGCAGGTCGATGGTGTCGCCCGAGTCGCGGATGGTCATGGGGCCGACCATCGAGCCGCGGCCGGTGGCGAAGAGGTGCAGCTCCTCGCGGAGCGAGTCGATGGCGACCTCGAGGTCCTCGATGATCGGATCGGACTCCTCCTGCTCCTCGAAGGTGTTCTGCTTCGTCTCCCCGAGGGTGTGCTTCGTCATGTAGTACAGGTCGCGGATGCTCGTCGTCTTGCCGGAGTCGATGAGCTCCTTGCAGGCCTCCGAGACGAGGAAGGTCTGCATGAACTTCTTCGCCATCGAGACGTTGAAGAAGTAGCGCTTCTGCTTCTGCGAGCCGAGCTCGATGAGGCGCCGCCGCTCGTTGAACTTCACGTTGGCGAGCGAGCGGATCGGGATCTCGACGAAGGGGTTCTTGCCCCCCTTCACGCTCCGCACGACCGAGTCGGCGAGCTTCTCGATCTTCTGGACGGTCTTCTTGTCGATGGCGTCGAGGCGCGGCATGGCTTACTCCTGCTCCTCCTGCTCCGCCCGCCGCGGGCGCTTCGCGATCTTCTTCGACGCCTCCTCGAGGGCGGCGTCCTGCTCGGCCAGCTCCTGCTCGGTGACGCGGTCGGCGAGGCGGAGGAACTCGCGCTTGATGGGCTCCGGGCTCTTCCTGGTGATCCGGCCGATCGCGTGCGCGACCTCCTGGATGTAGAGCTCGAAGATGCTGCGGCGCTGCGCCTGGTAGTCCGCGTGCTGCTTCTTGCGGATGTGCGCGGCGAGCTTGCGGCCGCACTCCTGGGCCGCGAGCTGGATCTCCCGGATGATCTCGGGGTAGTGCGCGACCGCCTCCTTCGCCTCGCTCGTGAACGGCACCCACACCGAGGCGATGTGGACGAGGAGCGCCATCGGGCCGACCGGCAGCGCGCCCTTGGGCTGCGAGAGGAGGTAGTTCCGCCAGTCCGTCTTGGCGATGGCGTCCGTCATGCCGCAGGCGCCGCGCTGGAAGAGGAGCGGCACGCGGTTCGCGAAGCGGAAGAGCTCGATGGTCTTGTCGGCCGGCCAGGAGCCGCCGTAGGCGAGCCCGACCTCCACCTGGAAGGGATTGCCGCGATAGACCTTGGGCGGGCGGGTGACCGTCGCGATGAAGTAGTTGTGCCCCTTGATCTTCTCGACGCCCTCCTCGGGCGGCGCGTCGGGCACCTCGGGCGCGGCGGCCTTGGCCTGCTTCTCCTTCCGGGAGGTCTTCTTCTTCGCCGCGTGGTCGAGATCGAGCTGCTCGTCCGTCTCCGGCCCCTCGGTCTCGATGACGTTCAGGAAGGAGATGAGCCCGCGCTTCATGAGCTCGTCGCCGATGGGCGACAGGCAGTTCGTCGGCGGGTTCATGATCTTCGTCGCGCCGATCGCCTTGTGCAGCTTGTCCGCCACCGCGCGGTCCGCGGCCACGTCGCGGGGGCGCACCCGGCCCTTGAAGCCGGCGCGCTTCACGATCTCGTCGGCCACCTGTCCGGACACGCGCGAGAAGGCGGTCTGGAGGAAGCCCTTCACGTCGTGCGCCTTCGAGTCCGACGCCATCAGCATGAGCGCGCCGAGCTCCACGCCGTGCGGGTGCGGCTTGATCTCGCTGGCCTCCTTGGGCAGCTCCTCGGTCGCGCGCGGGAAGGAGATGCGCTCCTGGCGCGGCCGGACGTAGTGCACCGTCGCGTGCGGGTTCGAGAGCGCGGTGTGCTCGACGTAGCGGTTCACGAACCGCTGCCCGGTCTGCCAGTTCGCGACGATCTCGAGCTCGACCCGGGTGCCGTGCTCCAGGTGCCACTCGTCGAGCTGGCGGTCCTCGGTGACGACCGGGTTGTTCTTCCGCGTGTCGATCTGGATCTCGAAGTAGTGCGCCGGCTTCCCCTTGCCGGTGCGCGACGTGACGCGGATGGGCTGGCCCGTCGTCAGCTGGCCGTACATCGCCGCCGCGCTGATGCCGATGCCCTGCTGGCCGCGCGACTGCTTCAGCCGGTGGAACTTCGAGCCGTAGAGGAGCTTCCCGAAGATCTTCGGCGCCTGCGCCTTCACGATCCCGGGGCCGTTGTCCTCGATGACGACGACGAAGCGGCCCTCACCCTTGGTGAGCTCCCCCTCCCCCTTCGGCCCGAGGGCGAGGTCGCGGACCTCGATGGTCACCTCGGGGAGGATGCCGGCCTCCTCGCAGGCGTCGAGCGAGTTGTCGACGGCCTCCTTGATGGTGGTGAGGAGGGCCTTCGAGGGGTTGTCGAACCCGAGGAGGTGGCGGTTCTTGGTGAAGAACTCCGAGATCGAGATCTCGCGCTGCTTCGCCGCCATCTGCTCGGCGGTGGCGCGGCGCCGCGGCCGCGCGGCGGCGGGAGCCTCCGCCTCGGCCAGCTCCGCGACGGGGTCGGGCGCGATCGCCGGCAGCTCCGGCTCCAGCTCTGGCGCCGCGGCTCGCCGCGACCTGCGCGCCGCGGGAGCGGGCGCTGCCTTCGCCGCCCTCCCGGCGCTGCGCCGGGGGGGCGCCGGCTCGAGCTGGACGAGCTCGAGCTGCGCCTTCTCGGCCTTCGCCGCGGGCTTCCCCTTCCCCTTCGCCGCCGTCGCCTTCCGAGATGCCATTGCCGGGCTAACCTCGCGATATCGCCTGGGGCGGCTTTAGCACGGCGCGCCCACGCGCGCGAGAAAGCATCGGCGTGGCGGGCTCCTGACCGATCGCTCCGTTGACGGCGCCGCCCGGGTGGTTACGTACGAGGTCATGGCCTGGAACGAAGCGACGACGCCTCGCGGGATGCCGCGCGCCAGCGGCGGGTTCGGACGCAACTACGTCAAGACCGCCATGCTGATGGCCTTCCTCATCGCGATCCTCGCGATCGGCGGCCAGATGGTCGGCGGCACCGGCGGGATGCTCCTCTTCGGCGCCATCGGCCTCGTGTTCAACCTCCTGTCGTACTGGTTCTCGGACCGGATCGCGCTCATGGCGCATCGCGCCCAGCCGGTCACGCGCGAGCAGCTCCCCGACGTCTACGAGATCGTCGAGCGGCTCACGCGCAAGGCGGGCATCCCGATGCCCCGCGTGTTCGTCATCCCCTCCGCGACCCCCAACGCCTTCGCGACCGGCCGCAACCCGAGCCACTCCGCGGTGGCGGTGACGCAGGGCATCCTCGGGATCCTCGACAAGCGGCAGCTCGAGGGGGTCCTCGCGCACGAGCTCGCGCACGTGCGGAACCGCGACGTGCTCATCGCCACGATCGCCGCCGCGGTCGCGGGGCTCATCGCCTCGCTCGGCCACATGATCCAGTGGGGCGCCATCTTCGGCGGCTTCGGCGGCCGCTCCGACGACGAGCGCGGCAACGTCTTCGCGGCGCTCGCCTGGGCGCTGCTCGCGCCCATCATCGCCCTGATCGTGCAGCTCGCGGTGTCTCGCTCGCGCGAGTTCGGCGCGGACGCGTCGGGCGCGGAGCTGACCGGCGACCCCGACGCCCTGGCGGAGGCGCTCCTCGCGCTCGAGCGCGGCAACGAGGTCCGGCCCTACGCCTACGGCGGCCCGGCCACGGCGCACCTGTTCATCGTGAACCCGTTCCGCGGCGCGGGCGGGAAGATGCTCCAGCTCTTCTCGACGCACCCGCCCATCGAGGCGCGCGTGGAGCGGCTGAGGCAGATGCGCCGCGGCGTCCGCTACGGGTAGCGCGGCGCACGATCTCGGGCCTGCGACGGGGGTGCTCGCTCCTTCCGGCTGCGGCGTACGAAAGCAGTACGCCTCGCCGGGCGTCGCTGCGCTTCCCCGTCTCGGCTCCGATTTCGTGCGCCTCGTGAACGCCTGCGCTCCGACGCGCGCTACAGACCGCTCGAGAACGTCGAGGCGAAAGCGCAGCTCGACGGACCCGACGCGACCGTGAGCGTGCCCATCGAGCGCAGCTGGTCGGTCTGCGCGTCGTACACGAGGAGGTCGTAGGTGCCAGGCTGCGAAGGGGCGCGGACGGCGCACTCCAGCGGCGCGCTCTGGCACAGCGGCGTCGGCGTCGAACAGCTCGACACGTCCTCGCACGCCTCCACGGTGGGATCGAGCTGGATGTATTGGCTCGCGAGCGCCGCGGAGTCGTCCACGTCGCACTGCGCGCCGGTCTGGTTGCAGGTGGGGCACAGCCGGACGCCGACGTTCACGGTCGCGCCGGGAGCCACCGTGCAGCTCTCCACCGCGTCCACCTTCGCGACGGTCTCCGTGGGACAGCCCGAGGTGACCTCGCCGCAGCCGGAGAGTCCGAGCGCGGCGGCACAGGCGGGGATGGCGATCATGCGGCGGAGCTTCATTCCCGTTTCCTCCTCGCCCGGGCCGCTCACGGCTCGAGCACGATCTTCCCGAACTGCGCACGCTCGCCGAGGAGCGCCTGTCCCTTGACGGCGTCGGCGAGCGGCAGCGTCCGGTCCACCACGGGCCGGAGCTTCCCCTCGCCCACGAAGCGCAGCACCTGCACCAGCTCGGCGGCAGTGCCCATCGTCGACCCCAGGATGGAGAGCTGCCGGAAGAACACGTGGCGGAGGTCCGTGAGCGGGTCGTACCCGGTCGTCGCCCCCACCGTGACGATCCTGCCCCCGATCCCGGCGGAGAGGATCGACTTTTCCCAAGTCTTCTTCCCGACGTGCTCGAAGACCACCTCCACCCCCCGCTTGTCGGTGAGCCGCCTCACCTCCTGGACGAAGTCCTGGGTCTCGTAATTCACGACCTCGTCGGCCCCGAGCGCCTTCGCCCGGCGGAGCTTCTCGTCGGACCCTGCCGTGGCGATGACGCGCGCGCCGAGGAGCTTCGCGATCTGCACGGCCGCGACGCCCACGCCGGAGCCGGCGGCGTGCACGAGCACCGTCTCACCCAGCCGTAGCCGGGCGCGCGCGACGAGCGCGTGCCAGGCGGTCATGAACGTGAGGGGGACCGCGGCGGCCTCGACGAACGAGAGGTTCGCGGGCTTGGGCAGGACGTTCCGGGCGGGGACCGCGAGCCTCTCCGCCATCCCGCCGGAGACGTGCTCGCCCAGGATGGCGTAGCGGCGGCAGAGGTTCTCGTCGCCGGAGAGGCACCGCTCGCATCGGCCGCAGCCGAGGCTCGGGTTCACCACCACCGCGTCCCCGACCTTCACGCCCTCCACGCCAGCGCCGATCGCCTCCACCGCTCCGGCGACGTCCGACCCGAGCACGTGCGGGAAGGCGAGCTTCAGGCCCGGCCAGCCCTTCCGCACCCAGATGTCGAGGTGGTTGAGGGCAGCCGCCTTCACCGCGACGACCACCTCTCCCGGCCTCGGGGTGGGGTCGGGCAGCTCGACGAGGCTCACGACCTCCGGGCCGCCGTGCTCGCGGATCGCGATCGCCTTCATGTCTCCTCCGGGGACTCAGGGAGTGGGCTGGCCGCGCAGGAATCGGCTCGCGCAGATCTTCGCATCGAGCGCGCTGGGATTGTCGCCCCACGCGGGGTCCTGACGCATCACCCGCATCTCGCACACCAGCCAGCAGCCGCTGACCTCGCACAGCCCCGGGTCCACCGGGTACCAGTAGAAGAAGACCTGGCACTGCGGATTCTCCTGGCTGGACGGCGCACAGGTGTCGTTGCCGCCCATCGGCGCGAGCTGAGCGATGCACACCGGACCCCCGACGATCGGGAGGTCTCCGCTCCGAGGGAACTTCTGCTGCGCGTCGCGGAGCGTGGCTCCCTCGGCGACGAGCGCCCGGCACTCCGCGGCGACGCGGTCGAACTCCTCCTCCTCGCGGCTCTTCCCGCACGCCGCGGAGACGAGGAGCAGCGCGAGCGCGAGCGGCCGGCGAGCGAGCACGCGTCCACGATGGCATCCACCGCTCACGGTCGCCACGCGCTTGTGGGGCGCACGGCTACCCGCCACGGACCCGTCGTCACGGGCGGCCGCGCCGCCGGGCGTGGCTCCGCCGGACGGCGGGGGAGCGAGGCCCGGGGACCCCGCCGGGGCGCGCCACGCGTCCCTCACAGCGCGCTACCATTCGCGCGTGCTCGTCCGCGTCGACGTCGTCCCGATCGTCCTCGAGATGCGCCGCGTGATCGTCGCCGAGATCATCGGCGGCTATCACGGACAGGCCCAGCTCGGCCGCTGGTGGCTCCCCTCCGGCGTGCTCGAGGAGGGCGAGCAGCCCGGCGAAGCGGCGCGCCGCATCGTGAGGACGCAGCTCGGCCTCGAGCTCGAGGGCGTCGTCGTGGTCGGCGTGCGGGCCGCGCCGGTCGGCGACGAGCGTCACCTCGCGCTCGTCCTCGCCGGCGCCGTCACGGGCGGCGAGCCCGCCCTCGGCCCATCCGTCTCCGGGTTCGCCGCCAGGACGCTCGCCGAGCTGCCGGACCAGGTGGGGTTCTGGCATCGGGACGACGTCGCGGTGCTCGTCGCGCGCTACGAGAAGCTGCGGGGCTGACCGGGCGGCGGGACGACCCTTCTCAGCCTGCCCTCCTGCCCGGCGCGCGTCGGGCCACCGCGCACCGGGAAGCCTGTCCACCCGACCACGCTCCTCGAGCGGGGCACTCCATGCGTCCGATGGCGCCGCCCGACCCTAGGCGGATCATCGCGCGAGGAGGGTCGGGAGATGCCCGTCTACGAGTTCTTCTGCCGCCGCTGCCAGAAGCCGTTCACCGAGGTGATGCACGTCTCGGAGCACGACGCAGGCGTCGCGGAGTGCCCCGGGTGCCACCGCAAGGACGAGGTGGAGAAGCGGATGTCCACGTTCACCGCCGTGACGAGCCGGAAGTCCGCCGGGCTGTAGCGCGCTCCGCGGCTCGTCACCCCGAGTCATGGCGCGTCCGCGAGGCCCCTCCGCCGCTCAGCGCTCGACGAGCCGGATCGGCTCGCCCTCGGCCACGTGCCGCATGGCCGCGGAGTTCATGCAGTAGCGCCGCCCGGTGGGCGGCGGGCCGTCGGGGAAGACATGGCCGAGGTGCCCGTCGCAGCGGGCGCAGCGCACCTCGGTGCGCCGCATCCCGTACGAGCCATCCTCGATCTCGACGACCGCGTCGGCCGCCACGGGCTCGGTGAAGGACGGCCAGCCGGTCCCCGACTCGAACTTCCGGCCGGCGGGGAAGAGGGGATTGCCGCAGCCGGCGCACACGTAGGTACCCGGGTCCTTCGTGCCGAGGAAGCAGCCCGTGTACGGGCGCTCCGTGCCGTGGCGCCGGAGCACCTGGTACTCCTCGGGGGAGAGCCGCCTCTTCCACTCCTCGTCGCTCAGGATCAGCTTGCCGGCCATGCGGTCGGACCTCCGCGATCGCGGCTCGCCTCCGGGAGGAGGCAGCGCCGCCCGGTCATAACGGCGCACCCATCCGCTCGCCCCGGCGAGCGCGTTGCCCGCCCGGCCGGGGACCGCTAGGAAGTCCGTCGGAGAGACCCCGATGAAGATCCCGATCCTCGCGATGCTGCTCGGCTCCGCCGCCCTGAAGGTCGGCGACAAGGCCCCCGACTTCACGCTGCCCGACACCGAGGGCGAGCCGGTCAACCTCTCGAAGCTGCTCGAGAAGGGCCCGGTGATCCTCGCCTTCTACCCGAAGGCGTTCACCCCCGGTTGCACGAAGCAGAACGCGAACTTCCGCGACCGCTACGCCGACGTCACCGCCAAGGGCGCCCAGGTGATAGGCATCTCGACCGACGACGTCGAGACGCAGCGGCGGTTCAAGGCGGAGATGAAGCTCCCCTACCCGCTCCTGTCGGACGCGGGCGGCAAGGTCGCGAAGCAGTACGCCGGGACGATGGCGGTGGTGGGGGTCGCGAACCGGGCCAACTTCGTCATCGCCCAGGACGGGACGGTGAAGGAGATCGTCGAGGGCGGCGACGCGACCGATCCGGCCGCCGCCATCGCGGCGTGCCCGCTGAGGAAGGGATCGTGATGAAGCTCGTCGACGCGCTCGTCGCGGGGGCCCGGCGACGCCTCCTCGGCATCTCTCCGGAGGAGATCCGCTACACCTTCGAGGACGTCCGCGCCGAGATCCGCGCCGTCCGCGCGGAGCTGAAGCAGGAGCTGGAGGCCGTCCGCAAGGACATCGACTCGCTGCCTTCGCGCCAGGACCGGCCCGCCGGCCCCGAGATCCCGGTGGCGGAGGCGTGATCAGAGGTCGGGCTCCTCCACGATCACCCGCCGGACCGTGGCGGGCTGGCCTCCGGCGTCCACGACCGCGCCGGGCTTCCAGTGAGCGCGCCGCAGGTAGCCGAGACCGAGGCGTCCCTCGGGCGTGTCGGCGGCGCTCGTCACCACGCCGACCTCCTGCCCCCCCGCCGTGAGCTTCGTGCCGGGACCCGCCCCGCCGGGCAGCGCGAGCTGCACCAGGCCGCGCTGGAGGTGGCCGCGGGCGGTGGCGCGCAGCACGACCTCCTGGCCGATGTAGCAGCCCTTCGAGAACGAGATCGCCGCGCGCGTGAGCCCGGCCTCCATGGGCAGGCGCGAGGCGTCCATGTCCGCGCCGAAGCGGGGCACGGCCGCGAGGATCCGCAGCGCCTCGAGCTCGCCTTCGTCGAGCGCGACGGCCCCCTCGGCGAGGAGCTCGGCGCGGAGCGCCTCCGCCTCGTGCGGGGGGAGGAGCACGTCGGCGCCCGGCGCCCCGCGCCGCTCGTGGGCGATCCGCGGCGCCTCCGGGACGCGTCCCGTCAGCCGCCGCGCCGCCTCCGGTCCGAGCACCGGCACGACGCGCAGCGCCTCGGAGAGGTCCTCGAACACGACCTCGTCCATGATGACCAGCCGCTCGAGGTGGACCTGCGCGTCGGGCTGCGCGCGCGGGTCGAGATCGAGCAGGATCCCGTCCTCGCGGGCGAGGACGTGTCCCTCGGCGACGAGGTGGCCCTTCGCGCTGAGGAACGTCGCGTACGCGGACTCGCCCGGCCGGAGCCGGGCGAGGTCCTGCGTGGACATGCGGTGCAGGTAGTCCTGCGCGTCCTTGCCGGTGGCGCGCAGGACCGCGCGCGGCTGGACCGGCCCGACCGCGCAGGCCTCCCGGGCGGCGCGGAGCTTCTCGGCGAGCGTCATCACGGCGGAACGAATAGCGTCCCGCGAGACGGCGCTCAAGCCCGAGCCGCCTCCGCCGGCGTCCCGGTCCCCGAGGTCCCCACGAGCGGGTGCCTCAGCGCGCCGCCAGCGCCACGGGCCGGAGCTCGCCGACGCGCGCGATCACCTGCCCGGTCGCGTCGCTCGCCTCGAAGCGGACCGGGACCCGGACGCGGCGCGCGACCGGGACGCCCGCGAGATCCGTGGCGGGCGTCCATACGCAGCGCGAGAGCGCCCCCCGGAACTGGGTGTCGAGGCCGCGCCCGACGTGCGCGTCGGAGGCGACTCCCCAGATCTCGCCGTCGGCCGAGACCGTGAACTCCAGGGACGTCGTGTCCGGCAGGTGCCCGAGCATCGCGCGCGGGATCCGCATCGACTCCGCGAGGCAGCCGGGCCGCCGCTCCGCGGGACGGGACAGCGTGACCTGCGGCTCCTCGGCCGCGGCGAGTCCGGCCGCGAGCAGGACCCCCGCGATGGCGAGCTTGGTGAACGGGAGCGTCATGGCTTCGTCCTCCTGATGGACGGGGGCGCGAAGCGCGACGATGTGACGCGGGCGCGCGGGTTCCCCCGCGGGGACCTCAGCCGCGCTCGGTGAGGAGCACGCCCGCGAGCACCATCGCGCCGCCCGCGAGGAACGGTCCGGTGAGCCGCTCGCCGTACGCCGCCCAGGCGAGGAGCGCGGTGAGCACCGGCTGCAGGTTCGACCAGATCGCGACCCGGCTCGCCTGGGCCCGCGACAGCGCCCAGTAGTACAGCAGGTACGCCACGACGCTCGTCAGCACGACGAGGTAGCCGAGGCTCGCCCAGCCGAGCGGCGTGAGGCGCGTGAAGCGGTCCAGGTCGGAGAGCGCGAGCCCGATCGGCAGGTAGAGCAGCGTCCCCATCACCACCGCCGCGGCGGTCGCGACGACGGCGCCGTGGCGCTCGGCGTAGACCTTGCCTCCGACCGCGAAGATCGCCCAGGCGATGACGGCGAGCAGGATGAGCAGGTCGCCGGCGAGCATCCGCGACGAGCCGCCCAGCGAGACCGCCCCGCGGGCGCCGAGCACGACGAGGACGCCGGCGAAGGCGACCGTGATGCCGCCCACCTTGAGCGCCGTCGCGCGCTCACCGAGCCGCAGGCGCGCGATGAGGAACACGAAGATGGGCGTGAGCGCGTACAGGAGCGCGGCGTGGCCGGGCGTGGAGAGGGCGAGCCCGGCGAGGAAGAAGCCCTGGTTGAGCGGCACCGCCACGAAGCCGAGCACGGCGAGGCCGAGCAGATCCTTGCGAGGGATCCGCGCGCGCCTGCGCCAGAGGATCGCGCCGAACACGAGCCCCGCGAGCGTGAAGCGCGCGAGCGCGACCTCCCACGGCGGCAGCTCGTCGAGCAAGCGCTTCGCCGCGAGGTAGGTCCCGGCCGAGATGGCCGAGTGGAGGAGCATCACGAGGTGGACCACGGGCGTCCTGGGCGGTTGCGGGTGCGGACTCTAATCGAGGGCTACGCCGGGCGCATCCCCGCCCGCCGGGCGAGCTCGTCGAGCGCCCAGCGTGCCGCCGCCCGGACGCCCTCGTGCGGGCTCGCGAGGTGGGCGCGCACCGCCTCGAGCCGGCGCGGATCCCCCTCGCGACCCGCCGCGAGGAGCGCGTTCCGCACGAGGCCGTCGTGGCGCGCGCGGGCGAGCGCGGTGCCGTAGAAGCGGCGCCGGTACTCCTCCTCGGTGAGCGCGAGGAGCTCGTCGATGCCGAGCGCCGTCTGCTCGGGCCTCGGCGCGAGGCCGGGGTCGACGGCGGCGTCGGGGTGGCGGTTCCAGGGGCAGACCGTCTGGCACGCGTCGCAGCCGAACACCCAGCGCCCGAGCCGCCCGGCGAGCTCGTCCGGGACGGCGCCGCGGCGCTCGATGGTCCAGAACGAGATGCAGCGGCGCGCGTCCACGAGCCCGGGCGCCGGGATCGCGCCGGTGGGGCACGCCGACAGGCACGCGTCGCAGCTGCCGCAGCGCTCCGGGTGCGGGGCGTCGGGCTCGAGCTCGCGATCGAGGAGCACCGTCGCGAGCAGCACCCAGCTCCCGTAGCGCTCCGTGATGAGGCAGCCGTTCTTGCCCACCCAGCCGAGGCCGGCCCGCTCCGCCCAGGCCTTCTCCATCACCGGCGCGAGGTCGCTCGACGCGAACGTGCGCACCTCCGGGTCGCGCGCCCGCAGCTCGGCGACGAGCCCCTTCAGCTTCCCCCTCATCACCGCGTGGTAGTCGCGGCCTCGCGCGTAGCGGGCGACCTCGCCCGCCCCCGCGGGCGGCTCCGCGCCGGCGCCGTCGTAGCCGAGCGCGAGCGCGACGACGCTCCGGGCGCCGGGCAGGAGCCGCGACGGATCGAGCCGCTCCTCCCGCTGCGTCCGCAGCCAGACCATGTCGGCCTCGGCGCCGGCGGCGAGCATCCGGTCGAGCGGGCCGGGGTCGAGCCGCTCCGCGCGGGCGATGCCGCAGGCCGCGAACCCGCAGCGGCGGGCGGCGTCCTTCACGGAGGCGGCGTCGAGGGGCTGGCTCACGCGGGGTCCTTCTTAATCCAGTATCGCTCCTGGTTCCCCCGAGCCTGCCGGATCTCCGCGAGCCGGAGCGGCGCGCGCGATCGAGCGATCGACCCTGGGTGTGGCCGAAAACTGGCGATATCGATCGGCCGCCCTACGATTCGCCGATATGGCTCGACGCCTCGATCTTCACGCGTGGGATGGGCTGCCGAACACGGCTGAGCAGGGGAAGGGATGGGCGCTCGTGCAGGGGGACTGCATCGAGGCGCTCGAGGCGCTGCCCCCTCACTCGGTGGACGTGGCCTTCGCCGATCCCCCGTACATGCTCTCGAACGGCGGCACCACCTGCCAGAGCGGCCGGCGCACCAGCGTGAACAAGGGGCAGTGGGACGCCTCCCGCGGCGTCGTCGAGGACCACGCGTTCCAGACGCGCTGGCTCACGGCGGTGCGGCGGGTGCTGAAGCCGAGCGGCACGCTGTGGGTGTCGGGCACGCAGCACGTGATCTTCTCGATCGGGTTCGCGATGCAGGAGCTCGGCTATCACCTGCTCAACACGATCACCTGGTACAAGCCGAACGCCTCGCCCAACCTGGCCTGCCGCTTCTTCACGCACTCCACCGAGATCCTCCTCTGGGCGAGCCCGATGAGGACGCGGCCGCTCGGTCACCGCTTCAACTACAAGGCGATGAAGGCGGAGAACGGCGGCAAGCAGATGCGGGATCTCTGGCAGATCCCGGCGCCGGAGGGCGACCAGGTCGTCTGGAGCGTGCCGACGCCCGGCCCGCGAGAGAAGGTCCACGGCCGTCACCCCACCCAGAAGCCGCTCGCGCTGCTCGAGCGCGTCCTCGCCTCGAGCGCGGCGGCCGGCGACCTGGTGCTGGATCCGTTCTCGGGCTCGGGCACCACCGGCGTCGCAGCGGTCAAGGCAGGATGCCGCTTCCTGGGCCTCGAGCGGGACCCGGCCTACGTCGATCTGGCGGCCAGGCGCATGCGCGCCGCCCAGCTCGACCCGGAATGAGGTAGACTCCGCGCCCCTCGCGGTGTCGACCTAGGAACGCTTCCGGTGGATACACTCACACCCGTGACACCTTCTGCGGCAGAGGCGCTCGCTCCACTGCTGGGCCTCGTCGCGTTCCTCCTCTCGACGCTGGTCTACTACTCGATCAAGGCCGCGATCTTCGGGCGCAAGCGCGAGGCCTACATCGAGAATCGCCAGCGGTCGATCCTCGCCAAGCTGTTCCAGGAATGGTGGATCTGGCTCTGGACGCCGGTCGAGCGGTTCTGCCTGCGGCTGAGGCTCTCCCCCGACGCCATCACGACCGCGGCGACCTTCGTCGTGGCGGTCTCGGCCGTGCTCATCGCCTCCGGCCACTTCTCCAGCGGCGGCTGGGTGTTCCTGGCGGGCTCGAGCTTCGACTTCATCGACGGACGCGTGGCGCGCGCCACCGGCCGGGTGAGCCGGGCCGGAGCGTTCCTCGACTCGACGCTCGACCGCGTCGGTGAGCTGTTCGTGTTCGGCGGGCTCGCCGTCGCGTACCGGCAGTCGTGGGTGCTCTTCGCCGCGCTCCTCGCGGCGGGGGCTGCGACCCTCGTCTCCTACGCGCGCGCCCGCGGCGAGGCGGTGAACGCCGGCGACACCGTCAAGATCGGGGGCATGCAGCGGCCGGAGCGGATCGTCCTCACCGGCATCCCCTGCGCGCTCTCCCCGATCTCCGACCTCCTGTTCGGCGCGGGCGCGGGCCGCAACGTGGTCGCGGGCGCCCTCACGGTGCTCGCGGTGCTCACCACGCTGACCGCGATCCGCCGGACCTGGTCCATCTACCACGCGCTGCGCCTGCAGGACCCGACGCCCGCCCAGCCCCCCTTCCGCCTCGCCGACGTGTTCGGGCTCGAGAGCGCGCGCAGCAAGAAGAAGGCGGCGCGGTAGGCCCTCCGTCCCTCCGCGCCGGCCGTTCCCGCCCCGCGAGCGGGCAGATCGGCCGCCCGCCACGAGCGCCCATCGTTAAGATCGAGGGGGAGGGGCGCTCCAGCCGGCGCCCCGGACACCATCGAATGCGCTCGACGCCTGACCTTACACCCTTCACCGACCGGCGCGCGGCGATTGCCGCCCCCCTGGTCGCATGGTAGGAGGGGGAGCCGTGAGAGGCCCGCCCCCCCGCCACCCCGACGAGCAGCGGGAGCAGCTCCCAGCCGTCGAGGGCGTGATCGCCGACGCCGCCGAGCTCCGGCCCGGGAACCGCGTCGTGTACCCGAACCAGGGCGTCTGCGAGGTCGTGGGCGTCGAGGAGAAGGACATCGCCGGGCAGAAGCTCCAGCTCGTGCGGATGCGGCGCGAGGAGGATGGCGCCGCGGTCCTCGTCCCCAGGAACAAGGTGCCGTCCATCGGGCTCCGCCGCGTCGCCACGGGCGAGCAGATCGAGGGCGTGTTCCACTTCCTCGCGGCGCAGTTCGAGGATCCCGAGCTCGACTGGAAGGTGCGCCACCGCGACAACGCCGATCGGCTCATCGCCGGTGGCGTGCTCGGCGTGGCGGAGGTCGTGAAGGGGCTCCACTCGCTCTCGCGCATCCGCCCCCTGCCCGCGAAGGAGCGCGAGCAGTACGACAACGCCCGCCACCTGCTCGTGCACGAGGTCGCCGTGTCCCTCGGCGTCCCGCCCGCGCTCGCGGAGGACTACATCGACTACGCGTTGATGCCGCCCGCCGGCGTCAAGTTCGACCTGAAGCCGCCGCCGACGCCGGTCCTCCTCCCCTCCCGACCGAAGCGCCGCCGGCCCGCTGCGGCCGAGGAGGAGGGCATCGAGGATCTCGGGCTCGGGGAGCTGGGCCTTGGTGAGCTCGAGCTCGGCGAGGCGCTCGAGGGCGTGCCCGAGGTCGGCGAGGCCGCGGAGCCGGGCGCGGAGGCAGAGGGCGCGGAGGGCGCACCGGCCGAGGAGGGCGCCGAGGCCGCGCCGGAGGAGGCGGAGGCCGAGGAGGAGGCGGCGGCCCCCGCGCGGAAGGCGCGCAAGGCAGCGGCTCCCCGGGCCGAGAAGCGCGAGGCGAAGCCCGCCTCCGCGAAGGAGCCGCGCAAGAAGCCCGAGAAGCCCGAGAAGGCCGAGAAGCCGGAGAAGCCGGCCAAGCACGCCAGGGCCGAGAAGAAGCCGGCCGCGAAGAAGGCGCCGGCGAAGAAGGTCGAGAAGCCGGCGAAGAAGCCGGCCGCGAAGCCCGCGGCGAAGCGCGGAGGAAAGAAGAAGTGATCCGCGTCGTCACGATCGACAAGATCGATCCCGCCGACATGGCGTTCCTCACGGCCACCCTGTACCGGGCGTTCGGCCTCGGGACCGAGCACGCGGGCGACCGCCCCATGCCCCAGGACGCCGAGGAGAAGGACGGCCGCGTCGACGCCGTGAAGTTCCTGCAGGAGGTCGCGCCCGTCCGCACCTTCGCGGACGACAAGGTGCTCTACATCACCGCCGCGCCGCTGGCGCTCCCGCCCGGACCGCTCGGTGAGCCGCCGTGCTGGGGCTTCGCCCAGTACGGCGGCGAGCGGGCGGTGATCAGCCTCTCGCGGCTCCCCGCGCGCGGCGTGACCGAGGCGTCGATCGAGATCTGGCGCCGCAGGCTCGCCCGCGAGGCGATCCACGCGATCGGCCACCTCTGGGACCTGCACCACTGCTACGACGCGAAGTGCGCGATGCACCCATCGTGGTCACCCGCGCTGCCCGCGAATCCCGAGATGGAGCTGGACGCGTTCTGCCGCGAGAAGAGCGAGCGCCGCATCCGGCTCGCCAAGACGTGATCCTCCACCGAGCGTGACCGGGGACCCCGACAGTCCGGGCACCCGCGGCGCCGGACTCGCGCGCCGGGTCGCCGCGGGCGCGGTGCGCGGCGCCGCGGCGGGCCTCGCGCGCGGCCGCGCAGGCCTCGCCCGCGCCTGGCGCCGCCGCCCTCCCCTCCCGCGCGCCACCGCGATCGCCTTCGCGGCCGGGGCCGCCGCGCTGGGTGCCCACGGGATCCTCTTCCAGGCCGGCCTCCCCGCACGCCTTCCATCGCGGCTGGACTGGACCGCCGCGCGCGTGCTGCTCGAGCGCGACGCCCGGCCTGGCGACGCGGTCGCGCTCGCGCCCGCGTGGGTCGAGCGCGCCCGGGAGGTCCTGCCGCCCGGCCTCCCCGTGCTCGCCCGCGCCGGTCGCGGCGAGGACCTCCCCGGCGTCCGGCGGGTGTGGCTCGTCTCGCTCCCGCGCGCGCCCGGCTACGACTGGAGCACGGAGGTCGCGCTCGTCTCGCGCGCCGCCCGCTCGACGCCGGCGCAGAGCCTCGGCGCGCTCGAGGTGACGCGCCACGAGCTCGCCCGCCCTACCCTGCCCCTCGCGTTCCTCCCGGACCGGCTCGCGCAGGCCGAGGTCTCGCTGGGCGGCGCGCCCTGCGCGGCGGACGGCGCCGCGTTCGTCTGCGGGCCTGCCGGCCTCCGCGTCGAGCGCACGGTGCGCGAGGTGGACGGAGTGCCGCGCCCCTGTCTGTCGGCGTCGCTCGACGCGCCGCCCGGCGCACCGCTCGCGCTCGCCTTCCCGGGCGTGCCGCTCGCGCGCGCGGTCCGAGGCCACGCCGGCGTCGCCGGGGGGCGCGGGACCTCCCCCGGCGCGTCGGTGCGGATCGCCGTCCACGTGGATGGCGAGGAGGCTGGGGCCGCCGAGGTCGCCGCCGGCCCGTTCGAGCCCTTCGAGATCGACACCGCGCACCTGCCCCCCGGCTTCCACCTGGTGACGCTCGTCCTCACCTCGCCCGGCGCGCCCGGCACCCTCTGCCTCGACGCGGAGACGCTCCCGTGATCGGGCTCCCGCGAACCCAGCCCGGTCCGCGGGCCCTGGCCGCCGCCGCAGCGCTCGCGACCTGCGCCGCGCTCGCGCCGCTGGCGCACGCCCCTGGGATTTCCCGTGACGAGGGCCGCGTGATGGGAGGCGCGGTGGGGGAGGTGCGCGCCGCGCCGCTCGCGCCGCTGCCGACCCCGGACGTCACCGCGCCGGAGCCACCGCTCGGGCGCGCGGCGGCGAGGACCGCGCACGGGCTCTTCTCCCGGCTGGGCGCGGGCCACGTGCGCTCCCTCCGGCTCGGCACGGTGGCCTTCGCGGCGGGCCTCTCGGCGCTGCTCGCGATCGCGGGGCACGGGCTCGCCGGCGGCGCCGGGGCGATCCTGGCGCTGCTGCTCTTCTGGCTCGTGCCGCGGCACCTTCACGCCGGACTGCTCGCGACCCCGGACGTCGCCGCGGCGGCGCTGTGGCTCGCCACGGCCTGGGCCTACCGGCTCGCGCAGCGGGCGGAGCGCCCCGCGACGCGACGGGCGGCGGCCGCCGGCGCTGGGCTCCTGCTCGGCGCCGCGCTCACCGCCCGCACCGACGCCTGGCTCCTCCTCGCCGCGCTCGCGCTGCACGCCCTCGTCGCGCCCCGCCTCGCGGGACCGTCGCGCCCCGCAGAGGAAACCGCCGCGCAGGGTTCACCCGCCGCCCGCGGGCGCGGGGGGCTGCTCGCGCTCGCCGCGATGGCCCTCCTCGGCCCGGCGCTCCTCGTCGCCTCCTGGCCCTGGCTCTGGGCCGACGTCCCCGCGCGGCTCGCCGCGGCGTTCGCGCCGGGGCGCGCGCCGGCGTCGGGTGCGTGGGACTTCCTCGGCGCAGCGCTCGCCGGCCGCCCGCCGGCGCGCTACGCGCTCGTGGTGACGTCGCTCACGCTGCCCGCGGCGGTCCTGTGGACGTACGGGGGCGGCCTGCTGCACGCCCTCGCCCGCGCGGTTCGCGCGCTCGCCCGCCGCGATATGGATGCGCGCGACGACCTGCTCCTCGCGCTCGCCGCGGCCGCGCCGTTCGTCGCCTCGACCGCGGGGGTCGCGCCGCTCGCCGCGGGAGTTCGCCCGTGGCTGCCGGCGATGCCCTTCCTCGCCCTGCTCGGCGCGCGCGCGCTCGTCGTGGCCGCCTCCTGGGCCTGGGCGGCGCGGCGGGGCCCGCTGCTCGCCGCCCTGGCGGTGCTCGTGCTCTGGCCGGCGCTCCGGCAGACGATCCACGCGTTCCCGGCGGGCGCCTCCGCGTGGAACGAGCTCGCCGGCGGCGCGCCCGGGGCCGCCTCCCTCGGCATGCAGCGGCAGGACGGCGGCGAGGCGGCGGCCGCCGTGCTCGACCTGGTCAATGAGCGCTCGCGCCGCGGCGCCCGGATCTGGTGGCCGCGCACGGCGCCCGAGGCCGTGAACGCCTGGACGCGCGACGGGCGGCTGCGGGCGGACCTCTCCCGCGCCGACGGACCCGAGCTGGCCGATCTCGCGGTCGTCGCGCTCGACGGGGCGAGCCGGGACGACGAGTACCGCGCGTGGGCGGCCCTGCGGACGGCGCGGGCGTCCGCCGGCGCGTATCTCGACGAGGTGCCCCTGGTCCTCGTCTATGCCCGCGGCGGCGCCTGGCGCTGAGAGGGCTGTCCAGAGCTCCCCTCCCGTCGCCGGGCGAACGATCCGCTGCGCATCGCTGCGTTGCTTGCGTCTCGCCTAACAACCCTGCGAGCGGCGCGCTTGCCCGCCCGCCTCCCGCGCGCTAGGAGCTGCCCGTGCCCTCCCACCGCAAGATGCTCGTGGCCGTGCTCGCCGGCGCCAGTCTCGGGATCGCCGCGAACGCGCTCGGCACCGGGAGCCCCTGGCTCGACGTCGCGGTGAAGGACGTCGCGCAGCCGCTCGGCCAGCTCTTCATCCGGCTCCTCTTCATGCTGGTCGTGCCCCTCCTCTTCTCGGCGCTGGTGCTCGGCGTGTCCGATCTCGACCTGCGTCAGCTCGGGCGGCTCGGGGCGCGGATGTTCGGGTACACGGCCGCGGTCTCGGCCATCGCCGTGCTGATCGGCGTGACGCTCGTGAACGTGCTCGGGCCGGGGCGAGGGATGCCCGACGCTGTCCGGGAGATCGCCCGCGTCGCCGCGCCGGTGAAGCCCGCGTCGACCCCCGGCGGAGACACCGTCGCGACGTTCGTCGTGGGGCTCGTGCCCGACAACCCGGTGAAGGCTGCGGCCACGGGCGACCTCATCGGCCTCATCGTCTTCTCGCTCCTGTTCGGGATCGCGCTCGCGCTCACCGACACCGCGCCCGCGCGCCGGCTGCGCGAGACGATCCAGGGGCTGTACGACGTCACCATGAAGCTCATCGAGGGCGTGCTCAAGCTCGCGCCCCTCGGGGTCGGCGCCCTGCTCTTCGTCATGACGGCTCGGCTCGGGGTGGCGGTGATCCGGCCCGTCGCCGCGTACGTCGGCGTCGTCGTCCTCGGCCTCGCGCTCCACACGCTCGTGGTGTACTCGCTCTCGGTCCGCTTCCTCGGGGGGATGAGCCCCCGCGCGTTCTTCGCGGGCTCGCGGCTCGCGATGGTGACCGCGTTCTCGACGGCCTCGTCCTCGGCCACGCTGCCGACCGCGCTGCGCGTCGCGGAGGAGAGCCTGCGCCTGCCCCGCCACGTCGCGCGCTTCGTCCTCACCGCGGGCTCCGCGATGAACCAGAACGGCAGCGCGCTCTTCGAGGGCGTCACCGTGCTGTTCCTCGCGCAGGTCTACGGCGTGGAGCTCTCGCTCGGGCAGCAGGCCATCGCGGTGGGGATCGCCGTGCTCGCCGGGATCGGCACCGCCGGGATCCCGGCCGCGTCGCTGCCCTTCATCGCGATGATCCTGGGGATCGTCGGCGTTCCGGTCGAGGGGATCGGCCTCATCCTCGGCGTGGACCGCTTCCTCGACATGTGCCGGACCACCGTCAACGTCACGGGGGATCTGGCCGCCGCGGTGTTCGTCGCCCGCGGCGAGGACGCCCTGGCCACGGCGGAGGCCGGGCCCCCGCCGGATCAGGCCGCGTAGAGCGCGCCGTCCGGCTCGGGCGCGGGCACCCGCGGACGGACCACGAGCACGGGGCACCTCGCCTCGCGCGCGACGCGCGCCGCCACCGAGCCGAGGCGGCGATGTCCCATCGCGCTGCGGCCGCGCGCCCCCAGGACGAGGAGCTCCGCCCCGCCCTGGCCCGCGCGCCTCAGGATCTCCTCCGCCGGGTCGCCCAGGAGGAGCTCCGCGCGCGCCGGCGCGCCTGCCCGCAGCTCCGCCTCCGCTCGCCACACCGCGAGGTCGCGCTGCAGGTCCACCGCCGCGACGGCGAACGCCGCCGGCGAAGGCGGGACCTCCTCCGCCGCGATCGCGTGAACGTGCAGGATCGTGAGCTCGGCGCCCAGCCAGCGCGCGAGCTCCGCCGCCTCGACGAGCGCGAGCAGCGACTCCTCGGAGAAGTCGATGGCGCACCAGATTCGTTCGCATGCGACCATCGCCGTCACCTCCCGCCGGGCCGCCGCGCGCCTGCGCCCGGGCGCTACGTGTGCTGCGCCGCCTCCGCGGCGACCTCCCGCGCGTCGTCGCGCCTGCGCGCCCGCGCGACGAGTACGGGACAGGGGGCCTCGCGGAGCACGCGCTCCGCGACCGAGCCCAGGACGAACCGCCGGAGGCCCCGGCGCCCGTGAGTGCCGAGCACGAGGAGATCCGGCCCGTGGCCTTCCGCCCAGCGGACGATCTCGGAGGCCGGATCCCCGACCACCGCCGTCGCGCTCACGGAGCGTCCGAGCCGCTGCTCCGCGTCCTCGCGCCAGCCGGCGAGGCTGCGCTCCATCTCGTCGGCCGCCATCAGCGCGATCTCGGCGGGCGAGGCGATCACGTCGGACGGCTGGGGGGGCGGCGGGACGTGCACGTGCAGCAGGGTCACCTCGGCGCCGGTGCGCCGCGCCTGCTCCACCGCCTCCTCCAGCGCGAGCCTCGACGGATCCGAGAAGTCCACCGCGCAGCAGATCTTCTTCCACTCGCTCATGGTCCGCCTCCTCCTCGCCTGCGGCGGGGTCGGCCCGACGTCCCCACGCGATGCTACGCCTCCGGCACGGCGCCACGGCCGACGAGACGGGTCGCCCCGCCGGTACGATCGACCCGCCCGCTGCGCGCCGGCCCGCTCGTTCGCTCGTGCGCGAGACGCCGCCCGCGGCAGCGGACCGCGCCCTCGCGAGCGGCCCCCTGCGGGCGAACACCCAACGTCCGGCGTTGCGTGCCCGCGCCACGGCGGGACGATCGTCGTCGTCGACCGCCGTGGCGCTCTCGTGGTCGGCGGCGCCGCGTCGCTGGGCGAGCTGGAGCGCCGGTCACGAACGCGCCGAGGGAAGCCATGCCGATCGCCCCGCTGTCCGCGACGTCGCTCCGTCCTGCCGGGCTCGCCCCCGGGATGTCGTTCGAGACCACCGCCGAGCTCGAGGACCTCGAGGGTCCCCTCGGGCAGGCCCGCGCGACCGAGGCGCTCCGGCTCGCGGTGTCGCTGGGCGGCGAGGGCTACAACGCCTACGTGATGGGGCCGCCCGGCGCGGGCAAGCGCACGTTCGTGATGCGCATGCTCGGCCGCACCGCGCTCGAGGCGCCGACGCCGTCCGACTGGTGCTACGTGAACGACTTCGCCGATCCTCGCCGGCCGGGACGGATCGAGCTGGCGCCCGGGCGCGGGCGCCAGCTGCGCGCGGACCTGGACCGGTTCGGCGCCGGGCTCCGCGACGTCCTGCCGGCGGCGTTCGAGAGCCGCGACCACCGCGCCCGGGTGCACGTGCTCGAGCAGGAGCTGGAGGAGGCCCGCGAGGCCCCGGTGAACGAGGTGCGGCGGCGCGCCGAGGCGCGCGGGGTCGCGCTCCTGCACGGGCCCATCGGGTTCGCGTTCGCTCCGGTGAAGGACGGCGAGATCGTCGGGCCGGACGCGTTCCACACGCTGCCCCTGGAGGTGCAGGAACGGTTGAAGCGGGACATCGGCGAGCTGCAGAACCAGCTCGCCGACGTGCTGCGGGCCATGCCGGACCTCGAGCGGCGCCACCGGGAACGCCTGAAGGAGGTGAACGGCACGTTGACCGCCCGCGTCGCCGACGAGCTGCTCCACGAGCTGCGGCGGCGCTACGCGGACGCCTCCGCCGTCCTCGCGCACCTCGACGCGATCCGGGCGGACCTGGTCGAGCGGGTCCACGAGCTGCTCGCCGCCATCGAGGGCACCAACGAGATCCCGTCCGCGCTGCGCAAGCTCCTCGCCGACACCCCGTTCCTGCGCCGCTACGGGGCGAACGTGATGGCCGATCACGCCGAGCGCGCCGGCGCACCCGTCGTCCACGAGGACCTGCCGTCGCTCTCGAACCTCGCGGGACACGTGGAGCACCACGCGCACCTCGGCACGCTCGTGACCGACTTCAGCCTGGTCCGCCCGGGCGCCCTCCACCGCGCCAACGGCGGCTACCTCGTGCTCGACGCGCGCAAGGTCCTCGTCCAGCCCTTCGCGTGGGACGCGCTCAAGCGGGCCCTGCGCGCGCGGGAGATCCGGATCGACCCTCCGGAGCGGCTGCTCGGGCTGATGGGCACCTCGACGCTCGAGCCCCAGCCGATCCCCCTGCAGACGAAGGTCGTGCTCCTCGGTGACCGCGCGCTGTACCAGCTCCTGTCGATCCTCGATCCCGAGTTTCCGCAGCTCTTCAAGGTCGAGGTGGACTTCGACGACGAGCTCCCCCGCTCCCCGGAGCGCGACCGCGAGTTCGCGCGATTCGTCGCCACCGTCGCCCGCCGCGAGGGGCTGCCTCCCTTCGAGCGCGCCGCGGTCGAGCGGATGCTGCGCGAGGCCACCCGCCGCGCGGGGGACTCCACCCGCATCAGCGCCGACGCGGCGGCGATCCACGATCTCGCTCGCGAGGCGGCGCACGTGGCGCAGGGCCAGGGGCGCACCGCCGTGACCGCCCCCGACGTCCACGCCGGGGTGGAGGCGCAGGAGCGCCGCGCCGGACGGGTCCGGGATCTGCTCGACGAGGAGCTCCGCCGCGGGACCCTCCTCGTCGAGACCGCCGGCGCGCGCGTGGGTCAGGTGAACGGCCTGTCGGTCGTGACGACCGGCCGCCGGATGTTCGGCCGGCCGAGCCGGATCACCGCGCGCGTGCGCCTCGGGCGCGGCGAGGTGGTGGACATCGAGCGAGAGGTCGAGCTGGGCGGCCCCCTCCACTCGAAGGGCGTGCTCATCCTTTCCGGCTTCCTGGGCGGCCGATACTGCGCGTCCACGCCGCTCGCGCTCGGCGCCACGCTGGTGTTCGAGCAGTCCTACGGCGGCGTCGAGGGCGACAGCGCCTCGTCGGCGGAGGCGTACGCGCTGCTCTCCGCCATCTCCGGGGTGCCGCTGCGCCAGTCGCTCGCCGTGACCGGCTCGGTGGATCAGCTCGGGAACGTGCAGGCCGTGGGCGGGGTCAGCGAGAAGGTCGAGGGGTTCTTCGAGGTGTGCCGCGCGCGCGGCCTTCGCGGCGACGAGGGAGTGCTCGTGCCCGCCTCGAACGTGCCGCACCTCGTGCTGCGCGACGAGGTCCTCGCCGCGATCGAGGACGGCCAGTTCCGCGTCTACCCGGTGAGGACCCTCGACGAGGGGCTGGAGCTCCTCTCCGGTGTGCTCGCCGGAGCGCCCGACGCGAGGGGGGCGTTCCCGCCCGACACCTTCAACGGCCGCGTCGCGGCGCGCCTCGCCGAGCTCGCGGCCGCGGCCCGCACGTTCGCCCAGGGTGATCGCGACGGAGCGAGCGGCCACGGCCACGGTCACGGACGGGCCCGCTGAACCGTGCCGGTCGCTGCGCCCTCGGCCCCTCGCGGTGCCCGTGAAGCAGGGAGACGGCCGCCCTCGCGCCCGCCCGCAAGCGGGGCCACCGATGCCCGCCGTCGTCGTCGCACTCGGCGGGCCGGCCCGGGACATGGTAAGGATCCGGGCTCGGAGGGCCCGCGTTCGTGAAGATCCTCGCCTTCGCCCTGGGTAACGCCATCCGAGCCGACGACGGGGTCGGCCTCGCCGTCGCGCGCGGGCTCGACGCGCTCGTCCCGGACCTGGAGGTGGTCGAGGTCCAGGAGCTCCTGCCCGAGCACGCCGACGCGGTCGCGGGCGTGGACGGCGTGCTCTTCCTCGACACGTCGGTCGGGGGGACGCCCGGCGACGTCCGTGCCGACCGGCTGGTCCCACGGCCGGCCCGCGCGGCCATCCTGCACGCGCTGATGCCGGAGGAGATCCTCGGCCTGGCCCGGGCCCACTTCGGCCACGCCCCTCCCGCCGCCCTCGTCACCATCGCCGGGCGCGACTTCGCGTTCGGCGAGGCGCTCTCGCCCGAGGTGGAGGCGGCGCTGCCGCTCGCGCGCGAGAAGGCGCGGGAGATGGCGGCCCAGTTCCGCCCCGCGTAGCGCTACGGTCGCGAGCCGCCGCGGAGCGGCGGGAGGCGCGCGGGCAGCCTCGCGATGGTGCCTCTCGTCACCTCCCCGGTCCACTGCGAGTCGACGGAGGAGAACGCTTGCTGCTCCTGAAGCCGAACTCCGTCACGTAGACGTTCCCGTCGCGATCGATCTCGATCCCCTCGGGGGCGGTCGCCTCGTCCGGGAGCGTCGCGAAGGTGCTCGCGTGGCGCCGATTCCATGCGCCGGCGGGGGAAGGCATCGCCGTCAGCGCTGCGGTGGCCAGGGCCGCGACTGCGTGCATTCGCATCGTGACCGGCTCCTCCTGCGGGCTCGCAGCCATATGCGAGGCGCGGCCGCGGGGAGCGCGGTCCTCGTGGGGTGAACCTGGGAGGCGCCGCTCCCGGCGAGCGCGGGGCGAAGTCAGCGTCGCGGTCGCTCCGGCCTCTCGAGCTCCAGCTCGAGGGTGGTGCGTGCACGAGGGTCGCTGCCGCTCGGGCTCTCCCACTCCGCGCGGGCGAACGCCGGCAGCCGCCGGGGACGGCCCGCCGAGCGCCGCGCCGTCCCGCGCGCGCTGGCGAGGGCGTGACTAACCTCGGGCGAGGCGCGGGCGTCACCCTTCACCGCGCCGAGGAGGCACGCATGGCATCGGCGATGCCGGTGATCTCGAGCTGCGAGGTGTCGAGCTGCTTCTACAACGCAGGGAAGATGTGCCACGCGCCGGCCATCAACGTCGGCAGCGAGCACGCCGCCTGCGACGCGTTCATGTCCGACGGGAAGGGGCGTCACAGCGCTCGCAAGGACGTGGGGCTGGTCGGCGCCTGCCACATCGAGGAGTGCCGCTTCAACGACGACATGACCTGCGCGGCCGCGTCCATCGTGGTGCTCGGCCACGGCGGCCACGCGGACTGCGGGACCTACCAGCACCGCTGAGGGCGTCCGGCTGGGCCGGCGCCCCACCGGCCCTCTCTACCTGCCGGGCGGCCGTCCGACCCCCGTGCTAGGATGCCACCGCCGCTTGACTCGCGCGGCGGCGGTCTTATGAAAGGACCGTCAGTTCGCAGACTTGGGGGCGAACTGGTTTCGACGGAGGACGGAAGGCGACTGGTGCGCGCCGTGGTTGGTCAGCAGGCCACGTAAAAAGCCGACCAAGCAGAAACGCGAACGAGCCCATGGCTCTCGCGGCCTAACTAAAGGCCGTGCGTTCCCCCGGAAGCGCCGGGTACCGGGTGTGAACGTCAGCTCCGGCTGGATCTGGGTGGGAGGCGAGCCGCCTTACCTGGATCGAGATCAAAGGGCGAGGACGTGAGCGGTTGCAGGCCCGGAGGTTGCCGTTCACGTATTCACTCCGGGATACGCGCGTAGGACCTGTCACTGGAAGTCTTTCGGACCCGGGTTCGATTCCCGGCGCCTCCACTCTTCAACTACTCGGATCGACTCGACTCCGGCTTCGGCCGGAGGCCTGTCTCCACGCCGTCTCCAACGGAGATGGCGCGCACCGCGGACGGTGCGGTCCCATCCCCTTCACCTGGCCCACCACCCGTTCGCCCCGAGCGTAGCGGCGCCGCAGGCGCCGCGGAGTCGAGGGGCGTCCCGACCTCATCCTCGACGGGCCTGCGGTCGAGCAGCCGGATGGCCGCATCCTTGTGCGCCGGCGAGAGGTGCATGTACCGCTGCGTGGTCGTGAGGTCCTGGTGCCCGGCCAGCTCCTGGATCGCCTTCGCCGTCGCGCCCTGCATCGCGAGGTGCGAGCAGAACGTGTGGCGGAGGATGTGATAGGCGCCCGTCGCCGGCAGCACGGCCCGGCGCTGCGCGCGCTGCACCCACATCCGGATCTCCTTGTTCGTCGGGGACGCTCCGCCGTCGTAGTACAGGACGCGCGGCCCCTTGAGATGCCGGTGGGACCTTAGCGCCTCGGCGAGCCGCTCGGTCAGCGGCAGCCGGCGGGAGCGCCCGCCCTTCGGCAGCGTGACGTGCCCGTTCCACGAGCTGCGCTGGACGTGCACCGTCCGTCGCCGCAGGTCGACGTCCGTCCACTCGAGGGCGATCGTCTCGCCGCGGCGGAGCCCGGCGTCGCCGCCGAGGAGCACGAGCAGCTCGATGCGGGGATCGATCGCTGCCGCGCCCTCGACGAGATAGCGGTACTCGGCGAAGTCGTAGAACGGGACCTCGACGAGCTCCCACTTGAGGAGCCGGATCCGGCACGGCATCGCGTCGATGACCTTCCAGTCCACGGCGCGCTTCAGCATGACCGACAGCGCGGTGAGGACGTTGTTGATGGACTTGTTCGCCATCTCGTCCTCGACCAGCTCGCCCTTGAACCGCTGGACGAGCTCGTCGCCGATCGCGTCGAGCCGCAGCGACCCGAAGGTCGGCTCGAGGTGCGTGCGGAACACGCTCTCGTAGGCCTCGGCGGTCGACGGCTTCAGCCGGTTCGCCTTCACGTGCCCCTCGATGAACCGGGGCTTGAACTCGGCGAGCGTCGGCACGACGCGCGCCTGCCTCGGCTTCCTCCCTTTCTGGGCCAGGATCTGCCCCTCGCGTTCCTGCGCCCACCGAAGCGCGGCGCTCTTCCCGCTCACGGGCGCCTTCACCCGTTCGCGGATCGGAGTGCCGTCCGGCAGCCGCAGCACGAGGTCCACTTCCCACCCGTCCGTCACGCGTTCGCAACCGGGCGCACAGCGCTGGCGGCCGAGCTTCCGGCCACCCTGCCCGCTCTCCAGTCGCGGGCAACCCGGGACGTGGTTCACGGCCACCACGTAGGGCCTGATCTTCACCATCGCGCCTCCTGCAGCGCGACGGTGCACGCCTTGCGGTGGTGGACTGTAATCCTCACGACCCGGCTCAGCGACCCCTGTCGAGGAGCGCGTCGAGCTCGGCGCGGCGGAAGCGGAGGCGGCGCCCGAGTTTGTGGGCCGGAACCTGGCCGCGCTCCACGGCGGCGTAGAGCGCCTTCCGCGAGGGGAAGCCGAGATGGGCCGTCGCCTCGTCCGCGGTGAGCCAGCGCAGCCGGCGGTCCTCGGCGTCGCGGTCTGCGCCGGCGGAGGCGGGGCGCCTGGCCCTGGCGCGCGCCGCCACCTGCCCGCGGCCAGCCATCCGCTGCGGCCTCTCAACGCTCGCCTTGGCGCTCCAATCGAACGCCGCCTGCTCCGCCCCGGCTTCTGCCATGACCTTCTCCCCGCCGCCCTCGCCGGCGCTCGCCGCACCGGACCTCACGCTCGTTGCGGCATGACCTAACATGCCGGCTACCGCACTCTCAACGTGCAGCGGCCGTCACGCCCCGATTTTCGCGACCCCCTGCCACGAGAACCGTCTTTCGCGGTGAGTGAAACTGGACGCCGCGACCGCCCCTACACCGAGGGAGAGCGATGCGATCCGGAGTCGACGGCCGGTGGTGGCAGCGCGGCGACAGTCACCATCAGTGATTTCGATGGGTTCACTGCCGTTTGTCACCCTGCTGGTGGCAGCCCGTCCGACCGCGAAGGCAATTCTGGCTGGAAGCACGCGCGCTTCGGCTGCACCAGGAGGTGCGTATGGTCTGTGACCGTTAAGGACCCGAGGAGGCTCCCGAAGAAGCGGCAGTTCGCCGGCCGTGCGATGCCGCCGAGAAGGGCGTCCCGACACCGAACGGGCGGAGCCCGTTCGCTTGCAGCGGAGCCACACCGGTGGCACGCTACGCCGTGCCCGTCAGGGTTGGTCGGTTCCATGGGGGCAAGGGCGGTCCGGGAGCGCGAAGGGAGAACCGCGTGGCGCAACTCCAAGCCGACGGGGAGCCCCGGAAGTCGTTCCGGACGAAGACGCTCCGGCTTCACCCGCTCGAGAACCGCATCTTCGAGCAAGCCTGCGAGGCGCTGAACGGGATGGAGCGCACCCAGCTCATGCAGGAGGCGGTCATCCACGAAGCGGCCCGCCTCGGAGTCCGCTGGACGGCAGAGCCAGCCCCGCCGCTCTCCTCGTCGTGGCCCTACATACCGGACCGCGGCGACGAGCCGACCGAGGTGCGGGTCTCGATCACGGTGAGCCTTCCCGTCGCGGAGATCATCACTCGAGCGGCCGAGCACGTCCACGCGAGCGAGCCGATGTTCATCATCGGGGCGACGCTCGCGCACATCGGGCGGCTCAAGGCCCGCTTCAAGGCCATCCACGCGGACACGCCGGAGGAAGCCCGCGCCATCCGCGCCGGCCTGGACAAGATCAAGCTGCCGCCGCGGTACCTGTATCCGCGCCGGTCGAGGCGAGGCTGATCGAGTCGCCGTGCGTCGTCGCGAAGCCCGACCCGGGGTCCGAGTGATGGCGCGGAAGTCGAAGGCGAGCCGCTTGCCGACGTCCGCCTGCCTCGTTATACATTAGTCAGAACGGAGCGGATCACGTCATGCGCAAGAAGCTCTCCGCCATCGGCAACAGCCTCGGCATCGTCATCGAGAAGCCTATCCTCGAGCTCCTGGACATCGACCGGGAGACGGAGCTCGACATGCGGACGGACGGGGAGCGGCTCATCATCGAGCCCATCCGGGGAGCCAAGCGGGCGAAGGTGAAGGCGGCGGCGCAGCGCGCGATGGCGGCGCACGACGCGACCCTCCGGAAGCTCGCGAAGTGAGCGAACCCGTCTTCCTCGACGTCGAGGACGTGCTCCTCATCCACGAGGAGCAGCTCGCGCGCTACGGCGGGGCCGCGGGAATTCGCGACGCTGGCCTGCTTGAATCGGCGGTCGCCGTACCGCGCGCGTCAGCCGGCGGCGAGTTCGCGCACCAGGACCTCTTCGCCATGGCGGCCGCCTACGCGTTCCACATCGCGCAGAACCAACCGTTCTTGGACGGCAACAAGCGGGCGGGCCTCCTTGCTGCGTTGGTGTTCCTCGACTTGAACGGCGTTGAGATCGCCGACCCCGAGGGCCGCCTCTACGACGCCATGATCGCGATCGCCGCCCACGAGTTGGACAAGCCGGGGATGGGCCACCTCCTGCGGGAACTGGCAACCGCGCCTCGATAAGGGAACGTCACGCTGACGGCGAAACGCGTCGAGCGCCTGGCTGGCGACCTCCGTGCGGACGAGCGCTGATCACCGAGCAGCGGGGGCACGCCCTCGTCGACGTTAAGTCGAGCCTTCGCCTAAGGGAGCAGCGCGGTGACCGGAACGGGCACGTGGCTCTCGCTGGTGGAGTCGTTCCCGAGCTGACCGGAGACGTTCCTCCCCCAGCACTGCACGCCGCCATTCACGACCGCGCAGGTGTGGTACTCGCCTGCGGCGATCGCCTGCACCCCGCTCGTGAGGCCCACGACGTCGACCGGCACGGCGATCCCGACGTTGGCGTCCGGGTAGGTGGTGGAATCGTTCCCGAGCTGACCGTAGTAGTTCTGTCCCCAGCATCGGAGCCCACCGTTCACGAGCGCGCAGGTGTGGACGTACCCTGCGGCGATCGCCTGCACCCCGCTCGTCAGGCCCTGGACCTGGACGGGCACCCAGCTATCGATGGTGGCGTTGTCCCCGAGCTGGCCGACGTGACCAAACCCCCAGCAGTGGACGCCACCGTTCGCGAGCGCGCAGGTGTGGGAACCCCCTGCGGCGATCGCCTGCACCCCGCTCGTGAGGCCCTGAACCGGAACCGGCACTGAGCTGTCCGTGGTGGAGTTGTTACCGAGCTGACCGTTGAAGTTGTCCCCCCAGCATTGGACGCCGCCATCCACGAGCGCGCACGCGTGGAAGGGGCCGGTGGTGACGGCCTGCACTCCACTCGTCAGGCCCTGGACCGGGGTCGGCACGTGACTATCCGTGGTGGAGTTGTTCCCGAGCTGACCGGTGTCGTTGTGCCCCCAACACTGGACCCCGCCATTCGCGAGCGCACACGTGTGGGCGGCGCGCGCAACGATGGCCTGCACCCCACTCGTCAGGCCCTGGACCGCGACGGGCACGTGGCTGTCGGTGGTGGAGTCATTCCCCAGCTCGCCGTAGTGATTGTATCCCCAGCACTGGACGCCGCCGTTCACGAGTGCGCACGTGTGGAACGTGCCCACGGCGACCGCCTGCACCCCGTTCCTCAGGCCCTGAACCGGGACCGGTACGGAGCTGTTCGTCGTGGAGCCGTTCCCGAGCTGACCGTGGCCATTGTCCCCCCAGCACTGAACGCCGCCGTTCACGAGCGCGCAAGTGTGGGAGTACTCCGCGGCGACGGCGCCCGCCATGCCTGGCGGCGCGGGACTCGAGGCAGTGGAATCACTGCCCGCGCATCCAGCCTGGATGCCCAGCACGATCAAGCCTACGGCGATCTGGGCTGCGCGCATGCTCCCCCCTGAACTTCACGTCGCGGAAACTGCGGTTTGCGAATGTACCAGTTCCTGACGGGCTCGCGTTGTCTCTCCAGGCTCGCGCTTCCGGTCCTCCTGATCGGGGACGTCGCGCTCGCGATAATTCGGGCCAGAGCCGCGCGGCGCGAGACGCTCTCCTCGTCCGCCGCCGCTCCTGGATGGCGGTGGGGTGAGCGGCGCCTCCGCGGGTCGACTGCGTCGTCTCCAAACTGTCTCCAAGCCCAAGGCCGATTCGCGTGGATTCGGGGCGGCCACCGTGGACTGCGCCGAGAACCTCAACCCGCCGACCGCGAAGGCGTTCCCGGCGAAAGGCGTGCACCGCCGCGAGGTTAGCTATTCACGGTAAGTGAGTTTCGACTCCCGGCGCCTCCACTTCAAGTCACCGAAGGCCCTCGCTCTGCGGGGGCTTTTTCTTTTCGGACCCTCGGGCTTCACCGACAGACGCGCGAGCTCGGCCTCGCTCACGCCACGACCGGCGCGGGCATTGGGCGCGATGGGCGCCCATGGACACGCGGGCGCCCACAGGGGCGATGCACTCTCGGATGACGTCGGACTGCCGGCTCGTCGGTTGCGGTGACGGCGCCGTTCGTTAAGAACGTCCGGCGGTGTGATTCCAAAGGAGATGCAGCATGGACCGATTCACCGGCGGTTGCCTGTGCGGCAACGTCCGCGTCGTGGCGTCGGGGCTCCCGTACCGGGCGGGCTTTGTCACTGTCTCGACTGCCGCAAGCACCACGGGGCCCTGTTTCACGCTTCCGCCGTGTTCCCTCGGGATGCGGTGACGATAGAGGGCGAAACACGCGAGTACGCCGGGCGGTCTTTCTGTCCCCGCTGCGGCTCGCCCATTTTTGGACGCACCGCAGACGAGATCGAAGTGAACCTGGGATCGCTGGATGCCCCTGACCAGCTGAGGCCAACCTACGAGAGCTGGACCGTCCGTCGCGAGTCCTGGTTGCCGCCGTTCCCGCTCACGAGACGATACGACCGCGATCGAGACCCCTCGGGTCGCTTCGAGTAGGTCGCACGAAGGGTGCGAGCCAGAGCTCCCGCGCGCGCGTCGTGACTCCGGGCACGAGGTTCAGCCCCCGGCTCAGCCGGCTCGTGCGCGCGCAGGGCGCTCAGGCCCAGCGCTCGAGCCACTCGCGCTCCCACGCCTCCTTGGCTCTGCGGGCGTCTTCGGTGGGCGGCTCCAGGGCCACCACCGGGACGGGATCGCCGAAGAAGTCGCCGCGCCCGCGCGCCGCCACGCCGTCGCCCGTCTCGACCCAGCACTCGCCGATCGCGGAGTAGGCCTCCGCGGGCTCGCCGCCGAGGATCTCGGTCGCCACCGCGCGCGCGACGACCTGCGCCTCGCCCTGCGCGAACGTCGCGGCCTTGGGGAGCGGCTTGCCCATCTTCAGCGGGATTCCCGTGACGTCGCCGATGGCCCAGACGCGGTCGAAGCGAGTGCGGAGCGTGGACCGGTCGACCGGGATCCACCCGCTCTCGGCCGTGAGCCCCGCCTCGCGCACGACGCGGGGGGCACGGTGCGGCGCGACGAAAGCGAGCAGGTCGTACGCGGCGGCGGCGCCGTTCGCGAAGTGAAGCCGCCGCTGTCCCGCGTCGGCCCGGACGGCCTGGTGATCCGGGTGGTATGCGATGCCCTTCGCGGCGAGGAGATCGCGGACGGCGCCCGACACCTTCGGGCCCGCCACGCCCATCGGCGCCGGCTCCGCCGCGTAGAGGTCCACCTCCACCTTCTCCCGGACGCCGCGCCGGCGCAGGGTCCATTCCATCAGCAGCGCCGCCTCGTACGGTGCGGCCGGGCACTTGTACGCGGGGGCCGCGGTCAGGACGACGAGCCGTCCGCTGGAGAACGACGCGAGCGCGTCGCGGAGCGCCACTGCCCCGTCGAGCGCATAGAAGGAGTGCCCGGCCGCGGCGAGCCCGGGGACGCCGGACGGGTCGAGGTCGGCGCCGAGCGCGACGACGAGGTGATCCGCGTCGAGCCGCCGACCCGCCACCTCCACGCGGCGCCGCTCCGGGTCGATCCGCTCGAGCTCGCCGGCGACGACCTCGACCCCGCGCCGCGACAGCGACGCCATGGGTCGCGCGATCTCGTCCGGGCGCCGCTCGCCGACGATCACGCGCAGCAGCGAAGCCCCGAGGACGAAGTGATCCGCGCGCTCGACCAGCGCGATCCGGTGCTCGGCCGGGAGCAGCTTGCGCAGCTCCGTCGCGACGACGCTTCCCCCCACCCCGCCTCCCAGGATCACCACGCTCGCGCCCATGACGGCCTCCGTCCGCCGCGCCGGTCTACGGCGCCTCGGCATGCACCTCGCGCCGGTGTCGCACCGGGTCCGGCGGACCGGACGGAAGCCGCATGCCTCCCGTACCCGGAGAACCGCTCCTCGGTTCCCGGCTGGCGCCTCGGGCTGGCCTCCGTCCGCTCGGCGAGGTGACGTGGGTGCTGCCTCGGACCGCCCGTTACGCCCGATGTAACGGGGCCGTGACGCGTGGCCCGAGTTCCGCTCGCTCGTCGCGCTCTCGGAGATCGGCGCCCGCGCCACTTCGCGGGCGAAGACCTCCTGTACTTAACCGCGTGGTTGACAACCATCCGGTTGAGTACGATGCTGGGTCCATGACGTCGAGCGACGCCCTCAGCACCACGCTCTCTGCCCTGGCGGACCCGACGCGCCGGCACATCCTCGCCCGGCTCGCCAGCGGCGACGCTACGGTCAAGGAGCTGGCCGCACCGTACGAGATGAGCCTTGCGGCGGTCTCCAAGCACCTGAAGGTGTTGGAGGGGGCGGGCCTCATCACCCGCAGCCGCGAGGCGCAGCGTCGCCCGTGCCATCTCGAGGCCGAGCCACTTCGCGCCCTGTCCGACTGGCTCGACGAGTACCGCCGCTTCTGGGAGCGGAGCTTCGAGAGCTTGGGGGACTACGTGAAGACGCTGCAGCACCCTCCCCGGGGAGGGAGCCCCGGGCGACGGACGAAGCCCAGGCCGGGAGGGAGCCGATGACGGTCCGGATCGACGTGAGCTCGAGCCGCGAAGCGGTGATCGTCATGACCCACACGCTCGATGCGCCACGCGAGACCGTGTGGCTGGCGTTCACCACGCCCGAGCACGTCGCGCGCTGGTACGGCGGCGAGGGCTTCACGAACCCGGTCTGCGAGATGGACGTCCGTCCTGGCGGCCGCTGGCGGCACGTCATGCGGACGCCGGACGGGAGCGAGCACCACTACGAGTTCGTCTTCGTCGAGGTCGTGAGGCCGGAGCGGCTCTCGTGGCAGGCCGAGCGGGGGTTCCCCGGCAAGCCCCTCCCCCTGAACACGCTCACGCTCGAGGACCTGGGGCGGCAGACGCGCGTGAGGTTCGAGGCGCGCTTCACCTCCATGGCGGAGCGGGATCTGGCGATGAGCTGGGGCTTCGCGGACGTCCTTCGCGAGGGCGTCGAGCGCATGCGCGCGCTCCTCGCGTCGCTGGTCTGAGCAACCGAAGGCAGGCAACCTCGGCAGGAACGGGAGGGAGCACGTGCGTACGCTGGTCGTCTTCAATCAGCTGTCGGTCGACGGCTACTTCGTGGACGCCCACGGGGACATGTCCTGGGCGAAGGAGGGCGCCGACGAGGAGTTCGACCGGTTCACGACGGAGCGCGCGCGAGGAGGGGGCGTGCTCGTCTTCGGGCGCGTCACCTACCAGATGATGGAGAGCTTCTGGCCCACGCGCGAGGCCGCGCGGATGCTGCCCGAGGTCGCGGAGCAGATGAACGCGCTGCCGAAGGTGGTCTGCCCGGTCGCGCTGGGCGCTGGACGGACGATCTTCGACGGCCTCCGTCAGCGCGTGGACTACGCTGACCGAGTCGCGGATCTTCGAGAACGGGAAGATCCTCCTGCGCTACGCGCCCGCCGGCGCGGCACGCAGGCGCTAGGAGCGCCGGACTGGGTCCTCCAGGGATCGCCTGATGAGAAACGGCTGCTGGAGACCCGCCCGGGAACGCCGCAGGGCGACGCGATCGGCTGCGCCGGGCGACGGTCGGCGCGTTGCTCGTACAGCAGGGGCGTGCCTCACCAGGCTGCTCGGCATTGCGGGAGCCGAGCACCGGGATCAGAGAAACGGTCCAGGGAGGGAGACGCGCATGGTCCAGGCCGCCACGAAGTCATTCGTCGAGAAGGTCCACGGCGTCCGCTATCAGGTGAGAGACGTCGCTCGCTCCGTGTCGTTCTATACGCAACAGCTCGGGTTCGCGTTGGAGCACGAGCAGCTCCCCGCATTTGCGAACGTCTCTCTGGGTGAGGCGCATCTGCTGCTCAGCGGGCCTGGTGCATCAGGCTCGCGGCCGATGCCGGACGGGCAGCAGCAGGAGCCGGGCGGCTGGAACCGGGTGGTGCTGAAGGTCACGGATCTTGCGGGCTTCATCGCTGAGCTGAAGAAGGCAGGCGTCCGGTTTCGCAACGAGGTGGAGACAGGCCCTGGCGGTCGACAAGTCCAGATCGAGGATCCGGACGGGAATCCCATCGAGCTCTTCGAGCCCGCTCGATCGCGGTAGCCGGCGGCCTGAAGACCGCCTCGATCCCCGTGCACTGAAGCGGCGCGGTGTCGGCTCACCTCTGGGCGTACCGCTTCGCGGCGGCCACGTCGCCGCGAAGCTCTTCGGCGGTGCGCCGCGGTCCGTATCCGGGCGTGTCGCGCTGGATCCGCCAGCCCTCCTTCAGCGACCCGAGATCGACGACGTCGAACCCGAACCGATCGATGAGGTGGCTCACGGTCGCCTTCGCCCCGGGGTCGTCGCCGGCGATCGCCAGCGCTCTTCGGTTCCGGGTCCCGGGCGGCTGGCCATCCTGGGTGAGATCGGCCGCGTGGATGTGGTTGAACGCCTTCACCACCTTCGAGGTCGGCAGGTGGGCCTGGAGGAGCTCGGAGGTGGTCGTGGTCTCGGCGTCGAGGGCTGGGATGTGGCCGTCGCGCTGCGGGTAGTAGTTGTTCGTGTCGATGACGACCTTGCCGGCGAGCGGCTCCACCGGAACGGAACGGTAGCTCCTCAG
Source organism: Anaeromyxobacter sp. Fw109-5 (assembly GCF_000017505.1). Taxonomy (NCBI): domain Bacteria; kingdom Pseudomonadati; phylum Myxococcota; class Myxococcia; order Myxococcales; family Anaeromyxobacteraceae; genus Anaeromyxobacter; species Anaeromyxobacter sp. Fw109-5. Next base: position 3,247,928 of record NC_009675.1, read on the forward strand.
AGGGATGGTGACGACCACGAGATCGCCTGCGCGCGCCGCCTCGAGGGGCGTCCCCGCCCGAGCCTGCGGGCCGAGCTCCTTCACCAGGCCGGCGAGCGTCTCCGGCCCTCGCGAGTTGCTCATCACCACCTGGTAGCCGTTCGCCACGGCGAGACGTGCGAGCTGACTGCCGATGTGCCCTGCCCCGATGAAGCCGATGGTCGTCATGCCGGTTCCGTAGGGGCGCGCGGGCCCTCGCGCCAGCCATGGTGCGAGGCCTGCTTCGTCTGCAGGGGGCCCGCCGGAGCGTGGGCGCACCCCGGTCGCCGGGCCGGCGAGGCGGTGGCGCGCCCCGGGCACGACAGCTCCTTCATGACGCGCGGTGACCGGCGGGCAGGCGTCGGGCAACGAGACTTGCTAAGGCCGCGGAATCCGGCTATCTCCGTGCCGTGAAGTGCCCGGCTCCTCGGTTCGAGACCGGCGCCTCCACTGAAATCACAGCGGTTTTCGAACCCCGTCCAAACAGGGGGCCACCAGGCCGCCGCCGGGCGGTGTTCGGGTCTCGAGGCCGCCTCTATCGGAAGCTTGGCCGGCGCGGCGCGCTGTGAGCCCGGCGGGCCAGTCGCAGAGAAGCAGTGACCACCAAGGAGAGAGATGAGCGAGAAGGAAGCCGGTATCGAGGTGCAGGGCAGAGTGGAAGAGTCGAGCGGCAGCATGTACCGCGTGAAGCTCGATCAGGGCCCGATCGTACTGGCCTATCCGTCCGGCAAGATGAAGCGGTTCCGCATCCGCATCATCACGGGCGACCGGGTGAAGGTTGAGCTGTCGCCGTACGACCTGACGCGCGGCCGCATCACCTATCGCGACAAGTAGCATCCACGAGCCGCCCGGACGACCGTGGTTCGTCTCCGGCGCATCGACTCGAGCACGACGAAGCGATGGAGCCGGCGCGAGCCGGCTCGTTTCGTCTCGGCCGAGCGAGCGAGGTCGGTCGCGGCAGCCCGACCTCGCCCGCAGACCTCAGCGCCCCCGCTCGCGCGGCAGCCGGCGCAGCGCCTTCGAGACCGCCTTCCACCGCGCGCGCTCCACCCGCGCCGCGCCACCCTCGCGGCGCGCCGCCTGACGCTCGAGCTCGAGCGCGAGCTTGCGGTGGCTCTCGACGCGCGCGGCGTCGAGGTGCCCGTCGGCGATCGCCTCCCGGACGGCGCACCCGGGCTCGCTCCCGTGCGAGCAGTCCCTGAACCGGCAGCGCGCCGCGATCGCCGCGAGGTCCTCGAACGTCGCGTCGAGCCCGCTCGCGTCCCAGAGCCGCAGCTCGCGGATCCCCGGACCGTCCACCAGCGCGCCGCCGGCGGGGAGCAAGAAGAGCTCGCGGCCCGTCGTCGTGTGGACGCCCCGGTCGTCGGAGCCACGCACCGGCGCGGTGCGCTGCGCCTCGCGGCCGAGGAGCGCGTTCACGAGGGTGGACTTCCCCGCGCCGGAGGGGCCCACGAGGACGCCGGTCCGGTCCGAGCGCAGGCGCGCCGCGAGCGCGGCGACGCCCTCGCCGGTGAGCCCGGAGGCGACCTCGACCTCGACGGCGGGCGCAGCGCCGCGGGCCTCGGCGAGCGCCGCGGCGAGGTCCTCCGCCCGGTCCGGCTTCGTGAGGACGATCACCGGCTCCGCCCCGCCCGCATGCACCGCCGCGAGCGTCCGCTCGAGGCGGCGCGGGTTCGGGCCCTCGTCGAGCCCCTGCACGACGAACACGACGTCCACGTTGGCGGCGAGCACCTGCTCCGCGGTCGCTCCACCCGCGACGTTCCGGGAGAGCCAGGTGCGGCGCTCGAGGACGCGGGCGACGGTGCGATCGGGCCCGGGGGTCGCGACGACGAAGTCGCCCACCACCGGGAGGACGCCCTCGGCGCGCAGCCGGCCCGGGACGAGGACGGCATGGGCGCCGTCCGGAAACTGGACGAGGAGGCTGCGGCCGCGAGCCGCGACCGCGCGACCGACGAGGGACGACTGGAGCTCCTCCAGGGAGAGCTGCGAAGAGAAGAAGGGACCGAAGCCGATGAGCTCGGGACGAACCACGGAGTACCTCGAAAGCGCGAGTGACGGACGAGATCCGCGCCCCCTCGGCTGAGGTGGCGGGATCCGGACGGGCGCGCGTCACCTGCCGTTCGGCAGGCGGACGCGGCGACTCGGGCTAGCGGGCACGATCCACGGCTCCGGAATAAACCGGAAGCGGGTGCGCAGGCAAGTGGCGCGCGCGGGGAGGTCGCAACCCCACCCCCGCGGCGTGCGCCCTCGGCTCGCCGAGACTCGGCGCCGCCGCAGGGACCGGTGGAAAATGGACAATCCCCCGGCAGCGCCGGGGGATTGTCGTGGAGTGACTCTCTGGTTGACGGGCTGTTCTACTGACAGACCGCCGCGGCGATGCAGAGGCTATCGCTCTTGACGGTTCCCTCCGGGCACCCGGAAAGCTGACAGCTGGAGGTGGCGGCATTGAAGGCGCTTCCCGCCTGGCAGGCCGCGCCGGAACAGCTGCCGGTGCCGATCTGGAGGCCGAATCCCGCCGGGCAGGACCAGGGCCCCACGTACTGGAGGGTCTCGGGGTCCCAGCCGAACCCGGGGAGCGGATCGGGGGAGGTGCAGCCCTCCTCGTAATAGCCGTAGCTCCCGCCCTGCGGGCAGGCGGAGTTCAGGACGCCGGCGCAGACATGGGTGCCGACGTCGAGGATGTATCCCGGCGGGCAGGTCGGAGCGACGGGGCTGACCTGCGGAGCGAAGTCGCACTGGGTGGTGCTGTTGTTGTACGTCTGCCCGGCTGCGCAGGCCGGAGCGGCCGCGGCTTCGCACTTGCTGGTGGTCGCGTTGATCGTCGTCCCTGCCGGGCAGCTCGCCGTCACCATCGGGCCGGAGCAGCTGCCGTCCCAGGTGTTGACGGAATAGGCCGGCGGGCAGGCCCACGGCCCGATGTACAGGCCGGTCTCGTTGTCCCAGCCGAACCCGGGGAGCGGATCGGCGGAGGTGCAGGTCTGCTCGTAATACCCCCAGGTGCCGCCCTGGGTGCAGGAGGAGCTGGGCGCTCCGACGCAATCGAGGCCGTTGAAGAGGTAGCCCTCGGGACAGCTGTCGGCCGGGGTGAACGTGGCCGGGATCTCGCACTTGTCGCTGTAGCCGTTGTACGTGTGACCGCTCGCGCAGGGAGAGAGGTTCGCGGCCTCGCACTTACCGTAGAAGGGGTCGAAGCTGGAGCCGGCAGGGCAAGTCAAGGTGCTGGCCGCGACGGGAGCAGGGGCCTCACACGCGAGGGTGGCCGAGTCGTACACCTGACCTGCCGGGCAGGCCGCGCCGGAACAGCTGCCGGTGCCGATCTCGAGGCCGAACCCCGCCGGGCAGGACCAGGGCCCCACGTACTGGAGGGTCTCGGGGTCCCAGCCGAACCCGGGGAGCGGATCGGGGGAGGTGCAGCCCTCCTCGTAATAGCCGTAGCTCCCGCCCTGCGGGCAGGCGGAGTTCATGCCGCCGGCGCACACGTTGGTGTCGGCGACGAGGACGTGGCCCGGCGGGCAGGTGGAGGCGTCGGCGCTGACGAGCGGAGCGAATTCGCACTGGGTCGTGCTGTGGTTGTACGTCTGCCCGGCGGCGCAGACCGCCGCGGCAGCGGCCTCGCACTTGTTGGTGCGCGCGTTGATGGTGCTGCCCGCAGGGCAGCTCGCCGTCACCATCGGTCCGGAGCAGCTGCCGTCCCAGGTGTTGACGGAATAGGCCGGCGGGCAGGCCCACGGCCCGATGTACAGGCCGGTCTCGTCGTCCCAGCCGAACCCCGGGAGCGGGTCGGCGGAGGCGCAGGTCTGCTCGTAGTAGCCCCAGTAGCCGCCCTGGGTGCAAGCGGAGTCGGGCGCTCCCAGGCACTTGTCGAGGGTCGCGTCGAAGGCATATCCCTCCGGACAGCTGGCGGCCGGAGTGAACGTGGCCGGGATCTCGCACTTGTCGCTGTAGCCGTTGTACGTGTAGCCGCTCGGGCAGGGAGAGAGATTCGCGGTCTCGCACTTGCCGAAGAAGGCGTTGAAGCTGCTGCCGGCCGGGCAGGTCGCCGAGCTCGTCGTGGCAGGGGCAGACGCTTCGCACTGGCTGGAGCTCGTGCTGTAAGCGTACCCCGGCAGACAAGCGTGGAAATCCCCCTCGCACCGGTCGGCCGCGACGTCGAGCGTCGTGCCCGACGGGCAGACGGCGGTGGACGGGGGCGGGCAGGCACCCTCGGCGGCGCCGGGCTGCAGGGCAAGGAAGCAGCAGATCACGGACGCCAGACCAGGCACAACGAATCTTCGGTTCATACTCGCTCCGTCCCTTGGTTCCCGGGACATCACTCACCGTTACCGTCATACGAAGCGCAGAGAAGCCTCGCGCTTCACCCTTGGTTACGCTTCACGTCGACGTCGTGTTCAGCCGGTTCGCGTCCACGGACACGGTTGGAGCGATGCGGGCGATGCCCAGCCGCGCTGCGTTTGCGATCCGTCCGAGCGGTGGCTGGCAGTGAACACCCCGCGAACGAGCCTGTCGCCCCCCAACGGAGGCATTTGCTTGCTGATACCTGTCGTCAACATGCGCTGACGGCGAAATCGACGCCGCGCCGTTGATCTCGATCACGGGCGCCAGCGCCGGTGGAGCAGGCCTCGCGGCGCCGCTCCCCCATGATCACCTTCCGTGAAAGCGTGACCTCAGGGGGCGTCGCCGTGAAGCGCCGCCGCCCCGACCACGCGCCCGGCGACGAGGCGCACCCGCCACACGCCGCCGTTCGGGATGAAGCGCGGCGGCGCGACCTGCGCGGGCCCCGGGCAGGCGCCGAGGGCGGCGGCGAGGAACGCCCGCATCACGCCGCCGTGGGTCACGAGCACGGCCGGCGACTCGAGGCGCCCGGCGGCCCGCTCGATCGCCGGGAGGACGCGCGCGAGCAGCGCGTCCGTGGACTCGCCGGCGGGCGGCGGCGCGCGCGGATCGGAGACGTGGCGCGCCCACTCCTCCGGAAATCGCGCCTCGCACTCTCCCCGGGTGAGGCCCTCCCAGAGCCCGTAGGCGCGCTCGCGCAGGTCCGCGTCCACGAACGCGATGCGGAGCCCGAGCGCCTCGCCCACGATCTCGGCGGTGCCGCGCGCGCGGCAGAGGTCGCTCGTCGCGATCGCGCGGACACCCTCGGGGCGCAGCCGAGCGGCGAGCGCGGCCGCCTGCGCCCGGCCCGTCGCGTTGAGCGGCACGTCCGTCTGGCCCTGCCACCGCCCGGCGGCGTTCCAGTCCGTCTCACCGTGCCGCACGAGGAGCAGGTGTCGTTCGGTCGGCGCCATCGGAGGAACGTTTACGCGACCCGGGCGGGAACGCCAACGCCGCGGGGCGCTTCCGGCGCGCCGAGTTGCGAAATGGCACCGGTTGTGCCAGGGTGCGCGCGCGCGACGCCGTCGAGGTGGGTGAACGTCGCGCATTTCCGCACCCGTCGGCGCGCTGGCGAAGAAATTCCGGCGACGCGCGACGGGTTCGAGACGAGCGGCGTACTGGCTGGCCCGAGGGTGGCCGGCGACCGGCGCCGCGCACCGATTCGCCCATCATTTGCTCGGTCCGCCCCCGCGGGTGGAGGTACGACGTGTACACGGATTTCTCGAAGCTCCGGAACATCGGGATCTCGGCCCACATCGACAGCGGGAAGACCACGCTGACGGAGCGGATCCTCTTCTATACGAACCGGATCCACGCCATCCACGAGGTGAAGGGCAAGGATGGCGTCGGCGCCAAGATGGACTCGATGGAGCTCGAGCGCGAGCGCGGCATCACCATCGCCTCCGCCGCGACGCACTGTGAGTGGAAGGGGCTCCACTTCAACATCATCGACACCCCCGGGCACGTCGACTTCACCATCGAGGTCGAGCGGTCGCTGCGCGTCCTCGACGGCGCCATCCTGGTGCTCTGCTCCGTCGCCGGCGTCCAGAGCCAGTCGCTCACCGTCGACCGCCAGATGCGGCGCTACAAGGTCCCCCGCCTCGCCTTCGTCAACAAGTGCGACCGGTCCGGCGCGAACCCGCTGCGGGTGAAGGAGCAGCTCCGCGAGAAGCTCCAGCACAACCCCGTGCTGATGCAGCTCCCGATCGGCCTCGAGGACAAGTTCGAGGGCGTCGTCGACCTCGTGACGATGAAGGCGGTCCGCTTCAGCGGGCAGGACGGCGAGGTCATCACCGAGTCCGAGATCCCCGCCGAGCTGCAGGAGCAGGCGGCGAAGGCGCGCGAGGAGATGCTCGACGCCGCGTCGATGTTCTCCGACGAGCTGACCGAGGCGATCCTCGAGGATCGGGTCACCGAGGCGCTCGTCAAGGCGGCGATCCGCAAGGGGACCATCGAGCTGAAGCTCACGCCGGTGTTCATGGGCTCGGCCTACAAGAACAAGGCCGTCCAGAAGCTGCTCGACGGCGTCGTCGACTACCTCCCCGACCCCACCGAGGTGGTCAACGAGGCCCACGACCTCGCGAAGGACGAGCAGAAGGTCGTGCTCACGATCGACAACGACAAGCCGACGGTGGCGCTGGCGTTCAAGCTCGAGGACGGCCGGTACGGTCAGCTCACGTACCTGCGCATCTACCAGGGCAGGCTCTCGCGCGACATGTTCATCACCAACATGCGCACGAAGAAGGATCACCGGGTCGGACGGCTCGTGCGCATGCACTCCGACGAGATGGAGGACATCGACGCGGCCGGCTCCGGCGACATCGTCGCGATGTTCGGGATCGAGTGCAACTCGGGCGACACGTTCACCGACGGCAAGGTCAAGCTCAACATGACCTCGATGCACGTGCCGGATCCGGTGATCTCCCTCTCCATCAAGCCGGCCGACTCCAAGAGCGAGGCGAACATGGGGAAGGCGCTCCGGCGCTTCACGCGCGAGGATCCGACGTTCCGGGCCGGCATCGACGAGGAGAGCAGCGAGACGATCATCCGCGGGATGGGCGAGCTCCACCTCGAGGTCTACATCGAGCGCATGAAGCGCGAGTACAACGCGATCGTCGAGGTGTCGCCGCCGCAGGTCGCCTACCGCGAGACGGTGAGCCAGCGCGCCGAGTTCGCCTACACGCACAAGAAGCAGACCGGCGGCTCGGGGCAGTTCGGCCGCGTGTGCGGGTACATCGAGCCCTGCGAGCAGGCGTTCGAGTTCGTCGACGACGTGGTGGGCGGCGCCATCCCCCGCGAGTTCATCTCCGCGGTCGAGAAGGGCTTCCGCTCGATGCTCGCCAAGGGGCGGCTGCTCGGCTTCCCGGTCGTGAACGTGCGCGTCGTCATCAACGACGGCGCGAGCCACGCGGTCGACTCGTCCGACATCGCGTTCCAGGAGGCCGCTCGCGGCGCCTGGCGCGAGGGCTTCGATCGCGCGAAGCCGCGGCTGCTCGAGCCGATCATGCGGGTCGGCGTCGAGACGCCGTCCGAGTTCTCCGGCGGCGTCCTCGGCACCCTCATGCAGCGGCGCGCGATGATCGTGGGCTCCCAGGAGGACGGCGGCCTCGTCCGCATCGAGGCCGAGGTGCCGCTGGCCGAGATGTTCGGGTACTCGACGACGCTCCGGTCCTCCACGCAGGGCAAGGCGGAGTTCAGCATGGAGTTCTCCCGGTACCTGCCGGTCCCGCTGGCGATGGCCGAGGAGCTCATGGCGAAGGCCGGCAAGAAGGCGGCGGAGGGCGGCAAGAAGTAGGATCCCGTGCGGCGTCCATGATCCGGAAGGAAGCGATCCTTCAGAGCCCGCTGCGGCTCCTCGACCGCTCGATCCGCGGCGGGCTCGGGAGGGGTCACCTGGGCGTGATCATGGCGCCGGCGGGCGTCGGCAAGTCCGCCTGCCTCGTGCAGCTCGGGCTCGACGCCCTGCTGCGCGAGCGGCCGGTCCTCCACGTCGCGATCGGGCAGTCCGTGGAGCACGTCTCCGCGAGGTACGACGCGCTCTTCGACGATCTCGCCGAGCGCGTCGACCTGGCCGACCGGCGGGGCGTGCGCCAGCTCGTCGCCCGCCGGCGCCTCATCTGGGCGTCGGTGGAGCGCGCCTTCAGCGCGAGGGGGCTCGACGAGGCGGTGGCTGCGTTCCAGGCGCACCTCGGGGCCGGGCCCCACGCCATCCTCGTGGACGGCTTCGACTGGGAAGCGGCCGGGTGCGCCGCGACGGTCCGCGCGATCAAGGCGAGCGCGGCGCGCGTCGGCGCCGAGCTGTGGATGACCGCGCGCGACGCGCTGTGCCGCGAGCTCGGGCGCGGCCCCCCCCTCGCCTCCCGGTCGGACGACTGCGCCGCGCTCGTCGACGTCGGCATCCTCCTCGAGCCCCACGGACCGCACGCCCGGCTGACGCTGGTGAAGGACTTCGAGCGGTTCCCCGAGACCGACGTCGCGCTCGTGCTCGAGGGCGGCAGCCTGCGGCTGCCAGGCGACGAGGACGCGCCGCCGTCGATGGAGCGCTCCCCTGAGGAGTTCACGCTGCTCGGGAGCGGGTCGCCGGGGGCCGAGGAGGAGTTCGGCGCCTGCGCCGAGCGATGGGGCGTCCGCGAGGTGAACTTCTCGTTCGCCGACCGTCACGAGCTCGCCCGCACGCGCGGCCTCGTCGAGCTGAGCGAGGACGAGCTCAGGGTGGGCGAGGTCAGCGGCGCCTACATGAAGGCGCACCTCCATCGCGCGCCACCGGAGTCGCCGGAGCTGCGGCGCGTGCTCCAGGCCATCTGGCACCAGGTGAGCGCTGCGGGCGAGGTGTTCTTCGTCGGCGCCGTGAACCCCGACAAGACGGCCCACGGGGGGACCGGCTGGGCGGTCGAGCTGGCTCGACACTGGGAGAAGCCGGTCCACCTGTTCGACCAGGAGCGGGGGCGCTGGCTCCGGTGGGACGAGCGCGACTGGGTCGCCGAGGAGGCGCCCGTCATCACGCGCGAGCGGTTCGCGGGCTGCGGCACGCGCGCCCTGACCGAGGACGGCCGCGCGGCGATCCGCGCGCTGTTCGAGCTGAGCTTCGGGGCTCCGCGTTCCTAGGCAGTCGCGTCCGCCGGCGGGCACCGCGCGGGCTCACTCGTCCAGTCCGTCGAGCGCGCCGTCCGTCTCCTGCTCGCGGGAAACGAGGTCGAAGAGCTCGTCCTGGGGCCTCGCGGTGCAGTGACCGGTCTCGAGCTGTTCCAGGTCGGCATCGAAGTCTGCGTCCATCGCCCCTCTCCGTGGTGGGGCGGCCACCGCGCTCGCTCGTCGCGCGCGGCGCGCCGCCGTCTCCACGGATGACCGGGACCGCGGTCAGAGCTGACCGGGGCGGCCTGAACGTGACCGGAGGGAACCACCCGGCCCAACGTTCCCCTCGAGGACCCCCCGTGCCTCAGAGATCGATGACCACGTCTCCGGTGGGCCTCGAGCAACAGATGAGCACGCTGCCGGGCGCGGGGGGATCGAGTGGTTCGGGGTCGTAGGCCACGGAGCCCGAGATGAGCCCGCTCTGACAGTTGTGGCAGACGCCCGTGCGGCACGACCACCTCGCTGGCACGTCGCAGGCCTCCGCGAGCTCGAGCAGGGAGCCGCGCGACGGGCTCCACCGAACGGCGAGCCCGCTCCGGGCGAACGAGACGAGCGGTCCCGAGCCGGCCGGCCCGAGGGGTGGGTGTGGCGTGCGGGCAGCAGCGGGCGCGATCCCAGGCGTCATCGATTCGCCGGGCCCGAACACCTCCGTATGGATCCGCGCCCGTGAGACCCCCCACCCCGCCAGGCCGGCGGTCAGGTCGCTCAGGAACGCGGGAGGGCCGCACAGGTAGAAGTCCGCATCGCGGGGAACCCCCACCTCCTCGAGGGCGGCGACGGTGAGACGTCCGGGAGCGTCGAAGTCGGTCCCGGGCACGTCCTCCGGGCGCGGCCGGCTGTAGCGGACGTGAGAGTGCCCGCCGGGGAGCGCGCGTACCAGGCCGCGGGACTCCTCGCGAAACGGGTGATCGTCGCGGTTGCGTCCGCCGAACAGCCACCACACCTCCCGCCGCGAGCGCTCCATGGCCAGCACGTGGAGCATCGCCAGCACCGGGGTCGCTCCCACCCCGGCGCCGAGCAGGACGACGGGCCCCTCGCCATCACGTAACGTGAACGTCCCCCGAGGCGCGCTCACCTCCAGCAGGTCGCCTACGCGAGCGCGCTCGCACAGATAGGCGCTCGCCACTCCATGCGGCTCGCGCTTGACGCTGACGCGGTATCGCTCGAGGCTCGGCGCACCGGAGAGCGAGTAGCTGCGCAGCAGGGGAGGCCCTCCCGGAGCGGGCCGAAGCCGCAACACCACGAACTGCCCACCCAGCGCCCGCGCGAGGGAGCTCCCGTCGGCGGGCTCGAGCTCGATGGACACCACGCTGCCGCTCTCCGGCGTGATGCGGGCGATACGGAGCGGGCGGAAGCCCGGCCAGGCCGGTGCCGGCGACGACGGAGGGTCCAGCCCAGGGTTGCCCGCCGGCGCCCCTGTGGCCGCCCCCGCGTGGTCGAGCATGGCCTGGAAGGATCCTCTCCAGCCCGGGCTCAGCGCCGGGATGCGGAGCGCCCGCTCCAGATCCGCGCGGAGGTGGCCCGGCAGGTAGAGGAGCGCGTTCACCCGCGCAACGGTCATGCGCTCCGGGCCGTCCGCCACCTTCGCGATCTCGTCGCCCGCCGCGACGTCGCCCTCCTGGAGCACGCGCAGGTAGAAGCCGGGCCTGCCGCTCGAGACGAGGAGCGCCGGCATCCGGGGGTCGTCCATGCGTATGCCGACGCGGTAGCAGGTCACGCGCGGCTGCGTCACCTCGAAGATCGCGCCCCCGATGCGATACCGGTCGCCGATGCACACCTCGTCATCGGGCAGGCCGTCGACGGTGAAGTTCTCGCCGAACTGCCCGAAGGTGAAGCCCCCTCGACCGAGCTCCTTCTCCCAGAACCGGTAGGAGGCGAGCTGGTAGACGAGCACCGCTCGCTGCTCTCCCCCGTGGCCAGCCAGGTCGCCCTGCCGGTCGCCGTCGATGTTGAGCCGTCTCACCATGCGCCGCCCCGCCACGGGCGCCTTCCAGACCGACGTGTGAACGGTCTGGCCTTGCCATGCGAGGTCACGGGGCACGCCCACGTTCACTGACAGCAATCGCGGCACCGGGTCCTCCGAGGCCTTCGCCACCTGGGCGCCTGCTCCTCGCCTGGCCTGGGCTCCAGGCGAACGGACAGGGCTTCGGTGGCCCTGGCCACTCCCTCCGAACGGACTGTCGTTGATGAATTGGCCTGGAGGGTTCAACGGCCGCGCGGGGTGCCGCGACGGGACGCGCTGGACCGAGGCCTCGACGCCTCCTCCCGCCACACGAGCGAGCCGCGAGCGTCCTCCGCGCGCGCGCCGCCGGCGAGCGCCCGCCCTCACCCCGCGATCAGGGCGATCGCGCCCAGCACCGCCACGATCCCGGCGCCCTGCGTCCGGCTCACGCGCTCCCGCAGCAGCCCTGCCGCGAGCAGCACGGTGCTCGCGGGGTACATGGAGGAGAGGACCGCCGCGACGTCGAGGCGGCCGGCCTGCGCCGCGAGGATGAAGAAGGCGTTCCCGCCCGCGTCGAGCGCCCCGGAGAGCACGACGAGCGGCGCGGCCGACCTCGCCGGCACCCAGGGGCCGCGGCGGACGGCGGCCGCGGCGAGGGCGAGCGCCAGCGACGTGCCGCGCGCCGCGGCGAGGGGCCAGAAGGTCCCGCCCTGCGCGCCGCGGTCCATCAGCACGAGGAACCCGCCGAAGCCGCACCCGGCGAGGAGCGCGAGCCCGAGCCCGTCTCGGCGCTCACCGGGCGGGCCTGCGCGCGCGATGAGCCAGATGCCGGCGAGCGCGAGGGCGAACCCGACGAGCTTCGAAGGCGGCGGCACGCCCTCGACGATCGCGCTCCACGCGAGCGGGATCGTCGCCGAGAGCACCGCGGAGAGGGGCGCGACCACCGCCATCCGCCCCACCGCGAGCCCGCGGTACAGCGCGGCCAGGCCGATGGCCCCTGACGCGCCGGCCGCGACGCTCCACGCGAGCGCGGCCCTCGCGGGCGACTCCTCGCGGAGGAGCAGCGCGAGCGCGACGATGAGCGCGACGCCGGCCGCCTGGCCGAGCGCGAGGACACCGAGGACCGGCGACCGCTTCGATGCGAGCCCTCCGGTGAAGTCGCCTGCGCCCCACGACGCGGCGGACGCGAGACCCAGGAAGACGGCGGCGGCGTCGGGCGGCATCGCGCGCGATGGTACCCGCTATTGGCTCAGGGCGCGGGGCCGCGACGACCGAGGGCACCCGCGACTACCGCACCGAAGCCCCTCGCCGGGCGGGCCCCGAGGAGCGCTGGCAGGGCCCGCCTTCGCCGGATAGCGATGGTGCATGTGGATCACCCCGGAAGCCCCTTCGTCGAGACCTGCGGGCGCCCCGAACGCGACGCGTGTCCCACCTGCCGGCACCGACCCGGAGTGCGACTGGTGCGGTCGGGCCCTGCGTCGCGAGACGGCGGTCCAGCGGGGCTCGCGCGAGGGCGACGAGACGGACGAGACCGAGGTCGTGCAGCTGTGCGCCGAATGCGAGTTCGGAGCCGACTGACCCCTGCGGCCCCCGATCTCGGCTACGACCGCGCGGGCGAGGGCAGCCTCGTCGATGGCGAGCGCATGCTGCGGCCCTCCCGCGGGACGATCACCCCGGCCGAGCCTGCTTGCGGACCTTCTTGATGAAGGTCTTCGTACACCGTCCGTGGGTGCTCTCGTGGTTCACGATCTCCGCGATCAGGCGCGTCTTGGCGTCCGCGAACAGCACCGTGGAGGCGTTCACCTCTCGAGCGAGCTGCATGCCTTCCGGCGTCGCGGGCACCTTCGGCCCCGTGGCCACCGCGGCCGCCGGGCGGTAGTGCGACGGCTTCGTCTTGGTGACGTCGTGGAAGCCGGACGACGCCTCGGCGCGTCGCCCGGACCCGTGGCAGCTGGGACAGGTCGCGGAGCTGCCGCCGAGCGCGTTGCCGACCCGCCCGTCCCCACCGCACATCCGGCACGTCTCGACTTCCATGGCACCCTCCGTGGACCGTCATCGCTGCCACGGCCATCCGGCCGCTCCCATCGACCGTAGCACGGTGGTCGGTCCGCCGCTGGGATGGCCGGGATCCGGCGTGCCCGTGGACCTCCCCTCACCCGTCGGCCCAGCGCGCGCTCCGGGCACCCAGCGTGGCGAGGAGCGGACGGGCGTCCACCTTCTCGCACCACCGCTCGAACCGGGCGCGCGGGATCCCCTGCCAGCGCAGCTCCTCGAGCGACTCCGCGAGCGGCGCGTCCGAGACCAGCGTCGCCAGGCGTCGGTACAGCACGGCGGCGTCGCGGTGCTCGACGAGCGTCGCGGCGAGCTGGGTCGCTCCGCGGATGCCCGCGGGCCAGCGCGCCGGCTGCTCCGGGATGGCGTCGAGGTGGCCGTGCGCCGCCAGGAGCCGCGCGGCGGTCACCGGCCCGAACCCGGGAACGCCCGGGATCCCGTCCGCGGAGTCACCCACGAGGGCGAGGTAGTCGGGCACGCTCTCCGGGCGGATCCCTCTGCGCGCGAGGAGCGACCCCTCGTCGATCTCACGCCGGCGCACGCGGTCGACCATCACGACCCGGCCACCGTCGAGGCACTGCCCGAGGTCCTTGTCGGGCGTGACGATCCGGACCTGCTCCACCGCGTCCCGGAACCGGCGAACGCCGGTGGCGAGCGCGTCGTCGGCCTCGAGCTCCCGCATCGACCAGACGACGAGGCCGAGGGCGCGGGCCGCCTCCTCCGCCGCGTCGAACTGCGCCCGGAGCTCGGGAGGGACCCCCTCGTCGCTCTTGTACCCGGCCCAGAGATCGTTCCGGAACGAGCGGATGGGGTTGTCGAACGCCACGGCCAGGTGCGTCACGCCCTCGGCGGCGTCGTGCAGGAGCCCGAGCAGCGAGATGACGAGCCCGACGGTCGCCTTCGCCTCCCCTCCTGCCCTCGCGCGGTGACTGGCCATGCGGGGGGAGAAGTGAGCCCGGAACAGCTCGAACGTGCCGTCGACGAGATGGACGCGCATGACCACCGGCAGGTGTACCGGGCGAGCCCGTCCGCGGCCCGTCCCTCATCGATTCACGTCGACCACCAGCCGCCCGCGGACCCTGCCCGCGAGGACCTCTCCGGCGGCGGCGATCGCCTCTCCCAGCGCGATCTCGCGGGTGATCGCGTCGAGCCTGTCCGCCTCGAGATCGCGCTCCAGCCGCGACCAGGCCTCTCGGCGCAGCTCCGTGGGGGCCATCACGCTGTCGATGCCGTAGAGGGTGACGCCGCGGAGGATGAAGGGCGCCACCGTGGCGGGGAAGTCCATCCCCTGCGCCAGCCCGCAGGCCGCGACCGCCCCGCGATACCGGGTGGTCGCGCACACGTTCGCCAGGGTGTGGCTGCCGACCGAGTCCACCGCGCCGGCCCAGCGCTCCTTGCCGAGCGGCTTGCCCGGCGCCGAGAGCTGCGCGCGGTCGAGGATCTCCGAGGCGCCCAGGGAACGGAGGTAGTCCGACTCCTCGGCGCGGCCCGTGGATGCCACGACGGAGTGGCCCAGCCTCGAGAGCAGCGCGACGGCGATGCTGCCCACGCCGCCGCTGGCGCCGGTGACCAGCACCTCGCCATCGCCCGGCGCGATGCCGTGCCGCTCGAGCGCGAGCACGCAGAGCATGGCCGTGTATCCCGCGGTGCCGATGGCCATCGCCTGCCGCGTCGTCAATCGGTCGGGCACCGGCAACAGCCAGGCGCTCTTCACTCGCGCCCTCTGGGCGAGACCGCCCCAGTGGCTCTCGCCCACGCCCCACCCGTTCAGCAACACCCTGTCGCCCGGTCGGCGCGCGGGATCGCCGCTCGCCTCCACGACGCCGGCGAGGTCGATCCCCGGCACCATGGGATACTTGCGCACCACCGGCGACCTGCCCGTGATGGCGAGGGCATCCTTGTAGTTGAGCGTCGAGTACTCGACGCGCACGGTCACCTCGCCGTCCGGCAGCCGGCCTTCGTCCAGCTCGGCGAGGTGGGCGACGTGCCCCGCGTCGGCCTTCTCCACGAGAATCGCTTTGAACACTCTGGACTCCTCCGCGCCGGCGCGAAGCAGCGTTCGCTCCTCGTGGCGACGTCACCGGGACAGTAGCAGCGGCGCCCGACTCGAGCAGACCGAATCGCCTGCGCCTTCCACCGCGCACCTCGCCGCTCCCCGCCAGGGGCCTTCATGGCGCGGCCTCCGCTCACCCGATCTTCGCCCCTCGCGCCGCGAGCAGCTCGCGCAGCACCGACCGATGGCAGCGCGCCTCATCCTCGCAGTAGCACCCCACGGAGAACTCCGCGGCGTGCGAGAGCCTGGCGAGCAGATCGAGCGTGCGGCTCGCCCCGGGCTGGGCCATCTCGGCGCGAAACTTCTTCGCGAACCTCGCCCAGTCGCGCTCCGACTGCGCCGCCTTGCCGAGCTTCATCGTCGCGACGCTCGGCGCGAGCTCCGGATACCAGACGTCGTACCAGTCCTCCGCGGCGAAGCGCGCCGCCGGCACGCCACGCGGCGGGCGGCGCACCGTGCCGATTCGTAGACCCTCCCCGGTGCCGCGGGGACCGCCGAGGCGGACGATACGAACGCTCATGACATTTCTCCCAGCTCGTACCCGCGGAATGGGACCCCTCTCGTGCTGACCGCCACCTGCCACTGCGGCGCCGTACGCGTCGAGCTGCCGCGAAGGCCCCGCTCCCTGACGAGCTGCAACTGTTCGATCTGCAGACGGTACGGCACCCTCTGGGCGTACTACAAGCCGAGCTCGATCCGAGTCGTGTGCGCGGCCGGTGCGACGTCGAGCTACTCCTGGGGTCACAGGACCATCCGCTTCGTCCGCTGCGACACGTGTGGATGCGTGACCCACTACGAGCGCGACGGCTCTCCGGAGCGGAGCGTCGGGGTGAACGCGCGCAACGTCGATCCGGCCGAGCTGGGCTCGGTGCGCGTCCGCAGGCTGGATGGCGCGGCGACGTGGAAGTACCTGGACTGAACCCTCGCCCCCCGTACCCGGCCCGGCGAGCTGGCGCTGGCACGCCCACCACCACGCGATGAGTACACTTCGGATAGGGTGCGTCGTTTGGACCGCCATCCACGGCGAGGGACCCCATCCCGAATCAGGGCGCGCCCCGCTGGGGTGTGCCGGTGGTCGTGCATCGTCTCCGCGCTCGCGCTCGCGCTCGCCGGGTGCGGCTTGCGCGCGGACCGCGACCGCGAGCCGCTCGTGGTCGCCACCGTGAGGCAGCCCGCGACCGCGCTCTTCTTCGTCGCGCGCGAGTCGGGCTGCTTCGACGACGAGCGCCTCCAGGTCGTCGAGCACGGGTTCGAACTCGGCCGGGACGCCGTCTCGCTGCTGCTGCAGAATCGCGCCGACGTCGCCATCGCGTTCGAGACGCCGACGCTGCGCGCGGCCGTGGCCGACGAGCGCATCCGCGTGCTCACGACGCTGCACAAGTCGATGCGCAACACCCGTCTCGTCGCTCGCCGAGATCGCGGGTTCGCGTCCTTCTCCGAGCTCGCCGGTGCGCGCATCGGCCTCGCGGAAGGCTCGAACGCCGACTTCTTCGTCGACCTGGTCCTCCGATTCGGGGGTGTCCCGCGATCGGGGGTGACCATCGTGAACCTCTTTCCGGAAGCCTCGGTCGGCGCGCTCGCGAGGGGCGAGCTGGACGCGGCGGTCCTTTCCGATCCCTGGGCCGCGCGCGCGGAGCAGCTGCTGGGCGATGACGCGCGGGTGCTCCAGACCGATCTCTACACGGAGATGTCGCTCCTGCTGACGCGGGACGACGTTCTCCACACTCGGGAGGGAGCGCTGCGAAGGCTCGTCCGAGGGCTCGCGTGCGGGGAGCGCGTGTCACGGGAGCATCCGGAGGAGGCGCTGCGCCGCATCCGCGCGCGGTTCCCGGAGCTCGGCGAGCGCGAGCTGCGAGAGCAGCTCTCGCGGGTCGAGTGGGGGCTCGGGCTCGACCACGTGCTCCTGGGCGTGCTGCGCGACGAGCGCGACTGGTTCCGCGACTCCGGTGGCCTGGAGGGCGCGGGCCCCGATCTGCAGCGGCTCCTCGCACGCGGCCTCCTGGAGGACGTCGAGCCCGAAGCCGTCATGCTCCTGCCTGCGACGGGGGCCGCGCGGTGAAGAGCCTGACGCGCGCGATCTTCGTGCAGACGGTGGTCCTCGCCTTCGTCATCGGCGCCGCGCTCGCGTTCCTGGGCTGGGAGTCCGCGCGTCAAGCCCGCGCGCTGGAGCGGGACGCGAACCAGGTCCGCGTCGCGACCGCGCTCGCGCTCGCGCTCACCGACGCCGCGCACGAGGAGGAGCGCTGGATCTCGTCGCTCGCTTCTCGCTCCGCGGCGCTCCAGGAGACGCGCATCGCAGAGGCAGGGGAGCACGTGGCCAGGCGGTCCACGGACATCGAGGCGTTCCCGCTCTCGCCGCGTGCAGCGGAGGTCTGGACGCAGTTCGTCGGATCGCGGCGGGCCCTGCGCCCGTACACCGAGGAGGTGGTCGCGGCCGCGAGGCGCGGCGACCCGACGGCGATGACCCTCGCGCTGGACAAGTGGCGACTCATGAACGCCCGCGCGGACCTCCTGCTCAGCAACTTCACCGCCTACCACCTCAACCGGCTCGATCGGACGGTGGCGGATCTCCAGCGGCGCCGGACGCGCACGCTCGCGCTGGCAGGAGCCGCGGTCGCCGCCGCGCTCCTGCTGGCGGCCGGGTTCGCCGCCGCGCTCTCGCGCAAGGTCGTGCTGCCGCTCGTCGAGATGGCGAGCACCGCGAACCGCATCCAGGCGACGGGGACCGCGACCCCGGTCGCGGGGGCGGAGCGCCGCGACGAGCTGGGCGTCCTCGCCCGCGCCTTCAACGACATGACGGGACGGCTCGTGTCGGCGAACACCACCCTCGCCGGCGCCAACGCGAGCCTCGCCGAGGCCGTGCGCGCGCGGGACGAGTTCATCTCCATCGCGTCTCACGAGCTGAAGACGCCCATCACGCCGCTCGCCCTTCGCGTCCAGCATCTGCTGCGTATCGCGCGCGAGGCGCAGCACGGCCTCGTCCCACGCGAGCAGCTCGTCAGGGTGACCCGGAACCTGGACACCCACGTCGTCAAGCTCTCGAAGCTCGTCGAGAACCTGCTGGACGTCTCGCGCATCAACTCGGGTCAGCTCGCGCTCCGGATGGAGGACTTCCCCCTCGCCGCCGCCGTCGGCGACGCGCTGGACCGGGTCTCCGAGGAGCTGTCGGCCGCGAGCTGCGACGTGCGCGTCGAAGGCGCCACGGACGTCATCGTCCGCGGCGACCGATCGCGGGTCGAGCAGGTGCTCGTGAACCTCCTCGGGAACGCCGCCAAGTACGCGCCCGGCGGCCCCGTGGTCGTGAGGGTGGCGGCGAGCGCCGACGTGGTCGAGGTGGAGATCGAGGACGCCGGGCCGGGGATCACTCCCCAGGATCAGCAGCGCATCTTCGAGCGGTTCGAGCGCGCGGCCGCCGACCGGCACGTCTCCGGGCTGGGACTCGGCCTCTACATCGCGCGCGAGATCGTGCAGGCCCACAGCGGCGAGCTCTCGGTCCGGAGCGAGCCCGGTCGCGGGGCGACGTTCGCGATGCGCTTCCGGAGAGCGTCGCCGGGAAGCTAGCCCCGGCCGCCCGCGCCGCTAGCGCGCCGGGATCGCGAGCTTCGTCCCGAACCGCGCCTCGTACCGCGTCGCGAGCGCGGCGAGCGCGGGCGCATCCTCCAGCCGCCGGTAGGCGAGCGCGAGGCGCGTCCAGGCCTCGCCGTCCCCGTCGTCGAGCTCGATGGCGCGGCGGAGGTGCGTGGCCGCGTCGGCCCAGCGTCGCTCCGCGATGGCGGTCTCGCCGAGGGCGCGGGGCGGATAGGGGGCGTCGGGAGCGGCCGCCGCCGCGGCCTCGCAGGCCCTCCGGGTCGCCGCGAGGCGCTTGCCGGCGGCGCGCACGCGGCAGCTCACGAGCGCGGCGCCCGGCGTGCCGGCGAACGTCCGCTCGAGCCGCGCCGCGCCATCGGCCGCGGCGTCGAGCTTCGCCAGGGCGACGTGCCGCTCCGCCTCGCGGAGCGCGGCGACGTACTCGGCCTCGCGGTCCGCCGGGAGCGGCGGCGACACCGACGCGAGCCCGACCTGGCGGCGGGTCCGCGCGCAGTCCGCCCGGAGCACGTCGGCGCCCGGCAGGGAAGCGACGCGCGCGGCGAGCCGCTCCGCGGCGGAGCACGCCTCGACCTCCCCGTAGAGCTGCGCGACGCGCAGCCAGGTGTCCGGCGCCGCGCCGCGCGCCTCCAGCACCGGCTCCGCGCGCACGAGCGCCCGGGCGGCGCCCGGCCGGTCCCGCTGGTCCAGCAGGACCATGGCGAGCGCGACGAGCACCTCGGCGCCGGCGTCCGGCGCGTCCGCGGCCGCGCGGCAGGCCGCGAGCGTCTCTCGAGCCCGCGTGGAGCGCGCCATGGCGGCGAAGCAGGCGCGGCCCGGCCCCGGCGAGACGCCCGCGGCGGCCGGGCCCGGCGCCGGCGCCGCCCCGCCGGCGGGCCCGAAGAAGGCGTCCGCCGCCGCGAGCGCGCCGTCGCGGGTCGCCCCGTTCCACGCCGCTCCGGTCCGTGCGACGACGTCGCGGTACCCCCGCGCCCACTCCGCGCGCGCCGCCGGGTCCCGCGTGTCCCGGTGTCGAAGCCCGAGCCGCACGAGCGCGGCGGACTCCTGCGAGAACCGCGAGCCGCGCGTGCCGTAGAACGGCGACATGAGCCACTCCGGCGCGCGCTCGTGGAACGCGCCGAGCGTGTGCGCCCACTCGTGCAAGAGCACCGCGGTCTCGCGGTGGAGCATCCGCTCGCGGACGACCGCCTCGCGCTCCGAAGCGGAGAGGTGGTCGAGCGAGGCCTCCATCGCGTTCCGCTCGTCGCGCGAGTGCATCGCGCGGATCACCACGTGCCGGCCGAACTGGAACGCCATCCCGAGGAGCGGATCCGCCACGGCCACGGACTCGCTCGCGGGCACGAACCCGAACACCCAGTCGACGTCGCCCCCCGGATCGACGGCCGCGAGCGAGGCGAGCGCCGCCTCGAGGTTCCCCGAGCCTTCGCCGCTCTCCCAGGTGCGCACCGACTCCACGGCGAGCCGCGCGCCGAACAGCGGCTCGAGGACCCGGTTCGCACGCTCGAGCTGGGCGTGGAGCTTCTCTCGCCACCTGAGCGTCTGCCGCTGGTACCCCGCGTCCACGTACAGACGCACGCGATAGGTGCGCGCGGCGGGAGGGGCCTCCGCCGCGGAGGGCGCCTCGATGTCCGCCGGCCGCAGCGTCCTCGCGTAGTCGCGCTGCACGTCCGCGGTGGTGCGGCAGCCCGCGAGGATCGCCAGCCCCGCGATGAGCGCCGTGGCCGCGAGCCGGTGCAGCCGCTCCCCGCGCCGAGCCGCGCGGCATGTCCCTGGTGCCATCGTCGCCCCCTCGCGCGCGCAGTGTACCGAACCGGCCGGTTCCGCGTCCGGAATGACCTCGGCGAGCCCGCGGATTTGCCGTACAGCGACCGAAGGTGCAATCTTCGCGTCGACGTCTCCACACATCGCGATCGCCGAGGGCGGGGAACCCACATGACGCGTGCCACCAGGGCTGCCGTACTCATCGCCACGCTTGCGCTCTCGGGCTGCGGCGGCGGCGGCGGCGGCGGCGACTCCGACGGCGCACCGCTCCCGGACCAGTCCGCGAGCTTCGTGGGGCGGTGGGATGGCACGTTCAGCATGACCATGGAGGGCCAGACCAGCTCGGCGCTGGTCTACGTCCCGATCACGCGGCACGGGACGAACTCCATCAACGTCGGCGGGTTCTGCGCGGACGGCAGCGGCGTGGACGCGCAGGTCACGTCGAGCAGCTCGTTCCTCGTCGACGGCCTGACGTGCCCGCCGCAGGCGATCGGGACCTGCCCGGCCGTCACGTTCACGTTCCTCCGAGGCGGGACGGGAATCTGGCGAGCGGCCAGCTCACGATGAACGTCGCCGGGTCGATGTCGGGCTGCGACAAGACGTTCCCGTTCACGACGACCTTCGCCGGCGCCAGGACCTCGAGCGAGCCGCAAGCGATCTCGATGGCGCGAGACGATCGGGGCGGGAGCGACACCGTCGCCGCCGCGATCGCCGCGCAGGCCGGGCTCTTCTAGGCGCGGCAGGCCCCGCGACGCGTCGACGGCGACGGGCGCGCCGATGCCCTGGCCCGCTCTGCGCCCCGGCGTGCGGGCGCTCGCGCCGACGGGCCGGTGGCGCAGCGGCGGTACCGCCCGACGCGCGTCAGGCCCAACGTGAAGGCGTGAAGGGCTTCGACTTCGCGTCACTCTGGGCGCCCGAGCTGTCACCGTGGGAGGTCGTCCTCAGGGCGACGATCATCTACGTGTTCATCCAGGTGCTGTTCCGCGTCGTGGGGCGGAAGGAGCTCGCGCGATGGGGCGCGTCCGACATCGTGCTCCTGTTCCTCATCGCGACGGCGGCGCGCAAGAGCATCGTGGCGGACGACCCGAGCCTGACGACGGCGATGGTCGCGCTCGGGACGATCGTCGGCCTCGACTGGGCGCTCTCCGCGCTCTCGGCCCGGAGCAGCCGCGTGGCCGACTTCGTCGCCGGGCCGGTCAGGCAGCTCGTGCGGGACGGAGAGCTGCAGCGCGAGGTCATGCGCAAGACGCGCGTCTCCGAGGACGAGCTCCTCTCGCACGTGCGCGAGAAAGGGAAGGAGAGCCTCGCCGACGTGAAGCACGCCTTCCTGGAGCGGTCCGGCAAGATCACGGTGATCCCGCGCGAGCGGGGGCCCTGAGGGACCCCCGCCCGCCGACCTTCCCGGCGCCGCACCGTCACCGCCCCGCTCACTCGGGCTTCGGGTCGCGCAGCATCACGAGGAGCATGCGGGTCCGCTCGTCGGCGTCGAGCGAGTGCGGGACGTTCGCCGGCATCCGGGTGATGCTGCCCGGCGGCGCCGCGACCGGCTTCCCGCCGATGTGGAGCGTCATGGCCCCCTCCAGCACCACCACCAGCGCGTCGAACGGGGAGGTGTGCTCGGTGAGCCCCTGCCCCTTCTCGAAGGCGAAGAGCGTGACGTTGCTCGTGCCCTTCTTCGCGAGCACCCGGCTCGCGATGCCGTGCTCGGCATAGCCGAGGAGGTCCTGGAAGCGGTGCGCCTCGGCGGGTGGCAGGGTGTTCTCGCTCGCCATCAGGTCGATCCTTTCATGTCGCGCCGCCATCGAGGCCGCGCTCCGACAGGATAGGCGCCAGCGGGGAAGGGAGCACCGTCTCGCCGGCGCGCCGCGTGGACGGCAGGCCCGCGGAGCTCCCCCCAACGGGCGATACGGAGCGCAAACGAGCGTCCGCCGAATTGCCCGGCGCCTCTACCCGGGTACGATGCGGGGGGCACGGCGGAGGGAAAGTAGGAATGGCCTCGACCGACAAGCAGAAGCAGTCGCTGTATTTTCCCGAAGAGATGCTGCAGGAGATCATGCGGGAGGCGAACCGGCTCGACCGGTCGCTCTCGTGGACCATGCAGCAGGCGTGGCGCCTCGCGCGCGAGGAGGTCCGGAAGTTCCCCGCGATGAACCCACATCGCGGCCGGGCCGAGCAGCCGCGGCCGCCCCCGCTCGACGTCCGCCGCGCCGACGCGCCTCCGCGGGCCCCGTCGGCTCAGGTCCTCGAGTTCCTCCGGGGCAAGTTCGACCGCGAGCTCGCCGGCTGACGCGGCGGCGACGCCTCGGCCTCGCCCGCCACGCACGAGCCGCCCACCCCTCCCCTGCCACCGCCCGCGGCGTGCACCGCGCGCCGGACGTGCGCTCGCGGAATTAACGCCGAGTCTCGCGAGCCACACGCAGCGGCGCCGGACGACGGGGCCCTGGGCGGAGCGACTACCGCGCGTCGCGCGGATCCCACAGCGCCTGGTCGAAGTCCGGGTCGGGGGCCTCCGGGGCGGGGCGCTCCGGCTCCGGCACGTTGCGCAGGTTCACGCGCACGCGCGTCCACGTCGTGTAGCGCCCGCGCATGGCGTCCACCAGGACGTCCTCCGGCCGCAGGCGCGCCGCCGCCTCCGGGTGGCGCGCCCGCCACCGCTCGAAGCCGGCGAGCGCGTCGTCCTTGCGCGCAGCGCGCGCCACGACGACGAGCGGCATCCTCGCGCGAGGGGCGCCCTTGCGGCGCGAGGGCTGCACGCGGGAGGGCTCGTCGGCGGCCTTCGCATAGTGAGGGGGCCACGGCGCGTCGCCCATGCCGTCGGCCCGCTGGCGGGCGGAGAGCTCGAGCAGCGGGAGGAGCGAACCCGCGCTCGCGTCGATCCCCGCCCCGGGATCGCCCATCGCGGCCACGCGCGCGGGCACGGTGCGCAGGGTGAAGTCCGCCGGGTCGCAGGCCGGCAGCTCGTCCCAGGTGATGGGCGTCGAGACGCGGGCGTCCGGCGTCGGGCGCACGGAGTACGCGGAGGCGGTCGTGCGGTCCTTGGCGTTCTGGTTGTAGTCCACGAACACGCCGTGGCGCTCCTCCTTCCACCACTTGCTCGTCGCGCTGCGCGGCGCGCGCCGCTCCACCTCACGCGCGAGCGCCAGCGCCGCCTCCCGCACCTCCGTGAACGTCCAGCGCCGCTCGATGCGGGCGTAGACGTGCATGCCGCGGGAGCCGCTCGTCTTCGGCCACCCGGTGAGCCCGTGATCCGCGAGCACCTCGCGCACGACGGAGGCCACCTCCCGGACCCGCTCCCACCCGACGCCCGGCACCGGATCGAGATCCACGCGCAGCTCGTCGGGGTGCTCGAGATCGTCTGCTCGCACGGGGTGCGGGTTGAGATCGATGCAGCCCAGGTTCACCACCCACGCGAGCTGGGCGGCGTCCCGCACCACCACCTCGTGCGCGGTGCGGCCGGAGGGGAAGGCGAGCTCGACCACCTCCACCCAGCCCGGCCGCGACTCCGGCGCCCGCTTCTGGAAGAAGAACTCGCCCTCGGCGTCGTCGACGAAGCGCTTCAGCGCCATGGGCCGGCCCTGGACGCCGCGCAGCGCACCGCCGTGCACGGCCAGGTAGTACTCGACGAGCTCGAGCTTGGTGACGCCCGCGCCGCGGAACTTCAGCTTGTCGGGACTCGAGATGACGACCTCGCGCCCGGCGATCTCGAGGACGACACGCTTTCGCGCGGAGGACCCCATGCGCCAGGATCTGCTCGCGCGAGCGCGCGCTCGCCACCCTCCGTGCGTAAACGCCCGCTTGGCACGGCCCTCAAAGAGGACGCTCCGCGCCGTGTCGATCCCGCGGTGCTCCGTTCGTCGAGGCACTAGAGCCAGGGACCACGGCGATCATCGCCGGCATCCCTGCCCAACCGAAGGAGAACGACGATGCGAGTCATGGTGATCGTGAAGGCGAGCAAGGACTCCGAGGCCGGCATCCTCCCCGACGAGAAGCTCCTCACCGAGATGGGGAAGTTCAACGAGGAGCTCTCCAAGGCGGGCGTGATGCTGGCCGGCGAGGGACTCCACGCCAGCTCGAAGGGGGCGCGGGTGCGGTTCTCCGGCGGGAAGAAGACGGTCCTCGACGGTCCGTTCGCCGAGACGAAGGAGCTCGTCGCGGGCTTCTGGCTGTGGCAGGTGCGCTCCATGGACGAGGCCATCGAGTGGCTGAAGCGCGCGCCGTTCGAGGACACGGAGGTGGAGATCCGGCCGGTGTTCGAGGCAGACGACTTCGGCGCGGCGCTCACGCCCGAGCTCCGCGAGCAGGAGGAGCGCATTCGCGCGGAGGCGGCCGCGAGGCACTAGGCCCGCCGGCTGCCTCGCCATCCCGTACGAGCCGCCTTGACGACCAGCGACACGCGCCGCGCCATACACGCGGTCTACCGGATGGAGTCGGCGAGGCTCGTCGCCGGGCTCACGCGGATGGTGCGCGACGTGGGCCTCGCGGAGGAGCTCGCGCAGGACGCGCTCGTCGCGGCGCTCGAGCGGTGGCCTGAGTCGGGCGTCCCGGACAACCCGGGCGCCTGGCTCATGGCCGCCGCGAAGCATCGCGCCATCGACGAGCTGCGCCGGGGCAAGCGGCTCGAGCAGAAGCACGAGGAGCTCGGCCACGCGCTCGCGGCCGAACGAGAGGCAGGCGCGCCCGAGCTCGAGGCGGCGCTCGACGATCCGGTGGGCGACGACCTGCTGCGCCTCGTGTTCATCGCCTGCCACCCGGTGCTCTCGACCGAGGCGCGCATCGCGCTGACGCTGCGCCTCCTCGGCGGCCTGACCACCGAGGAGATCGCGCGAGCGTTCCTCGCCGCGGAGCCGACGGTGGCCCAGCGCATCGTCCGCGCGAAGCGGACCCTCGCCGAGGCCCGCGTCCCCTTCGAGGTGCCTCGCGGGGCCGAGTTCGCCTCCAGGCTCTCGTCGGTGCTGCAGGTGATCTACCTCGTGTTCAACGAGGGCTACACCGCGACCGCCGGGGAGGACTGGATGCGACCGGCGCTCTGCGAGGACGCGCTCCGCCTCGGGCGCATCCTGGCCGGGCTCGTCCCCGGGGAGCCGGAGGTGCACGGGCTCGTCGCCCTCATGGAGCTCCAGGCGTCGCGATCGCGGGCGCGGCTCGGCCCGTCCGGAGAGCCCATCCTCCTGCTCGATCAGGACCGCGCGCGCTGGGACCACGTCCTCATCCGGCGCGGGCTCGCCGCCCTCGCTCGGGCCGAGCGCCTCGGCGGGCTCGGGCCCTACGGGCTGCAGGCGGCCATCGCCGCCTGCCACGCCCGGGCGCGCACGGCCGCCGAGACGGAGTGGGTGCGCATCGCCGCCCTCTACGACGCGCTCGCCCAGCTCTCCCCCTCCCCGATCGTCGAGCTGAACCGCGCGGTCGCCGTCGCCATGGCGTTCGGGCCGGCGGCGGGGCTCGAGCTCGTCGACGCGCTCCGGACGGAGCCGGCGCTCAAGGCCTATCACCTCCTGCCGGCGGTGCGCGGCGACCTCCTCGCGAGGCTCGGACGGCTGGACGAGGCGCGCGCCGAGCTCGAGCGCGCGGCCACGCTCACGCGCAACGCACGCGAGCGCGATCTCCTGCTCGGGCGCGCCGCGAGGTGCGGCGGCGGCGCGCGTGAAGCGGGCGGGGCCGCGGATTAGGACGGACGAGGTGAGCCACGGAGGAGCCCCATGTGCCGCAACATCCGGGTGCTGTACCACTTCGACCCTCCCACGACGGAGGCCGAGATCCGCGACGCGGCGCTCCAGTACGTGCGCAAGGTGAGCGGGCTGCGCGAGCCCTCCGCGGCCGACGCCCCGGCGTTCGAGCGCGCCGTCGCGGAGATCGCGCAGAGCACCGGACGGCTCCTCGCGGCCCTCACCGCGCGCACCGCCGTGCGGACCCGCGAGCACGAGCGGGAGAAGGCGCGCCTTCGCGGCCTGCGACGCGCGGTCCCATCCGCCGCGAGCCTGGCGCCCCCTCGGCGAAGATGATCCCGCGCGGCACGGGGAGCGCCCGCGGCTGGCGCGGCGCCTGCCCGGCACGCTAAGACCTCGGCATGCCCGCCCCCGCGCCCCGGCGCCGCCCTCGCCCGCCGGCGACGGTGCTCACGCCGGCCGAGGCCCGCGCGTTCCTCGTCGGCCACCACGCGCTCGCCGCGCCCGAGCTCCCGCGCGGCGCGGCCGGCGTCCGCGCCCTCCTCGCGCGCCTCCGCTGCATCCAGCTCGACCCGCTCGATCCCCTCGGCACGAACGCGGATCTCGTCGCGCTCGCTCGCGTGGACGGCATCGGGAAGGGCGACGTCTATCGGCACCTCCTCCCCGGCCACGCCTTCGAGCACTTCGCGAAGGAGCGCTGCCTGCTGCCGGCGGATGCCTTCCCCTGGTACCGGGCCGAGCTCGCGGTCGAGGCCCAGTGGTGGTCGCACGCCGAGCGGCTGCGGCGCCTGCCGGCCGGCGTCGTCGAGAAGGTGCTCGAGGAGGTCCGCGCGCGCGGGCCGGTGGCGGCCGACGACCTCTCCGATCACGGCCGCGTCGAGCCGCTCGACTGGAGCGGCTGGAAGGGCACGCCGCGCGCCGCGAAGATGGCGCTCGAGGTCCTGCAGACGCGCTGCGAGGTGGTGGTGAGCGGACGCGGACCGCGCGGCAAGCTGTACGACGTGCCGGAGCGCGCGCTGCCGGACGCGGCGCGGCGGCGCGTCCACCCGCCCGGCCGGGGGGCCGAGGCCCGGGTCGAGGCGTTCCGGCGCTGGGCGCTCCTCGAGCGCGTGGAGGCGGCCGGGCTCCTCTCTCGAGGCGGCGGCGCGACCTGGTCGATGCTCGATCCCGCCCGGCGCGCCGGCATACCGGAGGCGCTCCTCGCCGAAGGCGCCGTCGAGGAGGTGCAGGTCGTGGGCTCGACGCGCGCGTACCTGGCGCCGCGGGGCTTCGCGGCGCGCAGGCACCCCGCGCCCGACGGCCGGGTCCGGCTCCTCGGCCCCCTCGACCCGCTCATCTGGGATCGGGGCCTGGTCCGCGCCGCCTTCGGCTTCGACTACAGCTGGGAGGTCTACCGCCCTGCGCACCTGCGCCGCTTCGGCTGGTACGTCTGCCCGCTGCTCCGCGGCGACGCGCTGGTCGGACGCCTCGACGGCGCGGTGGAGCGGGGCGCGCTCCGGGTCCGCGCGGTGTGGGCGGAGCCGGACGGCGACCTCGACCGCCTTGCGCTCCTCGCCTGCCTCGAGCGTCACGCGGCCGCATGCGGGGTGGAGCGGGTGGTGCTCCCACGCCGGATCCGCATGAACCGCGGGTGAGGTTCGCCGCGCGGCCGAAGGTCGGGGGACGACCGCGGCCAGGGGCTGGTGAGCCGCCAAACCCCGCGTCGGCTAACGCAGCGCCGGCGCGCTCGCCTCGGCGGCGGTCGCCCCCGTCGCGCCGGGCGGAGCCTTCGTCCGCCGCGACAGGCTGACCAGGCGCTGCGGGACGCGCCGGATCTTGCCGCGCACCCTCCCCTCCAGCACCTCGACCTCGACGGGCGGCGTCAGCTCGAAGCGGTAGCCGCGGTGCGGGATCGGGTGCCGGAGCGTCATGCCACGCCAGGTGAACTCGTGCACGAAGGGGCGGGCGACGAGGCCGTGACGGACGTGCTGCCGGTGCTGCAGGAGGAACGACGCCAGCTGCACCGCGGCGTGGTTGAACAGGCGGTGACAGCCGTGGCTCTCGCTGCCCAGGATGGAGTGGTAGTTCACCGATCCGTGCGTGCGGATGCCGTTGTCGTACCAGAGCGTGCCCTCCGCGCCCTCCACCGGTCGCAGGTGCGGGAGCATGACGAGGCCGTACGCGGAGGCGTAGCCCGGCCCGAGGAGGTCCGTGTCGGGCAGCCACTTCCGCGCTCCGTGCGCCCGGTGCACCAGGGCGCGCGCCGGGGTCTGGGGCGGCGGCAGCCACGCCGGCGACGCGACCACGAAGCGCCAGAGGCGCTTGCCCACGTCCGAGTTCTTGTAGCGAAGGCCGACCCTCCCCCGGCTCCCCACCTCCTTCTTCCACCCGCCGATGGTGGTCGGCCACCGCACGAGGGCGACCTCCTCTCCGCCGGGGGTGCGCGCGTAGAGGGTGAGCGTGGGCCGGTTGGTGATGCGCCCGCGCCACGTCGGGAGCTCGTACCAGACGTCGCCGCGATCGATCTCCGCGCGCAGCTCCATGTGCTCGGCGTGGTACGCGGGGGCGGGCGGGAGCCTCACGGCCACGAGGAGCCGGCGCGTGGCCCCGAACCCCCGCGCGCGGAAGAACCCGGCGGCCGCCTCCCCGTCGATCCATCCCAGCGCCTCCGCCGCGGCCTCGGTCGCCGGGGAGATCACGTCCGGCGCGCCGCCCTCCAGCGGCTCGAGCCGATCGGTGGCGTGGAACGCGTCCCCGTCGATGCGCCGCGACAGGATGGTGCCCCGGTCCGCCGCCGCGCTGCCGTCCTCCAGGAGCCCCGCGGCGTCGACCACGCGCGCGCGGAGCGAGCGCAGGAGCGCCCTGAAGTCCAGCTCGCGGCTGTCCTCCGCGAGCGCCCTGCGCGTCTCGCGATCCAGGACGCCCCAGGAGACGATCGCGTGCTTGCGCTGATACGCCTCGAGCGCCTCCTGCAGGCGCCACCGCGGCGTGCGCCGCGCGGGAGGCAGCAGCCGGTCGCAGATCAGCCGCTGCTCGAGCGCAGCGAGCGCGCTCCGGACGGAGGGCGATCGGGCTGCGGACGCGGGGCGCGGCGCGCTCGCGAGCGCCTGGATCGACGCCGCGTCGACGAAGGCGTGGCACCCGTGGCGCTCGTCGTCGAGGAGGCGCTGCGCCAGCACCCGGAAGCTCGGGAAGATGCCGTACGGCTCCAGGAACCCGTCGCGGCGCGCCCGCTCGCCGTCGTCCCCGGCCGGGAACTCCTCGTTCGCCAGCGCCACGTAGGTCGCGCGGTACGGCTGCGGGAGCTGGACCAGGTCGTCCGGATCCCGGAGCGCCATGGGCGCCCAGTCGTCGGACAGGTCGACCACCGTGAGGCCGTAGCTCCGCGCCTGCTCCGGGCAGATGCGCCCGACCTCCCCGCCCTGCTCGAACACCGGGACCGGGGTCTCGCACTCCTGCGCCGTCGGCTGGTCCGGCGTCCCGCCTCGCCCCGCCTCCGCCGCGGGCGCGCACATGGGCGCGGGCGGGGGCGGCGGCTCCACGACGCACCCGCCGAGGAGCGCCACGACGACCGGTGAGACGAGCCAGGGCGCCCGCGATCGCGGCGACGGCCTGGGGGCTCCACATCGTTGCTGCACGAACGAACTGTAGAGCGACGACGCGACGGGGCTCGATGTATTCGTCGGCGCACATCGCCCCGGGCGGTCGCGCGTGCACGCTCGGTGCCGGCCCGCTGTGCGCGACGGGAGCAGAGCGACGCAGCGCGGTCCTTGACCCTCCGAGGGCTGCTTGCTTTGTCAGCACGATGCCCACGCACGATCCAGCGTTCACGGAGCACCTCCGGGGGGAGCCTCCGCCGGTCGTGGAGCCGCGCCGGCGCCCGCCGCGCCGCGGCGACTTCCCGATCGCAGCACTCCTCGTCGCGCTCGCCGCGGCGCTCGTGGGCGCGACCTTCGCCGCGCTCAGCACCGGCGACTTCATGCAGCACCTCGACCGGCAGGTGCACGCGATCCACTGCTCGTTCCTGCCCGGAGCCGCGAAGGACCTGGCCGCGAGCGGCTGCCGCACGGTCATGATGAGCCCCTACAGCTCGTTCTTCCGCGAGAGCCTCTGGGGCGGCGTGCCGGTGAGCCTCTGGGCGCTGGCCGTGTTCGCGTTCCTCGCCTACCGCACCGCGCTCGTCCTGTGGCGGGGCGAGACGTCCGAAGGCGAGACCAAGGTGCTCCTCGCCGCCTCCGTCCTGCCGGTCGCGATGTCGGCCCTGTTCGGCGCGGTCTCCGTCGTCGCGCTCGACACCCTCTGCAAGATCTGCATCGGCATCTACGCCGCGAGCGCGCTCTGCTTCGGCGGAGCGCTCTTCGCGTACCGCGCCCAGCGCGCCTCGGCGCCACGCGAGGCGCGGTTCGCGCCGGCGCTGCTGGAGGGCGCCGGTCTCGTCGCCTTGCTGACGGTGGCGTACGTCGTCCTCGCGCCGAAGCCGGATCCCAGGAGCGCGACGTCGGGGTGCGGCTCCCTGGTCCGGGCGGAGGACACCGCCGGGGTGATGATCCCGCTCACGTCGAGCCCCGGCGGCGCCCCGTCGATCGAGGTGCTCGATCCGCTGTGCGCCTCCTGCAAGGCGTTCGACGCGCGGCTCGCGGCGAGCGCGCTCGGCGAGCGGCTGCAGCTGAGGGGCGTGCTGTTCCCCCTCGACTCGGCCTGCAACTGGATGGTCACCGAGGCGGTCCACCCGGGCGCCTGCGCCGTCAGCGAGGCGGTCCTGTGCGCCGCGGGGGTGGGAGACGCCCCGAAGGACGGCGCCGCCGCGGCAGCCGTGCTCCGGTGGGCCTTCGCGCGCCAGGAGGACCTCCGGGCGCTCGGCGCGAGGGACGAGGCCGGGCTGCGGGCGGAGATCGAGCGGGAGTTCCCGGCCGTTCGCGGCTGCCTCGGCGGCGCGCTCGTCAGGAGCAAGCTCACGAAGAGCCTGCGGTGGGCCGTCGCCAACGCCGTCCCGGTGCTCACCCCGCAGCTGTTCGTGGGGGACGTCCGGATGTGCGACGAGGACACGGATCTCGGCCTCGAGTACACGCTGGCGCGCATGCTGTCGCCGGAGGCCGAGCGGGAGCGCGCCAGGATGCGCGCCGCCGAGCCGCCCCGCCCCGCTCCCCCGCCCCCGCTCGCGGACCTCCAGGCGGCGGCGCCGGTGAAGGCGCCCGACGAGGCCATGGCGAGCGCGACCACGCCAGCCGCGCGACCGGCGAACGACCCCCCGTCTCCCGGGGAGTCCCAAGGGGCGGAGCCTCCGCGTTCGCCCACGCTCGTGGAGGCCGCGGCGAGGGAGGCGCCCGCCGAGCCGGCGCCGGACGAGGGCGGGGACGCGGAGCGCGCAGAGCCCACGCCGGAGCAGCCGCCCAGCGATCCCGAGGCGCCGCCCGAGGGCGTGCGCGCCTCGGGCGAGGAGACCGAGCCATGAACGACGCGTCCAAGCGCTGGATCCTCCTCGCCGCCGCGCTCGCGATCCCGACCGCGCTGGTGGTCACCTGGGCGCGGGCGGCGGAGCGGCGGCTCGCGGAGAGCGGGGGCGCGGCCCGCGAGGTGGCGACCGCGAGCGTCGCGAACGACGCCTACTGCACGCCGGAGCTGAAGGCCATCGTCCGCCGCGTCGCCGGCGCCTGCGGCCTGCTCGACGCCGGCGGCGGGGGGAGGGGCTGCCAGCCGCTCCAGGCCAGGAAGGTGGCGGCGCTCTCCGGCAGCGACTTCAACGCCATCTTCGAGCCGCTCGCTCACCGCGCGCACATCGTCCAGTTCGACCCCGCGACGGCGGCGCTGGACGATCCCGCCCGGCGGCTGATCGAGCAGGCCTGGAGCGATCAGCGCGGCGGGAGCTTCTTCTTCGTCGTCACCCGCGCCAGCGCCGACGGCGACGAGAAGTACAACGAGGCGCTGAGCCGCGACCGCGCCAAGGCGGTGCTCGAGTACCTCGACGGCAAGTTCCACGACGAGGACCTCCGGAAGCAGGTGGGCCTGCTGTGGCTGGGCGAGGAGTTCGCGCAGCTGTCGACCGAGTTCTGCGGGTGGGACCGCTCCCGCTCCGGGACCTGCAGCCGCTCCGACATCAACCGCAGCGCCTTCATCGCCTGGATCGACTGTGCGATCTGACCGGCGCGCGTCCGCCGGGGCGGCCGCGCTCCTCGTCCTGGCGCTCGGGACCGGGTGCCGGGAGCAGCCGGCCTCCGCGGCGGCCGCGGTCCCGGAGCGCTTCGCGGGGGTGCGGAAGCGCGACGCCTCCCCGGCGGCGCAGAGCCCGTTCTGCGAGCGCAGCTATCCCGCCGACGGCGCCGGCGCCCGCCGCTACGCGGCTCCTCCCCTGCGCCCCCTCCCCGGCGGCGAGGTCCGGCCCACCTCCGCGGGCACGAGCCAGGGGGCGAACGCCTGGACCTGGCTCAATCTCTGGGCCACCTGGTGCACCCCGTGCGTCGAGGAGATGGACCTGCTCCGCCGCTGGCGCGACGGCTTCGCCCGCGACGGCCTCGAGGTCCGCTTCGAGCTCGTCAGCATCGACGCAGCGGATCGAGAGAGGGAGCTCGTCGCCTGGCGCTCGAAGGGCCTCCCCGGGCGGCTGGGCTGGCTGCGCTCGGAGGGCGAGCTCGCAGCGGTGCTCGACTCGCTGGGGGTGGCGCGGGACGCGATGATCCCGATCCACGCGCTCGTGGACGGCTCCGGCCGGCTGCGCTGCGTCCGCGTCGGCGCGGTGCACGAGCAGGACTACGCCGCGGTGAAGGCGCTGCTCGCGCCATGAAACTCCGCCGGCGGCGCCTCGACGCCGGCCACGAGGCGCCCGCGGTCATGGTGACCGCCTCGCGGCGCAGCGCGTCCGTTCACGCGGGGCGCTGCGGGACGGCCAGCTCGTCCAGCGTCCGCCGGTAGACCGCGGCGTCTCGAGAGGAGAAGCAGCAGAAGATCGTCCGCTCGACGCTCGTCCCCCGCGCGATCGCGGCCAGGATCTCCCCGACGGCGATGCGGGTCGCCCGCTCGATGGGGAAGCCGTAGACGCCGGTCGAGATCGCAGGGAACGCGACCGAGCGGAGGCCATGCTCCTCGGCGAGCCGCAGCGCGCCCCGGTAGCAGGACGCGAGGAGGCCGTCCTCGCCCGCGCCGCCGCCCCTCCACACGGGGCCGACGGCGTGGAGCACGTACCGAGCAGCCAGGTCGTGACCCCCGGTCGGCTTCACCTCGCCCGTGCGTGCGCCACCCAGCCGGCGGCATTCCTCCAGCAGCTTCGGCCCCGCGGCGCGGTGGATGGCGCCGTCCACCCCGCCGCCGCCGAGGAGCGAGGTGTTCGCCGCGTTCACGATCGCGTCCACGGCGAGCGTCGTGATGTCACCCTCGACGACCTCCACGCGCCCGCCGGCCCAGCCGTGCTCCGCCATGCGCCGTCCATAACCCGGCGCGCCCGTCCCGCGGAGACCTTCGCTGCGCCCCCACCCGGGCGCTCCCTCGCTCGCCCGGCCAGTCGCCTCCGCACGCCCCTTCGCGGTAAGAAGGACGCCATGTCCCAGCCGAACGCCGCAGCCGACCTCTCTCCGGACGCGCCGGAGACGCCCGCAGCGCCGAGGTCGCGAGCGCGACACCGCTTCAAGTTCCACCGGGTAGGCGGACTCGATCAGGTCGCCCTGGAGACCGGCGCGGACCTCCTCGCGCTCGAGGAGCTGGACCAGAAGCTCTGGATCTCCCTCTCCTGCCCGACGCGCGGCCTCGAGCTCGATCCGCGCACGCTCGACCTCCTCGACCTCGATCGCGACGGGCGCGTCCGCGCCCCCGAGATCCTGGCGGCCATCCGCTTCTGCGCGGCGCGCCTGCGGGACGTGGGGCTCGTCCTGTTCGGCGCCGACTCGCTCGCGCTCGCCGAGCTCCGGGAGGACACGCCGGAAGGGACGGCCGCGCTCAGCGCCGCCCGCCACCTCCTCGAGCACGTCGGCCGGCCGGAGGCGACGTCGATCCGGGTGGAGGACGTCGCCGACACCACCAAGGTGTTCGAGCGGACGCTCTTCAACGGCGACGGCATCGTACCGCCCGAGGCGGCCACGGAGCTCGAGACGCGCCAGCTCCTCCACGACGTCCTCGTCACGATGGGCGGCACGACGGACCGGAGCGGCAAGCCGGGGGTGGACCGCGCCCGCGTGGACGCGTTCTTCGCGGAGGCGGAGGCGTACGCGGACTGGTGGCGGTGCGGCCAGGAGCTCCCGGACGTGCTGCCGCTCGGCGAGCGGACCGCCGCCGCGCACGCCGCCGTCGAGGCGGTCCGCGCGAAGGTGGACGACTTCTTCGTCCGCTGCGGGCTGGCCGCCATGGAGCCCCGCTCCGCCGCCGCGCTGAACCGGACCGAGCCCGAGTTCGCCGCGCTGGCCGCGAAGGATCTGGCCTCCGCCCGCGCCGACGTCGCCGCCTTCCCGATCGCGCGCATCGAGCCCGGTCGCGCGCTCCCGCTCGCGCAGGGCGTCAACCCCGCCTGGGCGGCCGCCGTCGCCGCCCTCCAGCGGGACGCCGTCGCGCCGCTCCACGGCGACGGGAAGGACGCGCTCACGCTCGAGGAGTGGACCTCGCTCGTCGCCCGGTTCGCGCCGTACGAGGCGTGGCTCGCGACGAAGCGGGGCGCGAAGGTGGAGGCGCTCGGGATCGCCCACGTGCGCAAGCTGCTCGCCGGGGCCGGCCGGACCGGCGCCGACGCCCTCCTCGCGAGGGACGAGGAGCTCGCGTCCGAGGCCGCTGCCATCGGTGACGTCGTCCGCCTGGTCCACTACCACCGCGACCTCGGGACGCTGCTCAAGAACTTCGTCTCGTTCGCGGACTTCTATGATCCCCTCCGCCCGGCGGTGTTCCAGGCGGGCACGCTCTTCCTCGACGCCCGCAGCTGCGAGCTGTGCATCCGCGTGGACGACCCGGCTTCCCACTCGGCGCTCGCCTCGCTGTCGCGCATGTACCTGGCCTACTGCGAGTGCCGGCGGCCCGGCGGCGAGGCGATGAAGATCGTCGCCTGCTTCACCCAGGGCGACGCGGACTACCTCATGGTCGGCCGCAACGGCATCTTCTACGACCGCAAGGGCCGCGACTGGGACGCGACGATCGTGAAGATCGTGGAGAACCCGATCAGCCTCCGCCAGGCGTTCTGGGCCCCCTACAAGAAGGGGCTCAAGTTCGTCGAGGACCAGGTCGCGCGCTTCGCCCAGGCCAAGCAGAAGGCGGCGGACGAGAAGGTGGAGGGCACCGCGACGCGCGTGGCGGACGCCGCCATCCTGGAGAAGGCCCATCCCCCGCCGCCCGTGGACGTCGGCAAGATGGTGGGCATCATCGCCGCCCTCGGCGTCGGCATCGGCGCCCTGGGCACGCTCCTCGGCGGGTTCGTCACCGGGTTCATGGACCTGCAGCCGTGGTGGGCGAAGGGCGTCGCCGTCGGCGCCATGGTCCTCGTGGTGTCGGGCCCCTCGGTGCTCATCTCCTGGCTCAAGCTCAGGCACCGCACGCTCGGGCCCATCCTCGACGCGAACGGCTGGGCCGTGAACGGCCGCGTCCGCATCAACCTGCCGCTCGGGACCGCGCTCACCGACCGCGCGGCGCTCCCGGCCGGCGCGCGCCGCCGCCTCGACGATCCCTACTCCGACGACCGCTCCCGTCGCCGCACGCGCCTGCTCTGGGCCGCCGCCCTCCTCGCCGCGCTCGCGCTCGCCGCCGCCCGCCACCTGGGCGCGTGGCCGTTCGGGCCGCCGTTCTGGCGGGGGTGACCGCTCAGTCCCCGCTCAGCCCCCGGATCGCCCCGGTGGCCATGTCGTAGACCCAGCCGTGGATGCGCAGCCTGCGAGCGTTCAGCGCGTGGCGCACGAACGGGTACTCGCGCAGGTGCTCGAGCTGGAGCCGCACGTTCTCCTCCACGATGAGGCGCGAGCGCTGCTCCGCAGGCAGCTCGACGTGGAGCCCGCGCAGCTTCTCGTCGACGCGCTCCTTCGCCTTGTAGGCGTTGATGAGCCAGACCGGGATGTACTTGTCGTTCCCGTCGTCCTCGTCGAGCGCCGCGATGCCGCCGCAGCCGTAGTGCCCGCAGATGACGACGTCCGGGATCTCGAGGTGGTTGATCGAGAACTCGAGGACCGCGGAGAGGTTCCAGTCGTTCGTCGCGACGACGTTTCCCACGTTGCGGTGCACGAACACCTCGCCGGCGTGGGTGCCGGTGATGATGTTCACCGGCACGCGGGAGTCGGAGCACCCGATCCACAGCACGGTGGGGTGCTGGCCCCGGGCGAGCTCCGCGAAGAACTCCTTCTCGCGGGCGAACGTCTCCGCGACGAAGCGGCGGTTTCCCTCGAGCAGCTTCGTGATCATCACGACCTCCGGACGGCGCTGGCACACGATGCCGCAGCGCGATCGGCCCTGCCAGCGCGAGGGTGCTCCGCGCGCGCCGTGCGCCGCACATGGGCGCCGGACTCCCTCCTTTGCCCGTCCCACGCGCTCGGTACAATGCGGCCTCCCCTTCGCCGGAGGTCAACCGATGCGCGCCGTCCTCGTCGTCGCCCTCGCCGGGCTCACGTCCGCCTGCGTCTCGCAGGGCAAGTTTCGCAACAAGGCCGCCGAGGCCGATCAGCTGAGGGCCCGCGGGGCGGAGCTCGAGGCCGCGCTCTCGACGACGCAGGGCGAGCTCGCCAGCTCCCGCGACGAGGCGTCCGCGCTGAAGGCGCAGCTCGACGCGCTCTCCGCGTCGAAGCAGCAGCTGCAATCCCAGGTCGCCGACCTCGCCACCTCCAAGACGAAGCTCGAGACCGTCAAGGCGGAGCTCGAGAAGAAGAGCTCCGAGTACGAGAAGATGGCGAACGCGCTCCGCGGCGAGATCGACGCCGGCCGGGTGGAGCTCACCGAGCTGCGCGGCAAGATGACCGTCAAGATGAAGGACAAGATCCTCTTCTCGTCCGGCTCGGCGACGCTCGGGCGGGCCGGGAAGGACGCGCTCCGCGCGGTGGCCGAGGTGCTGACCGGCGTGGAGGGCAAGGTCATCCGCGTCGAGGGGCACACCGACAACGTGCCGCTCGGCCGCGGCTTCGCGACGAACTGGGACCTGTCGGTCGCGCGCGCCCTCGCGGTCGTGCGCTTCCTGCAGGAGTCGGGCGTCCAGCCCTCGCGCCTGGCCGCCGCCGGCTACGGCGAGCACCAGCCGATCGCCTCGAACGACACGCCCGAGGGCCGCAGCCAGAACCGGCGCATCGAGATCGTCCTCGCGCCCGGGGAGCTGCCCGAGCCGGCCCCGGCGGCGCCCGCCGGGACGTGATGCATGAGGTGGGGCCCTACGCCCCTCCGCCCGCGCGCGGCGGCGTCCGGCGCCTGCCGCGGGTCCGGGCGCGCCGCACGCCGAGCGCCCTCGTCTCCGCCTCGATCCGGGCGACGAGCGCCGCCGGCTCCGCGAGGACCGCCGTGTCCGCCCGGACGCCCACCCGCACGTCCCCGGCGTAGCCCAGGACGCTCACGCCGAGCCCCAGGTTCGCCGGGTGCGGCACCCAGAACATCGCGGCCGCGAGCGGGCGGCCCGCGAGGTGGATGGGGCTCCTCGGCCCGGGGAGGTTCGTCAGGACGAGCGACGCCTTGCGCGCGAAGAAGCGGGTCAGCGCGTGCTGCACGGCGCTCGGCGCGTAACCGGCGAGCGCGAGCACGTCGTGCGCCACGAGCGCGCCCGCCCCGGAGCGCAGCGCCGCGACCCGCGCGTGGACCGCCTCGAGCCGCGCGCGCGCCGCCGCCAGGTCGACCGGCAGGTCGAGGAACACGAGCCCGAAGCGGTTCCCCAGCGACGCGTCGGCGCCGAGATCGGGCCGGCCCGGACGGAAGTTCACGGGGATGAACGCCCGCACCGGGCGCGGCGGCCGCCCGCCCCGCGACACGAGCGGCCGGAGGGCGCCGGCGATCGCCGCCACCACGAGGTCGTTCACCGTCGCTCCCGCGCGGTGGGCCGCCTCGCGGATCGCGTCGAGCGGCAGAGCGTCCGACCACGCCACCCTCCGCACGCCGGAGAGCGGCGCCGCGGAGAGGGCGGGAGGATCGCTCGGCATCGCCGCGAGGCGAGCGAGCGTCACGGCGAACCCGGCCGCCTCGCGCACGGCGGTGAGGTCCGGCCGGCCCGGCCAGGCGTGCGCCGCCGGATCGATCCGGGCGCGCGGCGCCTCCTGCGCGGCGTGCTCGTCGGCGAGCGCGAGCAGCAGCGCCACCAGCGCGAACCCGTCCCCGAGCGCGTGCTGCAGCTTCGCCACGATCGCGCCGCCGCCGCCGCGCTCCCGCACCACGTGCACGCGCCACAGCGGATGCGCCGGATCGAGCCACGAGGTGGCCACCTCGCCGATGAAGTCGCGGAGCGCGCCGGGTGGGAGCTCCGTCGCGGTGAGGTGGCGGCGCAGCGAGAAGCCCGGATCGAGCTCCCAGCCCGGCGCCCCGATCCAGGCCGGCACGGGACGCTGGCGGAAGCGCTCGACGGAGAGGAGCCGCTCCTCGACGAGCCGCTTCACCCGCCCCAGCTCCACGGCCCCACGGAACGCGAGGAGCGCGACCACGTCGGTCTCGTTCCTCGGACGATCCATCCGGTACCAGGCGGCGTCGCCGGCGGTCATCCGCTGCATGCCGAACCCCCGGCCGGCGCTGCACCCCCGCGCCGGTGCTGCACCCCTCGCGTGCAGCGTAGCGCCGTGCCACGAGGCGGCGTCCCCGTCCACGCGGGGCCCGGGAGCCGAGCCCCGCGCCGGCGCCGCGTGCGGACGGGCGCTCGTCCGCCCTCCGGCCCGCCGCACCCTCCGGGCGGACGGGTCGTCGCTGCCCACCGCCGCGGGTGGCTACTCATGGTGATGACGCTGCGTGATCGCGGCGAGCCCGGAGCGCGCGGCGGCCCGAGGAGCGGGGCGCCCGGAGGTGGCGGTGAGGCAGGAGAAGAGCGACGAGGGAGCGCGGGGCCTGTTCTCGATCGCGTTCACGCGGCTGCAGGACGTCATCTACCTCGCGCTCGGCGCGCTGCTGGGCGTGAGCGCCGTCGCCCTCGTGGTCCACGGCGGCATCGATCTGGTCCGCGCCATCCTCGCCGGGGTGGACGTCGCCGCGGTCGTCACGCTCCTCGACCGCATCCTGCTCGCGCTCATGGTCGTGGAGCTGCTCTACACGGTGCAGGTCTCCTTCCGCGAGCACGCCCTCCTGCCGGAGCCGTTCCTGCTCGTCGCCCTCATCGCCGCGGTCCGGCGGATCCTGGTCATCACCGCGGAGCTCGGCGCGAAGCCCGGGGTTCCGGAGGACGTCTTCCGCCACGTGATGTGGGAGCTCGTCCTGCTCACTGGCCTCATCCTCGTGCTGGTCGCCTCCGTCGTGATCCTGCGGAAGCGGGCGGCGGACTGACGCGCCTCCGCCCGATCACGTAGGCGATCCAGCCGGCCTGGTTGCGCGCGCTCGCCCGCGGCAGGTAGCGCGAGGGGCCGGAGGCGACGTCCCAGAGCACCTCCAGGTCGACGAGCCCGGCTTCGCCGAGCAGCTCGGTCAGCTCGGGGAGGCTCCACAGGCGCCAGTCGTACTCGAACGCCCGGCGCATGGGACGGCCGCGGGCGAACTCGAAGTGGATCGCGCAGCGGATCCCGTGCGTGATGGGATCGAAGCGCTGCTGCTCCCAGACGTAGGTCACGCCGCTCCCGATCCGTCGCCGCTCGACGAGCTCCTTCTGCGCGTCCCAGCCGCCGAACGCGTCGAGCATCAGCACCCCCCCCGGCGCCAGCGCCGCCCGCGCGGAGCGCAGGTACCCGCGCAGGGCGGCGCGCGTCCGGAACACCCCGTAGCTGAAGTTGAGCGCCACCACCGCGTCGAACCGCTCGCGTGGCGCCTCGCGCACGTCGGCCTGGACGAGGCGGAGCCGCGCCGCCGCGTCGCCCAGGGAGGGGATCCGGTAGCTGCGGGCCCAGGCGTGCACGGAGGGATCCAGGTCGACGGCGACCGCGATCCGCTCGGGCCCCCGCTCGACCCAGCTCGCCGCGAGCGCGGCGGTCCCGCTGAAGTCCTCGCGGAGGCGGCGCGCCGGCTGCTCGAACCTCCGGAGGACGCGCTCCACGACGGCGACGTCGGCGGCCGGGTCCTGGACGGCGCGCTCGTAGAGCCGGTGGCGGTCGCGAGGGCCTGGGGTGGGGAGAGCGTCGGCGCTGGAGTCGTGGGGGGCGCGCATCGGGGCGCCTCCATACCGCTCCGGCGGGTGTCCGGCAAATCCGCCACCTCGCCCCCGCCGCGGCCGCCCTCGCCGGGTACGCCCTCCGGTG
Organism: Anaeromyxobacter sp. Fw109-5; assembly: GCF_000017505.1. Classification (NCBI taxonomy): domain Bacteria; kingdom Pseudomonadati; phylum Myxococcota; class Myxococcia; order Myxococcales; family Anaeromyxobacteraceae; genus Anaeromyxobacter; species Anaeromyxobacter sp. Fw109-5. The sequence continues at coordinate 3,288,269 of NC_009675.1, forward strand.
GAGGCCGCCCTGCCCCGCCGCGCCTGCCGCCCTATCTACCGGCGCATGCGCCTGCCGGGAACGCTCGCCCTCCTCGCCCTCGCCCTCGCCTCCTGCGGTCGACGCGCCGCGACCCGCGCGGCGCCGGAGCCGGCCTTCGACGCCGGGCGTGCGCGCGCGGAGGTGGGCTGGCTCGCCGATCCGGCGCGCACCGGGCGCGGCGTGGGGACCCCCGGCGCCGCGCAGGCGGCCGACTGGATCGCGGCGCGGTTCCGCGAGGCGGGGCTCGCCCCCGCCTGGGACGAGGGGTACCTGCAGCGCTTCGAGGCGCCGTTCCGCGCCACGCTCGGCGAGCGGAACGCGTTCGCGGTGGGGTCCTCGCACGGCGAGCTCGAGCGGGACTTCCTCCCGTTCGACTTCAGCGACGACGGCGCGGTCGAGGCCGAGGTCGTCTTCGCGGGCCACGGGATCACCGCGCCGGCCCTCGGCCACGACGACTACGGCGGCCTCGACGTGAAGGGGAAGATCGTGCTCGTGGCGCAGGACTTCCCGCGCGAGTCCGACGCCGCCTCGCCCTTCCGCGACCCGCGCCACTACCGCTTCGCCGAGTGGCGCTACAAGGCGACGAACGCGCGCGAGCACGGCGCCGCGGCGCTCATCGGCGTGCGCGACGTCTGGGCCGAGGGGCACGGGGGCGCCGACGACCTGCCCCCCTGGCGCGGCCAGGTCTCGTCGCGCGCCGGGATCGTCGCGGCGCGCGTCACGGCCGCGGCGCTCGCCCGGGCCGGCGTCGACGTGCGCGCGCTCGCCGCTCCGGGCGAGGCCGACGGCAAGCCCCACTCGCGGCCGCTCGGCGTGCGCGCACGGCTCGAGGTGCGGGTGCTGCACGAGCGGGCCACCACCGCCAACGTGGTCGCCATCCTGCCCGGGCGGGATCCCGCCGTCGCGGGCGAGTGCGTCGTCGTCGGCGCCCACCACGACCACCTCGGCCTGGGCGGCGACTCGTCGCTCGCACCCGAGCGGCTCGGCACGGTCCACCCCGGCGCGGACGACAACGCGAGCGGGGTGGCCGCGCTCCTCGCCGTCGCCCGCGCGTTCGCCGCGGAGGGCCCGCCGCGGCGAACCCTCCTCTTCGCGGCGTTCGGCGCGGAGGAGCTCGGGATCCTGGGCTCCTCGGAGCTCGCCCAGCACCCCCCGCCCCGCTGCCCGACCGAGCGGATGCAGCTCATGGTGAACCTCGACATGGTGGGCCGCCCCGCCGCGGGGAAGGTCTACGTGGACGGCGCCGACACGGCGCGCGGGCTGCGCGACCTCGTGAAGGCGCTCGCCGAGCGCCCCCCGCGCCTCCCGCTGAAGCTCGCCTTCGGCGAGGGCGACGGCTACGGGCCCTCGGATCACACGAGCTTCTACGCCCGGGACGTCCCCGTGCTGTTCCTCTTCACGGGCCCCCACCCCGACTACCACCGGCCCTCGGACACGCCCGACAAGATCGACGGGGCGGGACTCGCCGCCGTGGCGCGCCTCGCCTACCGGGCGGCGCGCGAGGCCGCCGAGCGGGACGGCCGGCTCGAGGTGGTCCGGACCGCCTCGCCGCCGCCGCGCGAGCGCGGCGAGCGCGGCTACGGCACCTACCTCGGCGCGATCCCCGACTTCGCCGAGCGCAGCGCCCCCGGCGTGCTCCTCACCGGGGTGCGGGCGGGCAGCCCCGCCGAGCGGGCGGGGATCGCGGCGGGGGACGTGCTCCTGCGAGTCGGCCCGACGAAGCTCCTCGGCCTGCAGGATCTCGCCTTCGCCCTCCGCTCGCACCGGCCGGGCGACGAGGTGGAGGTGGAGTGGGAGCGCGCCGGGGCGCGCAGGACCGCGAAGGTGAGGCTCGAGGAGCGGCGGTGAGCGGGTCCCCTCGCTGTAGGGCCTCCCCCGTGCGGGAATCGACAGGCGCCCGCGCGGCGGGAAGCTTCGACCCATGAGATCCCTCGCCGCCGCCCTCCTCGCCGCCGCCTGCGCCGCGCCGGCGCCTCCGCCCGCGTCCGTCTCCGCAACCGCGCCGAGTCCGGACTCGGCCGCGCCCCGCCTCGCGCTCCCGGGCGAGCGCCACCTCGGAAACGTCCGGCAGCTCACCTTCGGCGGCGAGAACGCGGAGGCGTACTTCAGCTTCGACGGACGGGAGCTCGTGTTCCAGGCCACCCCGGAAGGCGCCGGCTGCGATCAGCTCTACGTGATGGGCGCGGACGGCTCCGGGCTTCGTCGCGTGTCGCGCGGGAAGGGTCGCGTCACCTGCGGCTACTTCTTCCCGGGGGGCGAGCGGATCGTCTACTCCTCGACGCACGCGTCGGCCGCGGAGTGCCCTCCCAAGCCGGACCACTCGAAGGGCTACGTATGGGCGCTGTACGACTACCAGCTCTACACGGCGCGGCCGGACGGCTCGGACCTCGCGCCGCTCGCCCCGGCCCCCGGCAAGTACAACGCGGAGGCGACGGTGTCCAAGGACGGCTGGATCGTCTTCACCTCGACGCGCGACGGCGACCTCGAGCTCTACAAGATGCGCCTCGACGGCTCCGGGCTCGTCAGGCTCACGCACACTCCGGGCTACGACGGCGGCGCGTTCTTCTCCGCCGACGGGCGCCGGATCGTGTTCCGCGCGAGCCGCCCCACGACGGAGGCGGAGCTCGCCGACTACCGCGCGCTGCTCGGGGAGGGGCTCGTGCGGCCCGGCAAGCTCGAGCTCTTCACGATGAACGCGGACGGCTCGGACGTGCGCCAGGTGACGCGCCTCGGCGCGGCGAGCTTCGCGCCGTTCTTCCACCCCGACGGGCGGCGCATCGTGTTCGCCTCGAACGTGGGCGACCCGAGGGGGCGGAACTTCGACCTGTACGTGGTGAACGACGACGGCACCGGCCTCGAGCGGATCACCACCAACGAGACCTTCGACGGCTTCCCCATGTTCTCGCCCGACGGGAAGCGGCTGGTCTTCGCCTCGAACCGCAACGCGTCCCGTCCCGGCGAGACGAACGTGTTCATCGCGGACTGGATCGAGTAGGCGCGACGTCGGCGCTCACCCGCCAGCGCTTCTTCGCGAGCTCGAGCCAGGCGCGCGTGGCGGGCGACAGCTGGCGGTCGCGCCGCCAGATGAGGGCCACGTCCCAGGGGATCCGCGGCTCGGAGATGCGCACCGAGCGGACCTGCTGCGGGTCGAGCTGGCGGCAGATCGTGTTCGGCAGCAGCGCCACCCCGATGTTCGCCGCCACGGCCGCGACGATGAAGTCCCAGTGCGAGCTCTCGCTCACCACGGTCGGCTTGAAGCCGCTGCGGCGGCACGCCTCCAGGATGTGGCCGTGGAGGGCGAACTCCGGCCGGTAGAGCACGAAGGGTGTACCCTCCAGCTCGCGCAGCGTGAGCGCGCTCCGGCGGGTGAGGGGATGGGTCGGGTGGAGCACCGCCCTGAGCTCGTCCTTCACGAAGGGCATCGTGCCGAACGCCTGCTCGTCGGTGGGCAGCACGATGGCGCCCACGTCGAGATCGCGGCTCATGATGAGCGCCTCGAGGTGGTGCGAGCCCTCCTCGCGCAGCTCGAGCAGGATGCCGGGGTAGGCCTGGTGGTACTCCGCGAGCAGCGGCGCGACGAAGGTGACGCCGACGATGGGGGGCATGCCGACGCGCAGCCGCCCGCGCCGGAGCTGCGAGAGCTCCGCGACCTCCTCCTCGATCATGCGCAGCGAGTCGAGCACGCCCTCGGCGCGCTCGAGCACGATCTGCCCGGCGTCGGTGAGGGTCACGCGCCGGCGCTCGCGCACGAGCAGCGCCGCGCCGAGCTCCTCCTCCAGCGCCTTCACCATCTTGCTGATGGCGGGCTGGCTCACGTGCAGCGAGCGGCTCGCCCGCGTGAACCCGCCCTGCCGCGCCACCTCGACGAAGTACCGCAGCGCCGTGACGTCCACCGTCTCCTCCATGTCGGTTGGTTATCACTAGAATAGCAAGAATGAATTTCCGGCATACACGGATCTTCGACTAGGTTGCGCGCGGGCTCACGGGAAGGACCTCCGGAGCCACACGGGAGACGACGATGACGATGGAAGATCTGCTGCGCGACGAGGAGGCGGCCATCCTGGAGGAGGCCGCACTCGAGGCCGCGCAGCTCGAGCACTACCGCCGCGACGGCGCCCAGGCGACGCGCGGACGGCTCGAGCTCCTCTACCGCCAGCTGGTGGACGCGGTGCTCGCACGCGATCTCAACGCGCTGCGCGCCCACGTCACCCGCCTGGCGCACGAGCGATTCGCGGCGGGGTTCGACCTCTCCGAGGTGCAGGCCGCGTTCTCGATCCTCGAGGACGCCATCTGGCGGAAGGCGCTGTCCCGGCTGCCGTCGGACGAGCGAGCCTGGGGCCTCAGCCTGGTCGGGACCGTCTTCGCGCAGGGCAGGAGCACGCTCGCGCGAACCTACGAGTCGCTCGCGCCACGCGCACCGGCGCCGTGCGTCGATCTCGCGCCCCTGTTCTTCGGCGCGGACTCCGTGCGGACCTCGCGGTTCGTGGAGGAGCTGGTCTACCCGGTCTGATCGCCGTTCGCTCTCCAGGGCCCCCGCCGCGATCGCGCGCACGCGCGGGCGGCGGGGGTCAGGGGGGGGTGTGGATCGAGCGATTGTTTCACGGCGCCTCAAGGGAGGTTCGCGAGCAGGAAGCGCAGCGCGTTCTCGCCCATGACGGCGCGGATCGCGTCCTCCGAGAGCCCCTCGTCGAGCAGCGCCTGGGTGAGCACCTCCAGGCGGGAAGCGTCGAACGGCACCGTGGTCGCGCCGTCCCAGTCCGAGCCGAGCGCGACGTGCCTCACCCCGGCGACCTTCACGGCGTGCCGGATCGAGCGGGCGATGGCCCGCGGCGAGCGATCGCACACCGCGCCGTCCCAGTAGCCGATGCCGACGAGCGCGCCGTTCCGGGCGAGCCTGCGGAGCTGCCCGTCGGCCAGGTTGCGCGGCCCCGGGCAGACGGCGCTCACGCCGGTGTGAGACACCATCACCGGCCGGCGCGCCTGCGCGAGCGCCTCGTCGAAGGCGCGCGGCGAGGCGTGCGCGAGGTCCACGATCATGCGGCGCTCCTCCATGCGACGAAGCGCGTCGCGGCCGAGGGGGGTGAGCCCGCCTCGACGCGCCCCGTGCGCCGAGCCGGCCGCCGCGTTGTCCGCGAAGTGCGCGAGCCCCGCCGAGCGGAAGCCCGCCTCGAAGAGGGCGTCGAGCGTCTCGAGCCGCCCCTCGAGCGCGTGCAGCCCCTCCGTCGCGAGCACCGCCACCACCACGCGCCGTCCCGCCGGCTGGCGTGCGCGGGCCTCCAGCGCGGCGGCGAGCTCCGCGCGCGAGGTGGCCAAGACCAGCCGGCCCTCGGACTCCGCGGCCGCCCGGCGGAGCTTGTCGCCCTGGTGGAGCGCCCGCGCGAGCCGGCTGTTCCAGCTGCTCGCGGGCCACCGCGAGGCGATCGCGAGCGGCGTGACGAGGTCCATGCCGCCGGCGTTCGCGTCGTAGTTGTAGCCGCGCGGGACCTCGGTGACCGTCGAGAACAGCTGCACCGCGACGTTGCCCTCCTCGAGGCGCGGCACGTCGCTGTGGCCCCGCGTCGAGCGGCGCAGCGGATCGCGATCCCAGAGCAGGAGGTCGTCGTGCAGGTCGGCGATCCGCAGCGAGGCGTGCAGGCGGCGGGCGCGGTCCGACACCTCGTGCACCGCGCGCGTCTCCACGCGGTTCAGGCGCCCCGCCACCAGGGGCGGGAGCGCGAAGAAGAAGATCCCCGCCGCGGCGAGGAGGAGCGCTGTGGCGAGGCGGAGCACGGAGGGCATGGTACGCCACGGCGAGGCCCCGCGGGCCGCCGTTCCCTGAGCCGGGCTCGTGATCAGTGGGCGTGCACCCCACTCCAGCGGGCCGCCTCGTGGCAGCCGGCGCACGCGCTCGTCACGGCGCCGAGGGATCGGGTGACCGCGGACCAGCGCCCCGCCGTCGCGGCGGCCTCGAGCTGGACCGCGCCCTCGCCGAGCAGCCCCGCCAGCTGCTCCACCGTCGCCGCCACCTCCGGCCCCGCGTGCTCACCGGCGTGCTCCGCGACGCGCCTCGGCCCCTCCGCCTCGAGCCAGCGCGCGACGCGCGCGATCTCCCCCGCCGCGCCCGCCACGCGCGCGTAGCCGCCGGCGGTGGGGCGCTCGACCAGCATCCGGCCGTAGGCCGCGCTGGCGTCGGCCCACGCGCCGCGGAGCCGCTCCATCGCGTCGTCGAGATCCTCGGGCGGAGTGCTCCGGCGCGACAGCGTGGGCGCCAGCGCGCCGTGGGCCGCCGCGGTCACGGCCATGCCCGAGTGGAAGACCAGCACCTCCCCGCCGATCCAGCCCGTCCCGGCGAGGAGGACCGCGAGCAGGAGGGCGCACGCCGCCGTCCCGCGCCCCGCGATCGCGCCGCGGCGGAGGGCCCGGAGCCGAACGGCCGCGAGCGCGAGCAGGAGCACGGTGCCGGCGGCGCCCATCCCGAGGTGCAGCCATCGCCAGGTCCCGAGCCCTTCCGGCCACGGCAGGAGCGCGTTCGCGACCAGGCCCGCCCCTGCCGTCGCGACCGCGAAGACCGCCCCCACGCCGAGCGCGACGTCCCCCGCGAACGACCAGCGATCGGAGCGCCGGACCGCGGCGAGCCCGTACGCGAGGACGACCACCGGGAGGACGCCCAGCGTGACGTGCACGAGCGCGGGGTGCACCGTCGTCGCGCGGATGGCGCTGAACGGGTCCACGACGTCCCGGCTCCGGTCACTTCGAGAAGACGAGGTCGTTCGGGGCGGCGGTGTGGCAGCCGACGCAGCCCTTCACATCCGGCCCCGCGACGGGCTTGCCGTCCCGCGTGAAGACCTTCCAGTCCGGCGTCGCGCGGATCCAGAACCAGGAGCCGTTGCGCTTCGCCATGACGGTGAGCGACGCCGCGTCGGCGTCGGGCTGGGGGCGGTTCTCCTTCACGATGACGCTGCCCTCCGGGTACTGCCCGCCCGCCGTCGGCCCCTTCGCCGCCGCCTCGTTGCGCCAGGCCACGACGTAGGTCCCCCCGTGGCCCTTCGAGAGCACGGGCCTGGCGTACTGCGGGAACGTGCTCCAGGATCGATAGCCCTTCGCCTCCTCGAGGATCGCCCGCGCCTCACCGGCCGGCGCGACGCCCTTCTGCTCCTCCCCTTTGCCGTGCCCGGGCTGCGCTTGCGCGGCCGACTGCGCCAGCACGCCCACCGCGGCGACGCTCGCGACGAGCGCCGCCAGGGCGACACCGTGGACTCCCTTCATCGTGGCTCCTCCGTCCAGGCGCTCCACCTGCAGTGTCGAGTGCACTAGGCCGGGCGCCGCGCCGAGGACACGGCGCGGATGGGCCGTCGCGACGGGGCCAGGACATCGGTGAGCGCGCGACCACGCGCCAGGCAGGATCCCCCAGGGACGAGCGTCCGCCCGGGAGAAGGAGAGTCGCTGCGAGGGCGGGAGCACGTCCGCTTCTCCGCCCGTGAAGCGGCTGCTGCCGCCCCCGGTCCCGACGCGGCGCGCCAGGACGCGCACTTATGAGACTTGACGCCGGTCAAGCGCAGCAACACGGAGTGAAACGAACGCGCAGACCATCGCCAAGGAGGCATCGACTCATGCCACGCCAGCGACTCATCCCGAGCTCGATCCTCGCCGTTCTCGTCACGGCCGCTCTCCCCTCCTCCGTCCTCGCCTACGAGGTCGCGCCGGTCGCGGACGGCGGGACCATCAGCGGGAAGGTCACGTTCAGCGGGCCCGTCCCGACGAAGAAGATCATCCCGACCAAGGACAAGGAGGTCTGCGGCGACATCCGCGAGGAGCCGGAGATCGTCGTCGGCGCGGACAAGGGCGTCCTCGACGCGGTCGTGTACCTGAAGTCCGTCGAGAAGGGGAAGGCGTTCCAGAAGCCCGCCCAGAAGCCGGAGATCGTGAACAAGGGGTGCCGCTTCGTCCCCAACGTCCAGGCGTTCCCGGTCGGGACGGTCGTCATCGTCAACTCCGACCCGGTCATGCACAACACCCACGGCTTCCACGACAAGGCGACCGTCTTCAACGTCGCGCTGCCGATGAAGGGGCAGCGCATCGAGCGGCCGCTCAAGAAGCCGGGCATCACGCGCGTGGAGTGCGACGCGCACGGCTGGATGCTCGCGTGGATCTACGTCGCGGACAATCCGTACTACGCCGTCACGCAGAAGGACGGCGCGTTCAGCATCACCGACGTGCCGCCGGGGAACTACACGCTCGTCGCCTGGCACGCGTTCACGGGCCCGACCGAGGTGGCGGTCACCGTGAAGCCGAAGGAGGCGGCGAAGGTCCCCGTCGAGCTGAAGAAGTAGTCCCGCCGTTCGGGATCGAAGAGTCGGAGGAGACGCCGATGGAACACAATCAGAGAGAGCGAAGCGAGCTGCACGAAGTGCTGCAAGGCTCCGGCGAGCGCCCCGACCGTTCGCTGGTCATCACCCGCCGCACCTTCCTCCACAGGTCGCTGCTGACCGGGACGGCGGGCGCGGCCGCCTACGGTTGGTTCCCGCTGATCAACACGCTCGACCTGGCCCTCGGTGCGCAGCAGGGGTTCAAGTTCGCCTGGATCTCCGACACGCACCTGTATCCCAAGGACGTCAACACGCGCTTCGTCGACAAGGCGGTGCGCGCGACCAAGGAGGTCATCGCGATGAGGCCCGCCGCGGACTTCCTCATGTTCGGCGGCGACCTCGCCCAGCTCGGCGATCCCGTGGAGCTCGACCTCGGCAACGAGATCCTCAAGGAGGTGAAGATCAAGAAGTACTTCATCCCGGGGGAGCACGACTGGTACCTCGACATGGGGCAGCGGTGGACGAAGCTGTTCGGCCAGCCCAACTGGACGTTCGACCACAAGGGCGTCCGCTTCGTCGGGCTCGACACGGTGAGCCGCGGCCCGGACTACTGGACGGCCAAGAAGATGAGCCCCAAGGAGCGGATGGGCCACATGGCCACGCTCGACGGGAGCGTGGCCGGGGCGTGGGCCGGCGTCGGGCGCGATCAGCTGGAGTGGCTCGGCAAGACGCTGTCGGACTGGCGCAAGGACGCGCCCGTCGTCGTCTTCAGCCACAACCCGCTCTACGAGTACTACCCGCCCTGGAACTTCTGGGTGCGCGACTGGCGGGAGGTGAACGAGGTCCTGCGGCCTTTCACCAACGTCACCAACATCCACGGCCACACGCACCAGGTCCTCTACAACGAGCTCGGCAAGATGCGCTCCATCGGCATGCTCGCCACCTCCTGGCCGTGGCCCTACGCGCCGCAGGGCGTGCCGGCGCTGACGAAGTGCATGGTCCGCGCCGATCCCGGCGACCACTTCGACGGCGTCGGCTGGTCGTCCCTGACGCTCACCGCCGCGAACAAGGTGGAGAACGAGTACGTCATGTGGCGGAAGGACGTCCTCGCGGAGGCCGCGACCGACTCGGGATGCGCGGACAACGTCAACCAGGAGACGCACCCGCGCGTCGCCGACCAGGCCTGGCCCTACTACGGCGCCTACAAGTGAACAGGCGGGCGTCACGACGAAAGGAGGAACGGTATGAAGATCGCGCGATACGGGTTCGTCGCGGCGGGCGCCTTCCTCGGGCTCATGATGATCTCCCAGGCGCTCGCTCACAAGGCGAAGCACTCGCCCGAGCAGCTCAAGGCGTTCGAGGACGTGTTCATGGAGCAGGTCCGGCTGGGGGACCTGCTCTTCCACGGTGACGAGGCGGCGCAGAAGAAGCTCGGGGTCCAGCTCTCCAAGACGGGGATGGCCTGCGCCATGTGCCATCCGTTCGGCACGGACGTCCACCCGCACGAGTTCCCCAAGTTCCAGGAGCAGATCGGCCAGTTCGCCACCCTCCGGGACATGATCAACTGGTGCGTCGAGAAGCCGAACGAGGGCGTGAAGCTCGAGCCGGACTCGCCCGCCATGAAGGCGCTGGAGACGTACATCTACTATTCCAATCGAGGCAGCACGCTCGACCCGGGGAGACATTGAGCCGAGCCCTGCGCGCTGCGCCATGACGCGCGATCCCGCCGCACCGATGGCCGGCGTCACCCGCAGACGCTTCCTGGGGATGACGTCGGCCGCCGTGGGGCTCTGGATCCGGCCGGCCTGGGGCGACGGCGCCCGCGACGGACCCCGCCGCTCCTCCTCGCTCGCGCGCGATCACCGTCCGGTGCTCCACCTCCCGGAGACGACCCGGAACGGCGCGAAGGTTCCGATCCTGGTGGAGATGGCGCACCCGATGACCGAGGACCACCACATCACCCGCGTCCAGGTGGTCAACGCGACGGACCCCGTCCCGCTGAAGGGCGACTTCCACCTCACGCCGGGGAATGGGCGCGTCTACCTCGCGTTCCAGGCGCGGATGCACGGCGGCGCCTCGGAGGTGTCGGTCACGGCCGAGTGCAACCGCCACGGCGAGTGGTCCACCACGCGCACGATCGAGATCCCCGCGGACGCGGGCGGCTGTGCCGGGACCGCGCCCTCGGAGGGGGGGCCCACCCTCCCCGACGACATCCGCGGGCCCGCGATCCGGATCGCGGAGCTGGTGGAGCGCGGCAGGCTCCGTCGCGGAGAGCTCGTCCACGCGAGCGTGAAGATGAGGCATCCGAGCCGGACCGGCCTCGCGCTCCGCGACGGGCGCTTCGTGCAGGAGTCGGAGCCGCTCCACCTCGAGGAGCTGGAGGTCCACTACGGCGGCCAGCGCGTGAGCCGCTTCTCGCTCACCCCGGCGCTGGCCGACGATCCGTTCATCACGTTCTGTCTGCTGGCGCGGGTGGAAGGGCCGCTCACGGTCCTCCTCACCAACAACCGGGGCCGGCGCTTCGAGGCGACGCACGACCTCCGCTTCTCCTGACGGGTGAAGCGGCGTCTCGCGGGAGGGAGGCGAACGATGCGCAAGATCCCGGCGGCACTGGGGCTGGCGGTGGTCCTCGGCGCCTTCGCCGACGCGGCGCAGCCCGGCGCAGGAGGTTCACCCGGCCGGACCGCGACGAGCGAGCAGCTCGCCAGGTTCTTCGACCGGACGAAGGGGATGACCCGGGTGGTCCCCGCCTCCGACGTGTGGGAGAGCCTCCACGCCGGCCGGAGCAGGTACCTCGTCGTCGACGTCCGCCCCGCGGACGAGTACGCGAAGGGCCACGTCCCCGGGGCGATCAGCATCCCGGTCGACGTGCTCTTCCTGGAAGGAAGCCTGGCGAAGCTGCCGTCCGGCCGGACGCCGATGATCCTCCTCGTGTGCCAGAGCGGGCACGTGGAGTCCATGGCCCTCGGCGGGCTCGCCGCCTTGGGCTACGAGCCGTACGTGATGCGGTTCGGCATGATCGGCTGGAACGCCGAGACGAGGGTGAAGGCCGGCGCGCCCGGCCAGGAGCCCGACACCGTCCGAGGCGTGGGCGGCCCGATCGAGAGGTAGCGTCAGAATCCAATGCCGGTGTGGAGCACCACGTCCAGGGTGAGGTCGGGATCGGGATCCGAGCGCAGGAACGTGGGAAACGCGGCCTCGACGAACCACGTGGCGCCGCCGCCCAGATCGACCAGGCCCTTGTTGACGAGCGGGATGACGCCGACGTTGGCTGGCGCGCCGATCACCGACGCCACCCGGAGGCCGAGCGCCACCGGTCCGGCGCCGTAGACCACTCCCGGATCGATGACGAGCGAGCTCTCCCCCCTCGGGTCGACCGGGTTCTGAACGATCATCTCGAAGTCGATGACCAGCCTCTCGCTGATCTTCACGCTCACGCCGACGGGATTCGCGATGACGAAGTCGTCGCCGATGTTCGTCGTGTCGTCGGACGTGACCGTCACGAGCGGCGTCGCGATCCCGACGTGCCCCCCGACGCTCCTCTCCGGGGGCGGTGCCGCCATCGGCGGCGGCTCCTGCGCCTGCGCCCCGGCACGCAGCGCGACCGCCAGAACGATCGCCAGTCGGCAAGCGAACGACATGAACTTGCTCATGGCTCGACCTCCTCCAGGCGCTGGGCACTCCTGGTGCGGCTTCCCTAAGGCCCTTCGCCCTGCGCGCGCGGGCATGACGGGCAGCAACGATGGTGGGAAGCACGGGTGATTCACTTCCGGTCAGGCGTGGGGGGCTTCCACGCCGCGTCGGCCGCCCGGTTCTCGTCGGCCAGCCGGCGCGCCGCGTCCGTGCCCTTCAGCGCCACGAGCGAGTCCACGAAGTGCACGAGCGCCCAGAGGTCCTCCTCCGGCAGCGAGCCCTGCCAGGTGGGCATCGCCGTCCCTCCGACCCCGGAGGCGATGACCCGGTACAGATCCTCCTTCCGATGCTCCGGCCGGACGGAGCGCAGCTCGGAGCGCACGAAGTCCGGCGGGAGCAGCTTCACGCCGTAGTCGCTGTCCGTGAGGACCGCCCCGTACATGTCCTCGCGGAACGAGCTGGTGGCGTTGCCGGTCAGCTCCTTCGAGGCCTGGCTGATGAAGGCTCTCGACGCGTACGCCGGGTGGCAGGAGAGGCACTGGGCGAGGCCGTGGTAGAGCTTCCGGCCGCGCGCCACCGCGTCCGCCTCCCGCCCGGCCCAGGGGTCGGGCGTGGGCCGGATGGCCTCCCCGGGCTCCTCGTCCTTCCAGCGCGGCGAGAACGTCTTCAGGTACTGGACGATCTCCCGGACCTTGTGCTCCGGGACCCCGTCCCACGCCAGCATGGCGGTGCCGTGCAGGCCGCTGCGGACGATGCGCTCGAGGTCCTCGTCGTTCGGGAGCATGCCGCCCTGCACGGCGGCGAACTTGAACACTCCCAGGGTGAAGTCGCGCGGCGGGGGACGCAGCCCCTTCGCCGCGGGCCCCTTGCCGTCGCCCTTGTCGCCGTGGCATGCGCGGCAGTACTGCACGTAGGCGCGCTCGCCCTCGGTGAGCACCTCGGCCGGCACCACCTTGCCCCCGAGCGTCCGCGGCTCGTCGAAGCCCTGCGGCCGGTAGCCCTTGCAGGCCACGGCGGCGATCGCGAGGAGCAGGAGCAGCGACGCGCGGATCATGGCGACCTCGACCTCACGCCAGGTAGACGGTCAGGTAGAGCACTCCCCACACGACGCCGACGAAGTGCCAGTACCAGCCCCACAGCCGCACGTCCGTGCGGAGGGACTCGCCGCCGGCGCGCGCGCGGACGGCGAGCCACGCCAGCGCGGCCAGCCCGACGACCACGTGCAGCGCGTGGAACGCGGTGAACGCGTAGAACACCGACGGGTAAGGACCGCCGGCCGGCACGAGCCCTTGCCGCCAGAGGCCGCTCCACACCACCCCCTGCACGAGGAGGAAGATCGCCCCGAGCACGACCGCGGCCGCGAGCGCCGCCGTCACGCCGCGGGGCCGGCGAAGCTCCTGCGACCGGGTGGCGCGCACCACCGCCGCGCTGGACGCCGCGATGACGAGCGTGTTCAGGCCCGGGAGCAGGCGCGGGAGCGGCGGGGCGTCGAGCGGCGGCCAGCTCGGCGCCCGGGCGCGCAGGAACGCGTACGCGAAGAACAGCGCCACGAAGAGCATCGCCCAGGAGCCGAGGAACACGGCCATGCCGACGTAGGCGGTGCGCTCCGCGCCGTGCGGGCGGCGCCGGTAACGGGTGAGGTCGCGCACGAGGCCGGGCGCCGGCTCGCGGCCGCGTTCCTCGCGCTGGGCCATGACGCGCGCCACCGCCTCAGCCCTTCCTGGCCGCGACCGCCGCCGCGCCGTCGCCCGGCAGGAGCTCCGCCTGTCCCGCGAAGTCCCTGCCGGTGAGCCGCCGCACCTCGGGGTTCGAGAGCTCGTGGGGCCCCCGGACGACCTCGGGGATCCGATCGAAGTTGTGGAACGGCGGAGGCGAGCTGGTCGCCGTCCACTCGAGCGTCGTCACGTGCCACGGGTTCGGGCCGGCCGGGGCGGCGCGCCTGCCGAAGACACCCCTGAAGAAGTTCACGACGAAGAAGAGCTGCCCCGTGAAGAGCGCGAACGCGAAGTAGCTCGTCCACCGGTTCAGGCCGCGGAGCCCCTGGATGAACGTGTACTGGAACGGATCGAAGAGCCGCCGCTCCTGGCCCGCGTACCCGGCGAGGAGCTGCCCGCCGAAGACCAGCGTGAGCCCGAGGAAGGTGAACCAGAAGTGGATCTTCCCGAGCCGCTCGCCGAGCCGCCGTCCGAACATCTTGGGGAACCAGAAGTAGATCCCGGTGAACGCCCCCATCACCGAGGCCGCCGCCATCGTGAAGTGGAAGTGGCCGACCACGAACATCGTGTCGTGGAGGTAGAGGTCCATGCTGATGTCACCCAGGAAGAGCCCGGTGAGCCCGCCGACGCCGAAGACGAAGACCGTCCCGAGCGCGAAGAGCATCGGCGTGTCGTAGCGGAGCGAGCCCTGCCAGAGGGTGAGGACCCAGTTCACCACCACCACCATCGACGGGATGCTGATGAGGAGCGTGAAGAGCATGAAGCCCTCGCCCAGGAGCGGGCTCATGCCGGTCATGAACATGTGGTGGCCGTAGACCATCGCGGAGAGGACGGTCACGAGGACCATCGCCCACACCGTCCCGCGGTACCAGTGGTGGGGCTTCCGCGCGAAGAAGGAGAGGACGTCGCCGAGGATCCCCCAGGCCGGGAGGATCATGATGTAGACCTCGGGGTGGCCGAAGATCCAGAACAGGTGCTGCCAGAGGATGGGATCGCCCCCGCCGCGCACCGCCGACGCTCCCGCCACGAAGAACTCCGTGCCGAAGCTCCGGTCGAGCAGGAGCAGGAGCGCCGCCGAGCCGAGCACCGGCACGAACAGGGCGTTCAGGATGGCGGTCAGCCACAGGCCCCAGATCGTGAGCGGCAGGCGCATGTACGTCATCCCCGGCGCTCGGAGCCGGATGACCGTGGTGATGTAGTTCACCGCCCCCATGGTCGACGAGACGCCGGTGACGAAGATGGCGGCGACGACGAGCGTCTGGCCCATCCCCGGCATGCCCACGTTCGTCGAGAGCGGCGTGTACGTCGTCCACCCGGCGCCCGCGGAGCCGAGCGGGGCGAAGAACGAGGCGAGGACCAGCAGCTGCGACAGCAGGAAGGTCCAGAACGAGTACATGTTGAGGCGCGGGAAGGCCATGTCGCGCGCGCCGATCATGAGCGGGATGAGCAGGTTCCCGAACGTGCCGATGAGCACGGGCGTCACGGCGAAGAAGATCATGACGAGCCCGTGCGTGGTGAAGATCTGCTGGTACGTCGCCGGCCCGATCACGCCCGACTCGCCGAAGAGCAGCCTCCCCACCAGCGGCACGGGCCGGTACGGGAACCCCCACTGCCAGCGGATCAGCATGGCGAGCGCGCCGCCCACCAGCAGGAACAGCAGCCCCGCCCACAGGAACTGCTTCGCGATCATCTTGTGGTCGATCGAGAAGACGTACCTCCGCCAGAACGAGGTCGGCGCCGGGTGGATCGGCTGCGCCTCCTCCATGAGCGCCTGCGCGGGCGTCATTCTCTCCTCCTCCACTCCCAGCCCCAGCGGGCGTCGGCGTCCTCCGGGTCGTGGGCGCGGCGGGCGTCGGCCACCGCGGCGTCGAGCCATGCCCGGTACCGCTGCGGCGGGAGCACGGTCAGGACGCCCCGCATCTTGTAGTGGTTCGGACCGCAGTGCTGGGCGCAGGCGATCTCGTACTCGCCCGCCGTCCGCGCCTGGAACGTGAGCCTCGTGATCTCTCCCGGGACCGCGTCCCGCTTCACGCGGAAGTGCGGCAGGTTGAAGCTGTGGATCACGTCGACCGAGGCGAGCTGGATGAGCACCGGGGCGCCCACCGGGACGCGGATGTCGTTCAGCGTGACCGCGTCGTCCTCCGTGTTGAACCGGCCGTCGGGCCCGGGGTACCGCGCCTGCCACGCCCACTGGTGCGCCTGGACCTCGATGCGCACGGTGTCGGCCCGGTCCTCCGCGGCGGCGAAGTTCCAGAAGAAGCGGCGCATGTCGACGATGGTGTGGAAGAACAGGTACCCGTCGACGATCAGCGCCACGAGCGCGACGAAGCCCAGCGCCACGCCGATGGAGAGCTTGCTCCCGTGGCTGTGGACCGCCGCGTGGTCGCGCCGGTGGCGGACGAGCGCCACGAGGAGCACCGCCCCGACGATCACGAAGATCAGGGTGGTCGCCGCGATCGTGTAGTGGATGAGCGAGTCGACCCGCCCGCCGTCGAGCGACGCGTCGCGCGGCAGCCCGAACCCGGACTCCGGCGCGGGGGCGGCCGCCGCCGCGCGCGCGACCCCGAGCGCTCCCGCGACCACCAGGCGGCGCCACGTCATCGCTCGTCTCCCGCCGCGCGGATGGCGCGGATCACCAGCGCGGCGACCACGTAAGGCGCCGCGATCATCCCGCCCACGAGGAGCGCGGAGGCCGGGTTCTGGTCGCGCGCGCACACCGGACACGCGACCGCCACGGAGGGCGCGAGGGCCGCGGCGAGGGCGAGGAGGCGCCTCCTCATGACGTCGCCCTCCAGGCGCGCTCGGCGATGAGGATGACGCCGTAGGCGGCGGGCGCCAGCAGCGGGCCGAGCACCGTGAGCCGCAGGATGCGCGTCTCGAAGCGCAGGTGCATGTAGAAGAGCGCGATGAGCGCCGCCTTGGCGACGGCGAGGCTCACCAGCGCGAGGACCACGGCCGCGCGTGCGATCCCGGGCGTCCGCGCGACCCCGAGCTCGACCAGGGTCAGGACGCCGAGGACGACGAAGACGACGACGTACTGCCGCCGGTGCACGGCGCCGTGCGCCGTGGCTCCCTGCGCTCGGGCGAGATCGGCCATCGCGGCCTCAGGGCATGAGGTAGACGAAGGAGAAGACGAAGATCCAGACGAAGTCGACGAAGCACCAGTACAGCCCGAGGAGCTCGACGTGGTGCGCGGTCGCGAGCCCGCGCAGGTAGCGCGCGAGCACGGCGAGGATGTAGACGACGCCGACCAGCACGTGCAGCCCGTGGTAGCCGGTGATCACGTAGAAGGTGCTCGCGCGCGCCGAGCGACCGAGGACGAGCCCCTCCTCCGTGAGCCCCGGCCCCCAGAGCCCGAACCACTCGTGGTACTGGCCGGCCAGGAACAGCACGCCGCCCGCGGCGGTCACCGCGAGGAGCGCGGCGGCGGCGCGGCGCCGGCCCTCGGCCGCGGCCGCCCAGGCGAGCACGTTCGTGAGGCTCGTGGCGACGAGCAGGAACGTGAGGAGGGCGGTGAACGGGATCGCGAGCGCCGGCTCGCCCTGCCGGATCCACTCCGGCTGGCCGCTCCGCAGGATCCCCATCGCGATGAGCAGGCCGGCGAACGAGAAGGCGTCCGAGAGGAGGAAGATCCACATGCCGATCTTCCCCGGCGTCGCCGCGCCGTACTGGGCGTCCGGCGGCCAGGCAGCTGGCGCGTGACCGTGGAGCGCGACAGCCATGCGAGGTCCTCGAGCGATGAGACTCGGACTCGGCTAAGGTTGGCGCTGCTACGCCGCGGCGCCATGCCGCAATCCATCCTCGTTGGGTCCGCCGGCTTGACCGCGCGCGATCGCGGACTACGACGAGGGCATGCCCGCCTCCGCGCGCGCCGCACGACTCGACTCCGCGGTCCGCGCCGCTGCTGCTCGTCCGCTCCTCTGGGTGGGAGCCGTCCTCCTGCTCGCCGCCTGGCCGGTGGTCTGGGCGCTGCGGACAGACGTGCCGCCTCCGCCGCCCGTGCTGGGGGAGGTGCCCGCGTTCGAGCTCGTCGATCAGGACGGGCGAGCGTTCGGCTCCGCCGACCTGTCCGGCCGGATCTGGGTGGCGAGCTTCATCTTCACCCGCTGTCCGACCGTCTGCCCGGCCATCACGCGTCAGATGGAGCGCGTGCAGGAACGGACGCGGAGCCTCGAGCCGGCGCTCCACCTCGTCTCGTTCAGCGTCGATCCCGAGCACGACACGCCCGCCCGGCTCGCCGCCTACGCGCGCGAGCACCGCGCGAATCCTCGCCGGTGGCGGTTCCTCACCGGCTCCACCGACGCGGTGCGGGAGACGGTCGAGCGGGGCCTGCGGGTGAGCATGGGCCGCGAGGGGGGCGACCCCTCGCCTGCCGCCATCTCGCACGGCACGCACCTCGTCCTCATCGACAGCTCGGCGCGGATCCGCGGCTACTACGACCCCGCCGAACCCGACGCCCTCGACCGGCTGGTGCGCGACGCCGCGCTCCTCGCCAACCGCGGATGATCCGCCCCGGCAGCCGCCTCCCTTCGTGGACCAGCGCGGTCGGGTGAGGGAGCTTCCCCCGGTTGTGGACGAGACGCGCGACGTGGGACCGTGCCGCCCCGGTCCAGGTCAGTCTCCCGACGACCAAGGCCCCCGCCACACGCCGCGCCGCGCCCACGGTCAGTCTCCGCCGCGACGATCAAGGGTCCAGACAGAAAACCCCGCACCCGACTCGCCGCGGCGCAAGCGCGCCGGCGTGCCGAGCGACGGAGCTCTTCATGAGCAGCGAGATGTACGAACGGATGCGCAGCAACCCCAAGTTCCACCTGCTGGTCGCCCGGCGTGGACGGTTCGCGTGGACCCTCGCGATCACCGTCCTGGCCGTCTTCTACGGCTTCGTGATGCTGGTGGCCTTCAACCCCGGCGCGCTCGGCGTGCCGGTCGCGGACGGCTCGCCCTTGACGGTCGGCGTGGCCCTCGGCCTCTTCATGTTCGTCTTCTTCTGGATCCTCACCGCCCTCTACGTCCGGCGGGCGAACGGCGAGTTCGACGCGCTGACCGCGGACGTCGTGAAGGACGCCCGGGACCGGGCGGCGCAGGAGGCCGCGCGCAAGGCCGGCTCGGTCGCCCAGCGCACGCTGGGCGCCCTGCTCCTGCTCGCCGCACCCGCCCTCGCCCTCGCGGGCCCGGCGGTGGACGGGATCGCGGAGAAGCAGCCCCTCAACGTGCACGCCATCGGGATGTTCCTCGCGTTCGTCGCCCTGACGATGGGGATCACCTACTGGGCGTCGCGCCGGACCCGCTCCACGGCCGACTTCTACACGGCCGGCGGCGGCATCACCGGCTTCCAGAACGGCCTCGCCATCGCCGGTGACTACATGTCGGCGGCCACGCTGCTCGGCCTCACCGCCATGACGTACACGCAGGGCTTCGACGGCTACATGTACATGATCGCGTTCTTCGTGGGCTGGCCGGTCATCCTGTTCCTCATGGCCGAGCGCCTGCGGAACCTGGGCCGCTTCACCTTCGCCGACATCACGTCCTACCGCCTCGACCAGGGGAAGGTGCGCACGATGGCGGCGGTCTCGTCGCTCATCGTGGTGTGCTTCTACCTCATCGCCCAGATGGTGGGCGCCGGCCAGCTCATCAAGCTGCTGTTCGGGCTCGACTACGCCGTGGCGGTGATCGCCGTGGGCACGCTGATGATGGTCTACGTGATCTTCGGCGGGATGATCGCCACCACGTGGGTGCAGATCATCAAGGCGGGCATGCTGCTCACCGGCGGCACGCTGGTGATGGTGCTCGCCATGAGCCGGTTCGGCTTCTCCTACGCCACGCTGGTCGAGCGGGCCACCGCCGTCCACAAGCTCGGGCCCAAGCTCTTCGCGCCCGGCCCGCTCCTCGCCGATCCGGTGAACGCCATCTCGCTGGGCATGGGGCTCATGTTCGGCACGGCCGGCCTGCCCCACATCCTGATGCGCTTCTTCACGGTCACGAACGCCAAGGAGGCCCGCAAGTCCGTGCTCTACGCCTCGGGCTTCGTCGGCTACTTCTTCAACGTCATCTTCCTGATGGGCCTCTGCGCGATCCTCATCGTCGGCCAGGACCCCGCCTTCTTCGAGGGCGGCAAGCTCGTCGGCGGCGGCAACATGGTGGCCATGCACCTCGCCAAGGCCGTCGGCGGGAACTACCTCCTCGGCTTCCTCGCGGCCGTCGCCTTCGCGACCATCCTCGCGGTCGTCTCGGGCCTCGCGCTCGCGGGCGCCTCCGCGATCTCGCACGACCTCTACGCGCGCGTCATCAAGCAGGGGAAGGCGACCGAGCAGGCCGAGATGCGCGTCTCCAAGATGGCGACGGTCGGCCTCGGGATCGTGGCCATCGGCCTCGGGATCCTCTTCGAGAAGCAGAACGTGGCGTTCATGGTGGGCCTCGCCTTCGGCATCGCCGCCGCGGCGAACTTCCCGGTGCTGATCCTCTCGATGTACTGGAAGGGCCTCACCACCCGGGGCGC
This sequence comes from Anaeromyxobacter sp. Fw109-5, assembly GCF_000017505.1. Classification (NCBI taxonomy): domain Bacteria; kingdom Pseudomonadati; phylum Myxococcota; class Myxococcia; order Myxococcales; family Anaeromyxobacteraceae; genus Anaeromyxobacter; species Anaeromyxobacter sp. Fw109-5. The sequence goes on from NC_009675.1 coordinate 3,308,419, forward strand.
CGTCGCGGGCGGCTACGGCGGCCTCGTCTCCGCGGTGCTGTTCGTCCTGCTCTCGAAGTCGGTGTGGGTGAGCGTCCTCGGCAACGCGAAGGCGATCTTCCCTTACGACCAGCCCGCGCTCTTCGCGATGCCCGTCGCGTTCCTCGTGACCTTCGTCGTCTCGAGGCTCGACGCGTCCCCGCGCGCCCGCGCCGAGGCGGAGGCGTTCGAGGATCAATACGTGCGCGCCCAGACCGGCTTCGGGGCGGCGACGGCGAGCAAGCACTGAAGGCGCCGGCGGCGGGGCCCCGGCGAATTCCACGCCGCCGGGGCGCCCGCCCCGCCGCCGCCCGAGGTAGAGTTCCCGCCATGGAAGAGCCCAGGGCGATGGGGATGGTGCTGGCGATGCTGGTCAACGCGGCGGGCAAGCCCGTCCGCAACGGCTCCGCGAAGGGACAGCTCTACGCGACGGGCGGCGAGCTCATGGTCGTCCGCCCGAGCGCCGGCGCGGAGCTCCTGCAGCGGGCCGCGACGGTGCTCCTGCTCGGCTCCATCGCCGCGGTGCTGGTGAACCTGTTCACGTGGAAGAACCCGGCGGTGCTGTGGGGGGCGATCGCGGCCCAGGCCGTCTACTGGCTCACGCTCCCCGCGCGCCGCCGCGCGCTCGAGCCGGAGCCGCTCGACGCCCGCGGCCTCGCCGCCGCCCGCAGCGCGGGCCGCGTGGCGATCCACCTCCCGGCGAGCGCGATCCTGCGGACCGTCGCGCCCGAGCCTCCGCGCAGCGGCTTCCGCAAGCCCGCCCGGTTCGAGCTCGCCGACGGCGCGCTCGAGGTGTACCTGTCGCCTCGGCAGCACGCCGAGCTCGCGGCCGCGCTGGGCCTGCGCGAGGTGCCGGCCCCGCGGGGCTGAGCCCTCACCTCCCGAACAGCCCCTTCAGCTTCTTCTTCGCCTCCTCCTCCAGCCTCTTCTGCTGCTTCTCGGCCTCCTCCCGCGCCTTCGCCTCCGCCTCCGCCTTCTTCTTCGCGGTCACCTCGCCCACGGACGAGCCCTCGACGCCGACGGCCCGGCCGATCGCCCCGGCCGCGGCCTGCTCCACGATGGCCTTCACCGCCGCGTCCAGCGCGAGCCCCCCCACGCTGGGCCTCCACGCCGGGCCGCTCAGCTCGAAGGCGACGGGGATCGGGCCCGTGGGCTTCGCGCGACCGCCGGTGATCCTCGAGATGAGCTCGGGCGCGAGCGCGAACGTCGCGGGCATGGCGAGCGTGCCGTCGAGCCGCAAGCCTCCCTCGAGCGAGAGCGTGCCCTGCCCGGTCTCGGCGCGCAGCGGCTTCGACAGCGACGCGAGGCCGTTCGCGATCTTGAAGCCGAACGGCAGCTCCTTGCCGAGCTTCGTCGCGCCGGCCTCCGGCAGGCGGGACGCCGCGAACGGGAGCTTCGCCGCGAGGGGGCTCGCCACCGAGGCGACCAGGTCCTTGCCGAAGAAGGCGCCGTTGCGCAGCGTGCCGTCCACGCCGCCCGTGACCGACTTCGTCAGGAGCCCGGCGTTCCAGCCGGTGCCGCCGAGCTTCAACACGGCGTCGAGCGTCCCGCCGATCACCTTGCGGTCGCCGAGCAGCTTCAGCGCCTCCTCGCCGGCGACTCCCTTCAGGTCGAGCGCGACCTCGAACGGCGCGTCGGGGCGCGCCACCGCGAGGTGCGTGCCGGCGGCCGACACCGCGCCGCCGAAGGCCTCCAGGCGCGCCTGCTCGAAGGTGACCTCGTCGCCCTTCACGCGCACCCGCACGGCGACGTTGCGCGCCTCGAGGTGCTTCATGCGCAGCTGGCCGAGGCGCAGGTCGGCGACCCCGGAGAGCCCGGCGAACGCCGCCGGATCGAGCGGCTCGGTCTCCTCCTTCGCGGGCTCCTTCGCCTCGGGCGCGGGGAGGAGCAGCTCGTCCAAATCCAGCCGCTCGCCGCGCAGCTCCGCCTCGAACGTCGTGGTGGCCGTCTTGCCCGCGCCCGCCAGCGCCACCTTCCCCTTCCCATCGAGCCGCGAGCGCAGGACCGCGAGCTGGACGGCGTCGAGCCGCACCTCCTGCCCGCCGCCCGCCTGGCGGTAGGTACCGGTGGCCCGCAGCGACATGGGATCGCCGGGCTTCTTCGCGAGCGTCCCGCCCGGCCGGAGGTCCGCGCCGGCGAGATCGAGCGTCGCGTCGAAGCGCATGCTCCCGCCCCCCTGCGCCGCGTCGGCCCGCACGAGCAGGGTCAGGGGCGCGCCGGCCGCCTTCGCGAGCTGCTGCGGTACCACGAGCCGCACCGGCGTGAGATCGACGCGGAGCTCGGCCGTCTGCGCCGCCTCGCCGCCCGAGCCGCGCACCACGAGCCCGATCGGTCCGGCGACCACGACACCCCCCATCTGCTTCCTGAGGGGCGGGTAGTACGGGACGAGCGCCTGCGGGTCGAGGTTTCGCCCGACGATCTCCAGCCCCTCGAACCTGGGCGAGTCACCGTTGAGCCCGGTCGCCCGCCCCTTTCCGACGAGCGCCGCAGGCCCGGCGGTGAGCTCCAGCTTGCCGATGCGAAGCTCCCCCGCCTTCATGTCCGCCTCGAGGTCCGAGTCGAGCGCGACGTCCAGCGCCTTGCCGCCCTCCTGCCCGGCGAAGGCGAGCTGCGTCGCGCGAAAGCCCCCGCGGACCTCGAGCGGTCCCTCTCCGCCCGGGACGGCGCCGCCGAGATCCGCGGAGAGATCCGCCTGGAAGCGCCCTCCCCGAAAGCCGAGCTCGGCCGGCAGGAAGGGGGCGAGCGGATCGAGGACGATCGGCTGCACCTTCAGCACGACCTCCTCCGGGACGACCTCGAGCGACGCGGGCAGCGGCGCCGCCTTCACGCGCAGCTCCAGGTTCTGCGTCTGCGCGAGCACCGCCGCGCGGACCACCAGCTCGAGCGGCTTGCCAGTCTCGAGGTCCTTCACCTCGACGTCGAGATCGTCGACGTACAGCTCCTTCGCGCCCGGGACGGTGCGGTCCAGGAAGGCGATGCGCGCGTTCTCGACCGCCGCCCGATCCACGCGGAGCAGGCGGAAGGGAGGCTGCTCCGGCGGCGCAGGCTCGGCGGGCCGCTCCTCCTCGGGCTTCGCCAGGCGGTCCGCGACGCGCTCCAGGTTCGTGGTGCCGTCGGGCAGCTTCACGACGTTGACGCGGAGCCCCTCGAGGACCGCCTCGTCGACCTGGATCTCCTCTCCGCCGGTCCGGAGGGCACGGAGGAGGTTCGCCTCCACCTCCGCGCGCCGGAGCTCGGCGAGCGGCAGCGGCTCCCCCTCGCCGGCGCCGATCTTCACGTCGGTCACCCGCACGCCCAGGCCGCCCCAGAGCTTGGTCGCGACGCCCCCGATCTCGACCGGGCGGCCGAGCTGCTGCGAGAGCGTCGCGGCCTGCTTTCGGGCCTGGGAGAGCAGGATGCGGTCGAGCGCGAGGAGCACGCCCGCGACGAGGACGACCAGGACGAGGACGACGGCGGCGAGGATCTTCGGCCAGCGCCGCTTCGGACGGGGCTCGGACATGCGCGCAAGCTACGGCAGACGACGCTGGGTGTCAGCGGATCCGTGGGGCTGGGCTGGGCCGCCTCGCGGGAAGCAGGGCGCCGAAGGCGTTGAAATCCTTCGTCGTCCGGGATAGATAAGCAAGGACGAGCGTCGGCGGGGCCTCCGGGCCCGACGAACACGGCGCCTCCACCCACATCGCAGCCGTGCCGGCCGAGCAGACGCCACGCGTCGCCGAGCCGCCGCCGGGCCGAGATCACAGGACCACATGCTGGACAGACCGCACCAAGAGAACCGCAACGGCGCCCGCGGCAACAACCGGCGCCGCCGCCAGCGCCCCGCGCGCGGCCCGGGAGGGCGCCGCGAGGAGCGCATCACGCTGACCGAGGAGGGGGTTCCCGCCGCGACGCCCGACGCGACGCCGGTGTCGCCGGTGGTCTTCGTCTCGGACGAGGCCCGCGCCCGCTACCCCTGGATCCCGGGGCGGGTGATCGCCGGGAGCGTCTGGCGCGGCCCGGATCACACCCGCGTCCGCGTGGACGAGAACGGGAACGCCGCGCCCTGGAAGACCGTACGGCGCGCCGGG